>JASLXP010000964.1 GCA_030740295.1 Planctomycetota bacterium
TGCTGTAAGCCTTGACGATGTCGGGATCCGCGCCCAGGACGCTCACATCCGGTGACTCCGAATCGATCTTCTTACCCAGCTCTTCTTCAATGACCAGCGCGCCCGCTCGTGAGATGACCACGTGCGCAGGAATCCGCGCCTTGCTCAAAAACTGCAGCATCCGTTCGGCATAGACTGCGCCGCTCGCCCCGGTAATGCCAACGACAACGGGTTGCTCGATCATTGTCCCTTGCCTGGTGTCGGTACGATCAGGCCCTCCACCTTTGAAACTTCCGGTGTTTCATCGGCTGGCTGCTCAGGGCTTGTTGCTTCCCTATCCGACATCGGCTCGTCATCCTCAACTTCGATGATCCTGATTTCATCCGTCTCCTTATCATCGCCTGCATTGTTGGATTCCGCGAGGGATGCCGGCTTTGCTCTGCTCTCCAAATCGGCCTTCTGCTGGCGAAGCTTCTCGTCCAGTTCCTTTACCCAGGCTGCTCTCTCAGCATCAAGAGCTTTCTTTACCTGCGCATCCAGATCGGAAGGCTTGTTCGCTATAAGGAAGTACACCGCGCCTGCTCCGATCAACAGACCGAGGCACAGACAAATGATCGCAGCGGCTGCCATAGGCGCGGACGAGCGTTCAGGTTGCTCCTTCAATCGATCCCCGAATTCGAGGAGGGCCGTCGCCTGCGCTTTTGAAGTGCGATTGATATTGGCCAGCGAATCCGAAAGCTGACGCTGGGATTCAACGACCTCGGTGCGTTCATGATTGTTGGAGTCCAGCCGCACGCTCAAGCGTTCGAGCACCTCCATCTGCGCTGTGCTTGCCTGAACGAGCGCCCGCATTGAGTTCTGAAATTCATCGACAAATTCAGCCTGATCGACGACCTTGGCAGGCGAAGATGGGGGCGCTTTCTGGAGCGCGACAGATTCGTCCGGCAGCAACTGCTGGACATCCTGCAGGCAGATCCGCAATTCCTGCCCTCGATCGACGAGGACCTTTTTTGTGCGAATACTGTGTTTTCTGATGATCCGTCTAGCCGTACTTTCACAACGCCCCATGAGGATTTGGGCTTCTTGCAGGCTGATCCAGTTAAGGTTCTCTTCGGCCATCGAAATGCTCGTAAAACTCTCAGTACAAAAAAGCGGCCCAGCAATGGGATGGCGGCGATGTGGGAGCATTGCTGGGCCTAAAAGGGTAAACGTCTCTGCCCTTTGTAGATCATGATTGTCTGAGTTCCTCTGTGGAAGGTGTGATGTTAGAAAAATCTGCTGGGTTTTCAATTCTCTTCTGCTCCTGACGGCAATCCACATCTGACATAGAATGACATCCGCCGACACAGCCCCAAATGAAACAGAATACTTAGGACCAAAGTCATGATTATTGGAATTCCCATGGAAGTGAAGGCGGATGAATACCGAGTTTCCACGATTCCGGCCGGGGTCGAGGAGCTGACACACCGGGGGCACACCGTCCTCGTCCAGAAAACTGCTGGTCTTGGCAGTGGATTGTCAGACACCGATTACGAGCAAGTGGGTGCCAGGCTTGTCGAATCAGCGGAAGAGATTTACAAACAGGCTGAGATGGTGGTAAAGGTGAAAGAACCACTGCCGCAAGAGTTTCCCCTGCTGCAATCCGGACAGATCGTCTTCACATACTTCCACTTCGCCGCTTCAGAAGAACTGACAACTGCCGTGCGCGAATCAGGTATTACCGCTGTGGCCTATGAGACCATCCGCACGGAAAACGGTGAGCACCCGCTGCTGACGCCCATGAGCGAAGTAGCCGGAAAGATGTCCATTCAAGAGGGCGCAAAATACCTGGAAAAACCCATGCTCGGCCGCGGCATCCTTCTTGGGGGCGTCCCCGGTGTGGCACCGGCCGACGTGCTGATCCTGGGCGGAGGTATCGTCGGCACCAACGCGGCGAAAGTTGCCGCAGGACTCGGCGCAAGAGTAACCATTCTCGATGTGAACGTCTCCAGACTCCGCTATCTCGATGACATCATGCCGCCGAACGTGGCCACCCTCATGTCTGATGCACACAACATCCGGGACAGCATGCGGCATGCGGATCTTCTCATCGGCGCTGTGCTGATCGAAGGCGCCCTCGCACCGCGGCTCGTTACCCGTGACATGCTGAAGCTGATGAAGCCGCGCAGCGTGATCGTCGATGTAGCCGTCGACCAGGGCGGCTGCGTGGAGACAACAAGACCGACCACCCATCAAGAGCCGACTTTCATAGTGGACGACGTAGTACACTACTGCGTCCCGAATATGCCCGGTGCAGTAGGACGCACTTCTACCTATGCTTTGGCAAACGTCACCCTGCCGTACGCCCTCGAGCTGGCAGATAAAGGTTTCCAGACCGCATGCCGGGAAAATGCAGCCCTGCGCCGGGGAGTGAATATTCATCGAGGTGATGTCACCAACCGGGCCGTTGCTGAAACTTTCGGGCTGCCATTTACGGAGCTCGAGATTTAGAGTCTCATTCGCGGTTTGGCGCTCCGGGACAGCAGAAAACTGGATTAGACTGTCAGTCACCATGAGCCAGAACGTCCTACTGATAAATGTTTCCCCGACCGTGCGTTTTGCTATCCGCAACGCGCTGGACGAATCGGAGTTCGCCCTCTGCAAAGAGGCGCTTACGGAGACCCAGTCCCATCATCTTTACGAGAGCATCAAGCCGATTGCTGTAGTTGTGGACCTCACCCTGTCCCCGCATCAGCGGCTTAAATCCCTGCGGCAGTTTTACAAGCAACATCCCGAGAGCCGGATCGCAGTCATCTACAATCACATCAGCCGCCTGAACGGGGCCGACGTCCGCCGCGCCGGTGCCAAAGAGATGATGGCGTTTCCGTTCAGCAAGCCGCATTTTCTGGCAGCGCTCCGCAGAATGACATCAGGCTCGAGAGTCGATATCCCAGCGGTGGATGGTGAGCAAGGAGATTAACGGCCTACTTTTCCACAGGCACGACAATGCCGCGCATGATGATGTTCTGGCAGAAGATGAAGATGACCAGGGTGGGGATTGCTGCGATGATGAGCGAGGCATAGATGACGCCGGGGCCGCTTCTCTGCTGGAGCTCGTAGAGCCAGACCATGAGGGTCCACATGCTCTCGTCCTGGCAGATGAGGAGGGCGAACATGAAATTCGAGTAGGCTGCGGTGAATGCCTGTAGCGCAATAACAGCAAGAATTGGTTTGGAAAGGCTCATGGTAATATGCCAGAAGATCGTCCATTCCGATGCCCCATCGATCTGGGCGGTTTCGTAAAGCTCTCGGGGCTGCGAATCGAAGAATCCTTTCAGAAGAAAGATGGCGTAACCGTTTGCCATGCCGGGAAGGATGAGCGCGGCGAAGGTGTTGAGAAGGTTAAACTCCCGCAGCATGAGAAAGACGGGAATCTGTGTGACCATCGGTGGAAAGGCCATGGTCAGCATCAGGAAAAGAAGGATCTTGTAACTGGATGGGATGTTGAAACGGCTCATCGCGTAGGCCGCGAGTGGATTCACCAGCAGGGCCGACAGCACAGCGAGTGTGCAGTAGATCACCGTGTTAATGATGCCTCTGCCGTGGATGACCATGTAGTCAACCACCGCCTTGTAGTTGCGCGTCGTGAACTCCCACCTGATATCACTTTTCTTCGAGTCGAACTCGTAGAAGTGCAGGTCTCGCTGCGGTGGGAGCACGTCGATGAATGTCTTGAAACCGGTGCCAAGTTTCTCATTCAGAGCGGCGGTGGTTTCGTATTTCTTTGCCAGATGGTCGCGAAACATAAAGTCCACACTGTGGATGCGGATGGCATCCGCGGGCAGCATGTGCATCTGCTTCGTGATTGGATCTTTCCAGCCTTCGATGAAGGCAACCCAGTCGCTGGCTGCCATCCCCCCGGACGGAGGTTCCTGAATCAGGGGGATTTCACCGAACGACGCGTACTCAGTTCTGTAATTCTTGTTGAGCGCGCCTGTCCCCTGATATTTCGCTTTGAGGAATTCGCGGTAGGGCGCGGCAGCATCAGCAGTCGCTCGAATCCAGAGGACGTTCAGAGTGTTGCGCACAAAGTCCAGCCAGTCTTTGCGTTCCTGGTCGTTCTGCGGGAGTTCCCGGACGAGGTGGACATCCCCGTATGAGGCATAGTCCGTTCCGTGTGCAGTGTTGTATTTGGCAATCTCCTTCGAGTACTTCGGCTTGACGAACTGTTTCTTGAAATATCCTTCGACCGAAAAGTAGTAACGGTTTGAGAGCGGCTGCCGAGATTTGAACTCCTCGAACGTGTCCGCGAACGTTGTGATGGACAGCTTGTTCCGGCGTTCGAGGTACGACTCGGGTATTCTGTAAACGGAATTCCATCCGACGAAATCCGTTCCGAGTTCTCGATTCACGAGGTCGATGTCATCCTCGAACCTTTCCGCGAGCTCTTTCTTAAATTCCCTTAGCGCCTGCGGTACCGTCCTGGAGTAAGTCGCTCTGACGTTACCGATCGTATAGACGTAATGTGGCAGCTCTGCCTCGGAGACAAATGCCTTCCATTCATCGGCGAATTTACGGTTGGGATGCTCAGGTCTGGTTTCGTACTCGAAGGAGATCACGCTGTCCCGGTAGGCGATGTCGCGAAACTCCATCGATTCATTGAAGAGCCCTTCGAGATACTTGGCGTAGAGCTTGTCTTCATCGATGAGATATTTCGGAACTGGCACGAACTCACTGAAGTCCATCGCGCTCTTCGTGCTCCCCGCGATCATCAGCATAAACGGGTAGACCATCGTCAGTGCACCAGCCCCAAGGATCATGTAGATGCTCCAGACGAGGGCCCGTGTTTTGAGCTGCTTTCTACCTATTGTTGAAATGATGGGCACGGGAAGGAATGGCTAATGGTTGATGGTCGATGAGGCGGTCAGTCTTTATCTCCAGTCGTACGGAATTCCATTCGTGAGAGGATGCGGAGTTGATGAACGGTGAAGCCGATCAGCATGAACCCGAGCATCCAGGCCATGGCGGTGGCTGGGCCGAATTTCAAGTAGATGAATGCTTTGTAGAAAATGTGCAGTCCGGTGACTTCGGTGTTGGCGCCTCCGCCAGTCATGACGAGGATGTTGGCGGTGGAATTCCACGAGCCGATGAAGACGCCGATGAAGTTGATGATGATCAGCGGTTTAAGGATCGGGAAAACGATGAACAGAATCTTGTCGATGAAGGTTGCTCCATCCACGTCGGCCGCTTCGTAGAAATCATCCGCAATGCCCTTGAGCGCGGCGAGGTAAATCAGGCATCCCGGGCCCATTCCCGCCCAGATCATGGGGAGCACGCAGCAGAACATCGCGGTGCTTGAATCATCGAGCCACCGATATGGTTCCGGCAGTGTGGCGAACAGGCGTTGAAGGAATGGTAATTCATCCTGCTTCAGAATCGGCCAGGCCAGCGCACAGCAGGTGTAAAACAGAATCAGGCCAACGAAGACAAATCCTCCGACAGCCGTGTACTTTTCATGGAAGTAGACCCGGCGGGCGAAGGCAGCCATCAGCCCGAAAAGGAGCAGACCGAGGACCAGATAACCGATAGCCGGAATCCTCATCATAATGGCATTGAGCGCCCCCCTTTCATTGCTGTCGTAAAACATCTTCCACAGGATGATCACCACCAGCCCGCTGATGACCGCCGGCAGGTAATAGATCGTGCGGAACAGATACTTTCCGCTTGGCACCTCCTGCAGCAGGATGGCGAGGATAACCGGAGGCAGAAACGTCAACGCGATGACCAGGAAGCTGTAGCGCAGCGAATTCCAGACAGACATCCACCAGCTCGGATCCCAGATCAGGTGCCCGAAGTTATCGAGCCAGATCCATTTCGATCCGCCCATGATCCGGTAATCCTGAAACGCCATGATCGAGCCGCGAAACAGTGGAACGTACTGCCAGACGAAAATAGTCAACAGCGCAGGTATCAGAAGAAAGTAAGCCCATGCAAACTTGCGGAATCCCCAGGCGCTGCCGCGCTCCAACGCATCTTCCGGGGTGAACACTCTCACAATCTTTCTAAAGACAAGCCCAAACACGATCACGATCGCAATCAGTGCGACCAGCGCAGAAAGCCGACGCTTCTGCATTTCTTCATCGCTGTACTCCTGGAGCATTTCGCGGTTGGCTTGGGCGACCGCCGTCTTAAGCAGGCCCTGCAGAATATCGAGCCTCTCTTCAACATTGGGCGGCAGTTCCCCAGCGCGTGCGAGTTCCTCGGCCTGATGAATCGGTTCCGTCATGATGTCATAAGCAAAGTTGCTGCCTTTGCCGTAAGGCTCCGGCTTGCCGGAATCGACAGCGATCTCGAAGCATTCCGCCCAGCCTTTGGGGGCCAGCCGCACGATCTCCGGGTATCCGAACATGTTCAGATACTTCGGATTCAGAAACTTGCCG
>JASLXP010000965.1 GCA_030740295.1 Planctomycetota bacterium
GGTATCGCCGGCAACGAACGTGGTGTCGAGTACGAGGGTGCGGCGGGGAGCGCTGGGGAAGTCGAGACGCCAGTAGAGAAGACGGGCGGCTTCCGTTCCCAGGGACTCCAGCGGCAGCGCAGAAGTGGTCAGTGGAGGGCCTTGGTAATCGAGCGGGCGAACGGCATCGAATCCCGTCACGCTGATGTCCTCCGGAACGCGCAGGCCTTTGCGGTTCAGTTGATCGATCACTATCGCGGCCAGGTGGTCGTTGTACACGGCGATTGCGGTGAAACGGGCGTGAACTGTGGACGGTTTCACCGAATTGAGCGGAAGAATTTTTTGCAGCAAACGGGAAGCAGACTCGACGTTGGAGCCGGGTAACTCCTGCGCAATCAGTTCGTCCGGGATGCTGCTGCCGTGGGTTTTGAGGCCGGTTTGCAGTCCGATTAGCCGCTCCTCTGCCAGGGGCGTGACAGGCCCAACGAAGGCGACCCGTCGGTGACCCAGGGCACCAAGGTGATCGCCGAGTTCGCGAGCTCCGCTGAAGTTGTCCACGGTAGCTACGTCACTCGCCTCGTCGACCGGATAGAAAATCGAGATGTGGGGCACGGGACATGAGTAGCCAGGGCGATGATCCGGGTGGCCGCCGAACAGATGGATGACGCCGTCGACCTGGCGGCGGCTGACGACGCGGGGCCACCCGACATCCGATTCCTCTTCCCACGCGTTCGGTGTCTCGTCGTAGTTGATGAGTTCAGCCCCGGTCTCGCGGACGCCCAGTTGAATTCCCTTCAGCAATCGGGCGTGGAAACCTTCGCTGCTGTCAGTCCCGGTATTTATGATAGAGCAGACCACGTGTTCCAGGCCCGCGCTTTCTCGGCGGAATCGGGCCGCGACGGGATATCCCATTTCCTGGGCGGATTGCAGAATTCGCTTGCGCACGCGACTGCTGACGCCAGGGTCGCCCCGCAACGCCCTGGATACGGTCATCTGCGATATTCCGAGAGTCTGTGCAAGCTCTCGTTGAGATACAGGCATCGCCCTCCTCCTTTTTTGCCAATAGGTGTTTTCAACAATATACGTTTTGCAAAACGTAATTCAAGAGATTGAAAAGCGCTATAAAATGCTCCAAGACGCTTATTTGATGAGAAACCTGTAATGTATTTGATCATGTAATAGTTTAATGAAACTACGGTGTGGCCAGCGGCAACTGCGCACACCCCCGGCACGCCGCGATCCCCACGTGGGCACGCCGGCGTCCCGCCGGCATCTTGCGAGCGAAGCTCGCTCTGCGGAAAGAGCCAGCGGGACGCTGGCGTGCCCAGGGAAAACCCGGTGGCCTCGTCGCACACCCCCCTGGGTACGCCGCCGTCCGGCGGCATCGGCGAGCGAAGCTCGCTCCGCGGAAAGAGCCAGCGGTACGCTGGCGTGCCCAGGGAAAACCGAGCCTTCAGCTCAGACCGTTCTCCTAATCATCCTCCTAATCATTCTCCTCTGAAGGAGTGACAATGACCGCTTTTTGAGAATGACTAGGAGAATGATTAGGAGAATGATTAGGAGAATGAAGAACTGACGGACAACCTGTCCGTCCTACGTCGAATCGCCTCCGAGCCCGGCTCGAAGAACGCTTACTTCTTTACTTCCATCAATTCCAGATCGTCGAACCAGGCGGCGCCGGTGCCCTCGACGCAGAGCTTGATCAAAAAGAGCGGGTCGTTCTTTGATGGGGTGAATTGTACTTCCAGGCGAGTCCAATCCTGATCGCCGGTGAGTTTCTTCGTCCGGCGGGTGTCTCTCACGTCCTTCCAGTTCCAGAAAACGTCGTCTACCTCCAGGTAGGCGCCGCCGTCCTTGAGCCCCTGGGTCTTCACCCATCCGGCCAGGCGATAGCTCTTCTTCGATTCTCCGTAGACGGCCGGGCCACCGCCGATGGGCGAGGCGGACTTCACTTTGCCCGGGCCCTGGCCGGTCAGTTTGATCGATCTCTTTCCCGAATGGGCACACTCGTCAGTGGTGCCTATGTGTTGCCAGATCGGCCCGTTGTAGGCCTGGCCATAAGGTACCGGGCTCTCGAAATCGTTGACCTGGTTCTGCAGGAACCCGGTTAACTTTGATTCGCCGGTGGCCCGACTGTCAGGCACGGCGGACGCTTCCAGTTCCTGTGCCAGGGCTTTTGGCAGCGAGAGGAATCGATAGCGCGCCTGAGTCCGGTAGAGTCCATCAGCTCCTTTGAACTGCGTCGGTTTCTGGATGATGTGCTGGTCATACCATTGGCTGCAGGTGTCTATGCGGACGGGGCTGTTGGTCTCGATCAGTTCTACAAATGGGTTCATTTCTTCAGTCACAAAACCGACAAAGCCGCCCTCCTGAATGTCGTTCCTGGGGATGTTAATCGGGCTGTGATGAACGAAGGTGGTGCGGCCGTCTGCGCAGGCCCTGAGCGTCTTCTGCCATCGCTTTTGGCTTTCGCGGGAATCAGAGATTCCTCCGGCCAACAAGTTATTGAACTCGATGTCCCTAGGCTTGTTCATTGTATAGCGGCTGGTGCAGTACCACACGTAGCCCAGGCGGTCATCCCACACCAGGCGAAACTCGCTGCTGCCGTTGATGTTTCTCTGGTGCTTATGCTCGACCTTGAATTCCAGCGAATCCCCCCGCTCCTTCGTGAAGGTGAGCTTGAACGAAGTGACGGGCGGGAGGCCCTGCGTGCCATACATCTGGATTCGGCATCCGAACAGGTTCGCCCAGTGATAGATTTCGGGAAACTCGTACTTTTCGCCCTTGCCGTCGGGGGACGGGAAGAAGCGGAACATCTCGATTTCTTTTATCCAGGTCTGGATCAGGCCGATCCGTTCCTGGCCGTCGCGGATATAGAACCATTCTGTTCCCTTCGCGTGCTCTTTCGGGGTTAAGGGCTCCAGATTGAATTTCGGCGTGTGGGCGATCTTGGGAGTTGCCGCGTAGGTCTTGGACTTATCCAGGAACTGCTGTAACAACCCGCCTTCCTGAGCCGGAACGGTCGCCGACGGCAGCAGTCCGAGCAAAGTGGTCATGAATCCTTTCCATCTCATATTTTGACTCCTGGTATTTTGGGATTGGGGTGATTTGCATTTTTTCTGGGCACGCCGGCGTGCCGGCGACATCGGCACCCCCCTGGGCACGCCGCCGTCCCGCCGGCATCTTGCGAGCGAAGCTCGCTTTGCAGAAAAGAGCCAGCGGGACGCTGGCGTGCCCAGGAGAAGGCCGAGCCTTCGGCTCAGATCATTCTCCTTGTCATTCTCCTAATCATTCTCTTCTGAGAGAGTGACGAACGGCCGCTCTCTTGAGAATGATTAGGAGGATGATTAGGAGAATGATTAATCATCAATACTCCAGCTCTGCATCGCACCAGTTGGCGTAGTCGTTGGTGGTGCCGTCCCCTCCGTCTTTGACGATGAGGGTCAGGCGGTTGATGCTGGTGACGTCAACGTCGATGGTTGCCGGGGTGCTGAAGCCGGAGAGGAGTTTCGTTTTTGACAGGAGTTTGTCGTCGCCGTGAACCTCAAAGATGACGCTGCCTCGGCCCTTGGTGAGGCGGTCGATGCCGGCGGTGGCTTTGAATCGTCTAAACTTTCCGCAGAGTGGATACTCGATGAGCGCGGGCGAATGGGTGCCCAGTCCGGTCTCGTATCGTTTGTCACCCATGACGAGCGGGCCGGCGGCGATGTTGCGGTCGTATTGCACTCCTCCTCGGCCGTTCACGGCGTAGATGGGGCCGAGTTGGGTCAGGCGTAATCTGCGGGACGGGGAAGATAAGAGCCAAACGCCAAAGCTGTTGTTGTCGGCTGGGGCCTTTGCCGGCTGGTGGTGCAGCTCGATCTTTTGTTCCTTGTCTGCGAGGAATTCCTCCGGGATGTGGTAGAAGGCATCGCGCAAGCCGCCGG
>JASLXP010000966.1 GCA_030740295.1 Planctomycetota bacterium
GACCGTCAGCCAAAGCAAACCATGTCTCGTTGAAATTAAGCAGACGGCTGGTGTGTTCGCGTTCTCCGGCAGAATCTTCAAAGCGGAGCTTGAGTCTGTGAGCCTGAACTTCGACCGGCAGCGCGGAGTGATGAATCATCGCGGACTGACGCACTTCATAAGAAACATCCGACCATGAATGTTCTTTTCTGGTCAGCTTCGCCTCCAACTGATCCACTTGGATGAAGTCGCGTTCCGTAAGATTCAGAACCAGAAAATCACAGAGCACGACCGGCGCATTTGCGTATGAGCGCAGTGTGAGACGCGTCTGAAGAAACTCTTGTCCGTCAAGGTAGAAGTCTCCTTTAAGAACGCAGAGCGCTTCCACCTCGCCGGCATGAACGCATTCGAGTTCGGTGAACTTCCATTCGAGTGGCTTGGCTTCAGCCGGAGTATCGGATTCCGGAAAACAACCGGCGCAGCGGAAACTCAGCTCGTATTCACCAGCGATCGTTTCGAGCTTCAGACCGACATCGGTTGCGGTGATCTTGCCTGCCGCCACCTGTACCGAATCGGCTGACACAACGGGTTGGCTTTCGGCAGGCACCGGCTCGCCTTCTTGCAGCACAAATTCCTTTGCAGTGGCCGGCGCCAGAGGAGTCTCCGTTGTGAGCAGGCCGCGGCGGACAGACCCGTCATCATGAGTCGTGAGACATCTGAACTGAATCGGCAGCGCCTGTCCGTCGACATCTACCAGTTGAAGATGATTCGGATCCAAGAGTTCGCCTTTTTTGAAAGGTACACCCCAGGTCGCCGGCCAGACGGGTAATTCGTCATCGTTTATGTGGTGAAGTTTCAGTTTACGTGGCTGCATGTTGGTTCCAGCTATTTCCTTTCCTTGATCACCTTTGCGGGCACTCCTCCCACGATCGAGTAGGCCGACACATCTTTATTGATCACCGCTCCAGCGGCAAGCACGCAACCTTCGCCAATCGTCACGCCATCGAGGATTGTGACATTCGATCCGATATAGACATCCGACCCGACGGTGATCCCTTTCCATTCAGTTCCCTGCTGATAGATGGGAATGTCGGTGCGAGTTTTGATGTGTTCCGTGCCGACGAACAAGGAGTGCGCTCCGATTCGAACCCCATCTCCCAAGGTTACCGAGCCCTGTATCATGGAATACTGATTGAGCGTGCAATGGGCGCCCATCCGGATTCCATCACCCCAGGCCCGGAGCCATGAGAAACTGTTAATGCGGCAGTGGGGGCCAATCACGATTGGCGACTTCTCTGCAGGCGGCTCGATGTGAGCAAGTGTAGAAATCGTGGCCGTAGGATCCACGATAAAGTGTTCGCCGGCCTTGGAAGGCGGAAAAGGATTACGCAGGAATCGATCACCCAATAATTCATCTATGAATTCGGGCTCTTCTGCGGCGATCGCCTGCAGCGCTTCTTTCAACTCATGTCTTGAAAGGCTCATGTTGAATCCACATGTGATTCGTGCGTGCTCTGTTGGGTATGCCTGCTTTCCAAACTCCAAGCTCAGAATAGAGAACGCTGCCGCTGATACATGGGCAGGTACTGCTTGTCCAATGAAAGGATCAACACGGCCATCGCCGTGCAGTATGCCTCGCCCGCGGGATGGCTCTGCGGTTTGTTGTCGGGCGGGAACCCCCATCGGCCGTCGCCTCCCTGGTTATCGATGAGCACCTCCTGAATCTTCGGGCGATACGATTCCCAGGTCTTGCCACCGACCTGGAACATGCCTTGGGCCATGTAGAACGAACCAAAAAAGAAAAAGCCATTGTACTGGCGGCCGCCCCAACCCGGCGGGTAGCGGGACAAGTAATTGAGTGACTTGTTCACCTTGTCGTCGAGTTCCTTATCGAAGAGGCCTTTCATAAACACCGCCACGCCCGTGGCCGCTGGCTCGGGCTCTTTGCTCGTGCCGAGCCGATAGAGGAATCCTCCCTCCCCATCCTCAGTTTCCATGAAGGAGTTGTTAATGAACTTCAATGCCGAATCGAAAACGTCGTCATCGATGCTGTAGCCGCATTGCTTCGCCGCGTGGAGCGTAAGTAACTGCCAGGAGGTGACGGACAAATCACTCTCACGCGCATAGGGCGAGTAACGCCATCCTCCGGTCTCCGTCCTCGCCTTCCGGATCTTCTGTGCTTCAAGGATCAGCTTGACGGCCTTGCGGCACCATTCCGCGAGTTCCTTTTCCTTTTCAGGATCTGTTGAGCGTCCAAGATAAGAGAGACCGAACAATGTGCAGATGGCGTGCACATACATCGAGTTATCCTGAGTACCCAGGTAGCCGTCCGGTGTCATGCTCGGTTTGACGAACTGCATCGTACGGTCGATGGCCTTCCCATACTCGCCTTTGCCCGGTGTGTGCCCATTGGCGAGGAACGCGAGCCCGGCAAAGCTCGCGGTGGCTGTCCGGTAGCGCGGATTACCGAAGCTGCCGATATCTGCCCCTTCCTTCGCCTGTTCTTTATGCAGCCATTCGAGCCCGGCTTTGATGGCGCTGTGGACCTGTTTGGATGTGGGCGCTTCCGCTTGGGCGAAGACGAGTGATGGGACGGAAAGTGAGATTAAGAGAATAGGAATGCCAACCAATTCCTGAAGCGCTTGAGAAGACCAAAGCGGTAACAAATTCCCGCACCCCATATCAGTCCTCAGTCTCTTCTTCATTAGACTCGATATCTTCTTCATCATCGTGATCATCGGGCAACGCTTCTTTCAGCAACTGGGCGATTCTCACACTTCCAGCGATGGCAGGATCGTATTCAAAACGCAAGACCGGCGTATAACGAAGCCGTACTTTATTCCGCAGTTCGGCCTGCAGTTTTCCTCTTGCTGTTTCCAGGCCGCGTTGAGCAGTTCTCTGTCGTTCCTCTTCGCCAAGGACCGAAAAGTAAATCTTCGCGGTCTTCATGTCCTTGGCGACCTCGGCGCGGGTGATGGTGACCATCTCAAGACGCGGATCTTTCAACTCCATCAGAATCTCGCTGATGGTTGTTTTGATCAGTTCACTCAGGCGTTGCTGCCGTCTTCCGGGGACGTTCATTCAGACAACCTCGATTTCGTAATCAAAAAGCTCCATCACCGGATGAAGCCGGAGATGATTAATGACCTGGTTCAGCGCACTGTCAACAAACGAATGATCGTTGCCGACCATGCTGATGCCCAGCCCGACCTGCTGGTGGCTCTCCTGGTAGTCCACCTCGGCGATAGAAATGTTGAATTTATTCTTGAGTCGATCCTTGATGCTGCTCACCACCTTGCGCTTGTCTTTGAGGGAACGCGACTCGCGCACAAAACCGTGCACGCCAAGGATGCCGACGACCATGTTCAGCTCATCCAATTTCGAGTACCTCCGTTTCTTCGAGGGCCTCGCTGCAATACTTTTCTTTGTCGAATCGATCCTCGTAGCGCAGCGCGTCCTTCAGCCGCATCTTGGTTTCAGGATGCTTGGCAACCAGGAAAGTACAGCAATCATTGTAAGGCTTGATGGAGATTTCGTAAGTGCCAATCTGCTTCGACATATTTGTAATCGTGTTCTTGTCATCCCCAATCAGCGGCGAAAATATCGGGTAGGTAGTCGCGTCGTAAATGACGTTAAGATTTTCCAGGGTCTGCGAAGCGACCTGCCCGACGCTGTCGCCCGTGATGAAACCTCTTGCACCTTCCTTTTCGAGAATTGTCTCCGCAATCCGAAACATCAACCGGCGGTAAGCGACCATGCGCGCTTCTGGTGGTACGACAGTTACCAGTGCCTGCTGCAGCATTGCGAATGGCACAAGATGCAGCTTTGAAGTGGACTGATACTTGGCGAGCTGCTCGACCAGCTCGACCACCTTCTCGCGCACTTGCCGGGCGTCCGCACTGTAGTTGTGGAAGTGCACGAAGATCACTTTGCACCCGCGCCGAAACATCTTGTATGCGGCCACCGGGGAATCGAGCCCGCCGCTTATCAGCGAGACGAGTTTGCCATTCGAGCCAACTGGCAAGCCTCCCAGACCCTTTTGCTTCCCGCTGTAAACGAACGTGCCCTGCTGAGAGATATCTACATGAAAAGTGAAGTCCGGCGCACTCAGATTCACCTTCCATCCTGAGCGCGCCTGCAGCCTTGCACCGAGACGTTGATTTACCTCGACTGAAGTAAGAGGAAAACGTTTTTCAGAACGCCGGGTGTCCACTTTGAAAGTGCTGACACCTTCGGGCAGTTCAATCGCATCGACCGCCGCATCGAGCGCCTCTTCGCTCGTCTCGATAGCCTGTGCCAGTGAGAAGGAGGCAATCCCTGCCACTCGCGCGAGATGTTCGGAGGTCTCTTCCATATCCAGCTCTTCACTTGTCTCGATAAAGATGCGGCCGTAGAGACGCCGGATGCTGGCCCCCTTCAACGAAGGACAGCAGTCACGAATGTTGCTCACCAGCTTCTTCTCAAAGTAAGGCCGGTTGCCGCTCTTCGTGCCGATTTCGTCGTAATAGACAATGAGCGAAGACATTACGCATTACTCTCTTCATGCACGTAATCCACCAGCGCAATTACATTATCCACCGGCGTCTCTTTGAGAATGCCGTGGCCGAGATTGAAGATGTGTCCTGGTTGTCCGCCGGCGTGCTCGAGCACTTTCCCCGCTTCTGCGAGCAGCGGTTTGCGTTCTGCGAGCAGCGCGCAGGGGTCGAGATTTCCCTGCATCGGTTTTCCGTCCAGGATTTTGCGAGCGGCATCCAGGTCGATGCGGTAGTCAATGCCGATGACGTCGCCACCGGCCGCATCGAGCAGGGGCAGCAACGCCGGGTTGCCGGTAGCAAAATTGATCACGATGCCTCCGGTCACTTTGTCGATGATGCCCTTGACGTGCGGGAACACATACTTGTGATACATCGAGGGCGTCATGCACCCGGCCCAGCTATCAAATATCTGCACCGCCTGCGCGCCCGATGCCAGTTGCTGGTTCATGTAATCCGCTATGGGTTGGCTGACTTTTTCCATCAGGTGGTGCCATGCATCGGGCTCGTCTAACATCAGCTTCTTCGTGTGCTCGTAGTTCTTCGAACCACCACCTTCGATCATGTATGAGGCCAGAGTAAAAGGCGCTCCAACGAAGCCGAGCAGAGGGATATCCGGCGGAAGCTCGTCCCGTGTCTGTTGCAGAGCCTCGGACATAAACGCCATATCCGACTTTGTATCCGGCGCTCGCAGACGGTCGATGTCTTCAAGGGTACGGACCGGATTATGGATCTGTGGGCCTTCATCGTACGTGAGCTGCAGGCCCATCGGCTCCAGTATGAGCGGCAGATCGGAAAAGATAATCGCCGCGTCCGCGCCGATGCGATTCCTGGCGGTGACGGTGACCTCCGTGGCGAGATCGGGATTCTTGCACAGCTCGATCATCGAGACTTTGGCACGGACGTCCCGATACTCCTTCATATAGCGTCCGGCCTGCCGCATCAGCCAGATGGGCGTGTAAGGCACCGGCTCGCCACGGCACGCTTTCATAAAGGGCGAGTTCTGAAGTTCGGAGCTGAGGGGTTGTGCTGTATCAGGCAAGGGTTGTGTTTGGGTGAACTGAGCTGGGATCGTGCCAACTTTAAATGAATACCTCCACTCGGCCGCCTTCCTCGCGGACCGGGATACTCTCCACGTCGCCTTTGCCCGTGCCGGCACACGAACCGTCGGCCACATTGAATTGCCACTTGTGGCGCGCACATGTCAGCACGCCACCGCAAAGCTCACCGTTACTGAGAGCCTCGTTCTGATGCGGGCAGCGATCTTTGAGAGCGTAGAGAGTGCCTTCACTTCTCACCAACACAAGATTCTGTCCGTCCACCTCGACTGATCGCATCGTGCCCTCAGGGATACCGGGTAACTCGCCTAATTCCCTCCATGCAGGCTCGTCATCCACCCACTCGGGAATATCCAACTCCTGCATGATCGCGACCGCGTCACAGACTTTTGTCAGGCCGGCGCAGGGGTAGCTCAGGAGGATCGTATCGATGACTTCGTCTTTGCTTGCGCCTTCTTGTGCGGCGCGCTTGATGTACTGGCGGAGACCACGGGGTGTGTAGTTGATCACCTTGGTCATGACAGACATCAGAAAACGAGTTTTGGGCTCGAGGTGTCTGCCCGATTCCTTGAAGAACGCGAGGAGGTGTCCGATGGCCTCGGGCCTGACTTCCTGGAGATATTCGCGGCCGGTTGGTTTGTTTGGGTCCATGTGATGATCCTCAGGGATTCCTGAATCACCTCTATATAACTTCGCTCCTGTCCGATGTGAAATCACCAAACCTGAAGCGAACTCTAACCTTCACTTTAAGTTTCAGAATAAGGTTGGCCTTGGCGCGCCGATGGCGAATACGGGCTTTTCACGCCGTTTTAGGGCCGCCAGGGAATCCGCAACGTCTTCTAACACATACAATTCAAGAGACTTGCCCGTCATCAACATCACGCTCCGTTTCCAGGATCCTTCCCTCTTCTTCTTTGCTGCTAACAGCGGAAAGGCCGTATCGATAATCCCAGCGTCATCAGACGGAATCGCCCCGAGCGCGACGAAGGGCAGGTTCCGTGAACAATCTGTGTATGGGGAATTCTTAGCCCAAGACGGCTTGGCTCCGGCCTAAAGTCTACATCCTGTTTTCAGGCACCTTTGCAAGAGGAGACCTGAAGAATTTCGCACACGCCGCAAACGCGGCTAGAGAAAGGGATCTGACCATGCACAGCATTTCTGTTATCTCAGGCAGCATCACGTCCACTGGTTTTTCCGGCTCCAGAGAGAGCCAGAATCATAACCAGTACAGCGTGTCACACGGCTCGGTTGCCAAAAACAACCAAGACCAGAATCAGCGGAACGGCCAGCAGCAGGCCGCCATCGTAAATGTCGATACCGACATCGGTGGCAATACGCCTGACAGCTATGAATCGTACGCTTCGTTTACTCACCTTCCGGCCATCTTTACCTCGACCACCCACGTCCTCGGTGAAAGTGGTACGGAGAATCAGCAGTCACAGGGACTCAATCAGAGAGCCATTGTGAAAGAGAACAGCTACCCCGGCTGTTTTCCGTACATCAGCCGCAAGGGCCCTCTTGCCAAGAACCAGGGCGACCAGGATCAGGCAAGTGACCAGCAGTCCGACAGCGACGTCAACATCAACACCAAGATCGGCGACCCCATCGAGATCTGCGCCCCCGTGCCGCCACGCGATGTGAGCGACCCGGAAGTCATTGTTGATGATTCGATCTCTCGCAGTGGTACCGGCAACTTCCAGGAGCAGTGGGCCGATCAGCACGCCGAGGTGAAGCCGCAGCACATCCTTCGTCGTCAGCCCAGAGACCCGGCCATCAACGAGTTGGATCAGAACCAGGATGCGAACAAGCGTACCAACGCTCGTAACAACACCAGCATCTCGGTCGGCCCGGGTGGGCGTCACGATCCTTATCGCATCGGCGTCGGCCCGACGAGCATCTTTGCCAGCCGGACGCTTGCCGAAGGACGTTCAGTTAACAGGCAGAATCAGGGCTACAACCAGGCTGCAGTGGCCAACTCCGGCTACGCAAACGAATACGCTGACAACAGCGCGAAATCAGCCCAGAATAATGATTCTGATACTGCATCGGATAACAAGCTCAGCATCCTCTACCGCACGAATCAGCCTTCGCCGCTGTATACCGAAGCGTATCAGCACGCCTCGCTCGCGGAAGATACGAATGAGCAGTCCGAGCACGGCCAGCAGGCCGCAGCCGCTTCCGGACCGAGCAATAAGGCTCGCAACCGGGGCGCTGGATACCAGGACAACTCACAGTGGACGAATGCTCGCATGACTGTGAACATCGACGTCTAAATCTATCGTTCGACGCCGGCTCAAAGATTGAGCCGGCGAATCCCTCTCCTACACCCAATTGTCTTGGGTGCAGGGTCTGCAAAGCTCTTCATCGACTTGTTCGGTGAGGAGCTTTTTTTATGGCTGATGGAGTGATGGAGCAGGTCAGTTTCAGCTCAGCCTCAGTTGCAGTTAACATGGCGAGCCATGCCTGTTCTCGTCTGCCGGAAATGCCCAACTGAAGGCGGCCTTCTTCTGAGCGGAGTCTGCTGTCGCTCCTCCATGCCAAATACTTCCGCCCCTCCAGGACTGAATCCATCAAGATGTCTGCTGGGGATTGCACTCGTTTCTGCGTTTCCTCTGCTCAGTCTCCTTTCGCAAGATGCCGCTTCGGGGGCGGGCCTCATTGAAAATCCGTCCTTCGAGGTTGAGAGCACTAAGAAGGGAATCGCAAAAGACTGGAGGCTGTCAGGCCCTCTGATCTCAGCGAAGCTGGACACAGAGCTCTCAAAGCATGGCGAGAGGTCGCAACTGCTGCAGAGCTCGGGCAAAGCCATCCTCAGCATGTGGCAGGACCTGAAGGTCGAGCCGGCTACCCGGTATCTCTTCGAGGTATGGGTACGCTCCGATGACCGGCTCATCGTTCAGATCGGTCGCCGCCGGATGTCACACAACACCTTCGGGCGATGGCAGAAGCTGATCTGTCTTGTACGGACGGCGAAGCAGCCTTCGCTGCGGATTATGTTTCTTCTTGGCGGTATGAAAGGTGAAGCGAACGAAGCGAGGATCGATGGCGTATCGCTGAGACCCTTTCCTGAGGCCCCGCCACTTCCCCGCAGGCAGACATTTGGCCATACTCTGATCGTCTCGAAGAAGGAACCTCAGGCGGCCATCATTTTCCCGGCCAAGTCTGGCTCTTGCCGTGCACTGGGCGAGCGGATCCGGAAAGCCATCTCAGGCAGAACCGGTGTTCGGCTGCCGCTCATTTCTGATGTCGACGCAACAGAGCCCGAGCACCCGATCATCAGGCCGGAATATCGTGATCGGAATCTGATCCTGATCGGGCGGCTTGGAATCAATCGCGCTCTATGGCCGGCCTACAATCGCTTCCTGTGCGCTGTCGACGGCCACTACCCCGGCGGAGACGGGTACGTCGTTCGAACCGCGTCGAACGTCTTTCGCAATGGTCGCAACCATATCATTATCGGCGGAAGCAGTGACGAGGGTGTTGAAAAGGCCGTTCGGCGATTCGTCACCATGCTTGAAAAACGCGAGGTCAATGCGCAGGGCAACTTCGCTCTGCCCTGGCTGCTGGACGTCGGCCTTGGCGGCGAGTGCCTGGCAAGATTCACCGAGCGGGATCGGCTCTGGTCAAAGGAGCCTTTTCACAAGCTCCTCCCACCGGAGCAGTCCGGCTATGGTACGGTTCGGCGCTGGTATCAGAATGCCATGTCCTGGTATTGGAGTGGATGGAAGAGCTATCGGAAACGGACACTCGATTACTTGGCACCGGTGCTGAAGGACCGCGCCTACACGCACCACTACATTGTCGAGTTTTTCGTTCGAGCCTGGGACATGGTCGATGACAGCTCGCTGTTCACGGATGGTCGAAGAGCTGAGGTCGATGCCCTGATTTATCAAAACTTCACCGAGTTTCTGACCGGACCGGATCTCGGGTGGATGACCATCTTTTCACCTCCCTATGAGAGCATTGAAGTGAGGAATCGTCATTCCATCGCGCCGTGGATGGCCGACATAACGATGGCCGATTTCCTGCACGACTATTTCGATCTCAAAGGCGACGTGGGCGAGATCCTCAAGTATCGCCGTGCAGAAAAACATCCCTTCCTGCAGTATCTGGTGGCCGAGCGATCTGGCCCAAGCATGCCCGGCTCTGCAGGTATCGGACATCGGGACGAGCTCATCGCGTCGCTCTTTCGCTACGCGCTCCACAATGAACGGTATGAATTCTTTGAAAGAGGACACGCCAAAAGGGCCCTCGGACTGGAGCGGCTCAGTCACCTGTCGGGCACGTCAGCCAAGCCCGCGGGCGGCATGGACCACCATCTCATTCTGGGCATCCTGGCCAACTACTTCAAAGACGGCCGATACCTGACCCTCCTTCAGAATCTGCCACTGGTGCAGCACGTGACCGGCCCTTTCATGGGAAGGTATGTGAACGGGGTCCGGCGTTACACTCCCGGCCCGGAGCTGACACAAGAGAATCCGGACGGTCTTGGCGGCGTCATGCTCTCGCGTTTCATGCCGCACGAGAGCCCTCGCCTCCGCGGTCTGAAGCTCCGCGGATTCCGGCCACCACTCATGGAGCCTGAACAGGCATTTGATATGGCTTCCATGCGTAACGGTTTTGGAAAGGATGACGATTTCCTGGCAATCAACGGCCTGGCTGGTCTGAACCCACCAGGCACTATGCTCAGTTTTGTCTCCTCGGGGACCGAATGGCTGGGCTCCTCAAACGCGTGGCCGGCCGCCACGGGCAACTACTTCACCGAAAACGCCGTCCACGTACTGAAGACTGACCGGTGGATGGATGATGACCAGCCCCACCCGGCGGCCGCCCGATTGGATTGGTCTCTTGATGAAGGCAAATCGGGTGGCCTGGGCTTCACGATGGAGCCGTTCATGAGCATGAGATGGCAGCGCCAGATCGTGTGGCCGAGGCGCGGCCGATTTGTGGTGACGGACGTCCTGACTGCACTCAAAGATGGGCAGTATCAAATCGCCATCAACTGGCGGCCCGCGGGATTGCCTTCCTGGGATGGGCAGCGTTGGACCAGTGTCTCGAACACGGGAATGGTGCAGATCATTCCGTTGCGGCTTTCTTCCGGCAGCGACTTTCGAGTGAGACAGAATGTGGCGGCGTATCTGGCCAATCCTCAAACGAAGTTACACTTCCGACAGACCGCATCGCGGAAGCTGAAGGCGGGAGAAAGCCTGCAGGCAATGACGGTTCTGATGGCGGGGAAGCGAGACAGAGAATCGGCGGACGATGGGGAACTGCGGAAGATCCTGAAGGATGCGAATGCAGTCATTGAAAGAGCTGGAAGCGGCAGGAAACCATTGATGCTGCCTGACACTCTCACCCCGCTCCTTTCAGACAGTGAGGGCGAGAAGCAACAAGATGAGAAAGACAAGGATGAATCAGGGAAATGGCGAGTAGCCTGGCGCTACCGCGGGATGCTTCGTCCCGGCAGAATTCGCGCGGTTCGCCGACTGAGCGACGAAGTCGTTGATCTGGGCAAGGTGGTCGAAGTTGCGCAGATTCGTGCGACGTTGCAGGGACCTCTTTGGGAGTCCACGCGGCTTCCAAGTGAAATCTGGAGTGCCGTGCCAGTTGGCAAGAGCCACGGGCCTCCGCCCAATACCAGCCCGGCCTGGGTGAGACTCCAGGCAAAGGCCGAATGGAGACCCAGCGTACACACGGGCAACTACGGCCAGGCCGACCCCGTCAAAGAAGGCTACCAGGTGGTGAGGCCCGAGCGGCTCAAGGCCAGGTTCATCCGGACCGCGAATGCGCCCAACCTGATCTACTACGACCGCCAGCTTCAGAATGCCGGCAGGCCACTTCTTGTCAAAGTCGGCGATGTCGACGGCGACTCGGTGTCCGAGATCCTGGTCATGCCGGACCCGTGGCCAAAGTACATTCGACGCAGACAGGAACAGGACGATGCGATCGCGCTCTTGCGCAGCGACGGAACGGAGCTCCGCCGCATTGAACTTCCACAAAACATCCAGGATGCAGCGCTTCTGGACTTGGATGACTCAGGCCATAGGAAGATCGTGGTCACCACCGCGGATGCGAAGGTCGGCATCTATGGAACCGAGATCAAGAATGATCGAGGCCTCGATGTGTACGCCATGCACGGGGAGTTCAATCGGCGAGAGGGACGGCCAAACACGCGACACCCGGCAGGGGGATACACGCTGCCCTACTCATTCGGGCTCTGGCGGGGAGGCGTCGGTCAAGGCAGAAAGATGATCATGGCTCGATACGGCTGGATGAGCTTTCTCGATCACGAAGGCAAGTTTGAAGGCGTCCTTTCCATGGGTGGCTATGTCACCCCGGCACTCCTGGCGCAGGGGATCGACTTCGACCAGGACGGAACGGAAGAACAGCTCTGTCTGGCCAGGGGAGTGGTCTTGCAGATCGATGGCGAGCCGGAGCCCACTGTTCGAGACCCTGGCGGACATCTCTTTTACCCTCAGGTGTACTCGGTGAGTCGGACCCTTGAGCCTGCGTGGGATCGCCGCATCGACGGGCCGCGAGTTATCCTCTTCAGGCCGCTGATTCAAGAGGGAGTCCGTGCGCGATACGTCCTCATCGTCAGAGAGAACTACATGGGCATCTACGATGGTCTCGAGAAGAAGTGGGCTTTTGCATGGAAGCCCACTGTTTCAATCCAATCGGCCGCTCTCTCTCAATGGAAAGCCGGCGACCTGGGTGTGACGATCCTCACACGCGATGACCTCCTGTGGAGGCTCCGCTTCAAAGATGGTCTCAAAGAACTCAGCGACTATTCTGTTCGCCCTCTTGGGTACACCTTCAGTGCAATCGCTGCTCAGGAGGACGGTAAGGAAGAGATACTTCTATCGGGCAACGAAGGGCTGTTTCTCATGAGAGGCTCAGACAAGCTTCGTCGGATCGCTGAAGGCGTCTTTCAGACAGCTCAGTTCTTGCCGGGCGGTCAGATGGCCATCATCGCAATCACTGCCAAAGGCGAGATCATTCGAATGGAGTGGGCCGATTGAACATCGGCTGGTTCGACTCGGGCCAGGTCAGTGCAGGGATCGAGATCACGATTCGCAGATAAGGTAATCCCAAAGTCAATCTGCTCCAATTCTGTTGCTTTGATGATTTGCCCGGGGGGAACTTGCGAGGCCGGTGGGGTAGCTGAATAGCCCCTCTTTGACATAAAGTTCCCGGACTCGCGTTCAGGATTCAAGGGTGACGCGTTCGTAGACCGAAGCAAGCGGCAGGGAGCACTCGACGGAGTTCAGGTCGAGCGTGTCCTGGAGTTCGTTGGTTTCCCAGAGGACCCAGATGCCATCTTCCTGTCTGGCAAATCGCTCGACATGGCATTTCTCCTGAGCAATCAGCACGTATTCCTGGAGAGACTCGATCTGTCGGTATTTTTCAAACTTTGCCCCCCCTGTCGTATCCTTCGGTGGACTTGGAAAGCACTTCAATCAGAACGCTTGGATTGAGAAGCGTATCGAGTTCTTCATCCTCAAATACCGGCTCACCACAAAGAGCTGAGATATCGGGATAGGTGTGCAAGCCGGACGGGTCTACCTTGACGCGCATATCGCTGGAAAAGACTTCGCAAGTGCGGCCCTGGAACTGGATATTCAAGCTGGTAGATACGTTGATCGTGATCCGATTATGCGACCTGCTGACCCCGGCCATGGCGAACATCTCGCCGCGGTAGTATTCGCTTTTGGTTTCGGCTTTACGCTCAGCAACGAGGTATTCTTCGGGCGTGATTTTTGGGATGGGTTGAGCGCTCATTGTGTTGCTCCACTTTCGAAATCTGATTCTAAGCTCTTGAAGTGGCTGTATCCATCATACCCAGTGCTGCTGACCCAGCCGGAATTCCCACGAGCTCGCCCTGTCCTTTCCCCACAAGTCTCGCTGGGCAATGATCCTGTGGCTACGAGCTCGGATGCGTATACATCCTGTGGCCGCAGGCTGCCAGCAGCCTGTGGCTACGACCGCGGATGCGAAGACATCCTGTGGCCATAGGCTGCCAGATTCCCTCGTAAAAAGTCACCACCCAACGTTTTCCGGCCTGAAAGGCCAAAACATAATAGCCTAGGGCAACGCCCTGGGTGAGTGATTTATGCCCGAATTAGCCCTGAAAGGGCGTCACAGATTGTTGAGGCTCAGCATTTTATGACGCCCCTTCAGGGCTGGGGCACACATCTTCATCTGAACCCAGGGCGTTGCCCTGGGCTGATATGTTTGGCCCCTTCGGGGCGACGAGTGCTCAGAATCGACTTTTTACGAAGGAATCTGCCAGCCTGTGAGCCAAGTTAAATTAATATGAGCCTACAGGCTGGCAGCCTGTGGCTACGAGCTCGGATGCGTATACATCCTGTGGCTGCAGGATGCTGCTGCCAGCCTGGCGAGTTCGGCGGTGGCGTAAGAATATGAAACAGGAGAATGGCGATTTCTGAGGAAAGCGGGCTAAACTGAAGCCATGCGACTCTCGACCAGCCAGGATGCCTGCGGCCACATGATCTACGACCACTTCCATGGGACGAGCACGGTCGAGATCGTCGAACGCGACGACGGGCTTATCATGGCGGGTAGGATGGACGCGGCCCATTACCTCTCAGAATTCGACGACTGGCCGGAGTGGGATCGTGAGGCGGCGAAGCATGTCCATGGCCGCGTCCTGGATATCGGCTGCGGCGGCGGGCGATGGTGTCTTTACTTTCAACAGAAGGGACACGACGTCCTCGGCATCGATGTTTCGCCCCTGGCGGTCAAGACCTGCAAAGAACGTGGAATCAGAAAAGCCAGAGTTCTTCCGATCACCCAGGTAAGCCGGCGTCTTGGCGAGTTCGACACCATTCTGATGATGGGTAACAACTTCGGTCTGTTTGGCAGCAGAAAGCGAGCGAAGTGGCTGCTGCCCCGTCTCCGAAACATGACCGGTAAGAACGGGCTCATCATCGCTCAATCCCTCGATCCCTATGCAACATCGGACAAGCTTCATCTCGACTATCACCGCCGCAACAGAAAGCGCGGCAGGATGTCCGGTCAGCTCCGGTTCCGCATCCGTTATCGAAACTACAAGACCCCGTTTTTCGACTACCTGCTCGTATCCAGGAAAGAAATGGAGGAACTCCTTGAAGGTACCGGCTGGAGAATCGAACGCATCATCGAATCCAACGCGGCTTCGTACACCGCCGTTATCCGGAAGACAGAGGAGTGAATACCTCAACGATGGCGCAGCTCGGCAGTACCGCTGCATCTCCCGTAACAGGCGCTACTGAGCCGCCCTCGTCCATGCATCCCAGATCGAATTCAGTCGATCCGGTTCTGCTTTACCATCGTGGATGACGACCCGGTAACGCAAGTCCAGACTTTCGCCTTCAGGGAGGACGTAATCATCTTCGTAGAGAAGACTGAGTTGAGTCCAGCGGAGGTGCCACCAGTGGGGCTCGTGGAAATTTGCGGGCACGGGATGGCGGAGGTTGCCCGTGTGATCCATCAGGCACAGGCCGACCCACGTATCACGAAGGCCATCGATCTGGTTGGACATATCCAGCCATCGCGTTTTCTTCCAACGAATGTCCTCTGTCTCGCCATCCGAATTGGTGACGACCGGCGTAACGAAATCTCGCACTGGACGGAACGAGAGCCCCGCGTAACCGCCCCAGTCGCACTTCTCCGCGTCGTAAGGAACCCGCTCGAAACTCGTATCGCCACCGCAGCCCCGAAACGAGTAACTCAGGTCGATGGAATAGGCATCACCATCGGGAGCATGAATCACAACATCAACCTCGCCATCCAACAGGTCCTGCGAGCCGTCACGTTTCTGCCAGTGGTAGGAGGCCGAGAAGCTCACGCCATCACTGTCAGCCGTGACTTCGCTTGCCGAGGTCGGCTTGATAACGCTTTCGCCATCTGGAAACGAAGGCTGCTCCCAGACGTTTACGCCATTGATGCTCTTCCACGAGAACCACAACCCGCAATGCCAGACATGGTCGTAGGGCGCAAGATTCGTTATCAGGTGTCCGGCGGGGGTTCGGACCGGATGAAAATGAGGGTGTCCCCATTCAGGTGGAACATGGTTGTACTGAATCAGTGATTCACCATTGGAAAGAACCTCCACCTGGCCGGTTTGGTGGATGTCGTTTTGGATATCGATGCTCATGAGGGGAACTCCTGTCAGGGTGATGTTGTCTGAGCGAGTTGGCAGGGCGGAGGGTTTGGAGATGTGCTGCGAACTTAAGAATGCCTGCCTGCGCTGGAACTTTGGAATGCTGCGACACATCGCAGCGGCGGAGTGTTTCTGGTAATCCTCAGATCCGCTGACAGTCTATGACAACACAGCCTTCATGGCGCGAATGTGTTCGGGCGTCGTGCCGCAGCAGCCACCGATGATGTTGGCGCCGGCGTTAACGAGAGCTTGCACGTGCGAGGCAAACCCCTCGATGGTTTGCCTGTAGACCACGTCGCCATTCACCAGTTCGGGCAGGCCGTTGTTTGGCTTAATCCACAGAGGGCTGTCGGTCGCCGAACGCAGCCTGGAGCAAATCTTCACATAGGTCTCGATACCGGCCCCACAGTTCGCGCCGACGATATCTGCTCCGAGGTCGTTGAGCTTTTCGGCCGCTTGTTCCGGTGTCACCCCCATCATGGTCGACATACTGTCCGGGCCTGAGTCAAAGCTCATACAGGCCACGACGGGCAGGTCAGTGCAATCCTTCGCGGCCTTGAGTGCAAGGCGCAGTTCCTCGAGTTCGCTCATGGCCTCGATGGCTATTCCGTCTGCTCCGCCCTCTGCCACGGCCTCCGCCTGGACCCGAAATCCTTCAAGAACCTCGTCGGCGGAAACATTCCCCATCATCAGCATCTCGCCTGTCGGGCCGATTGAAGCGAAGACCCTGGCATCCATGCCGGCAGCTTCTTTCACCACACGCACACCCTCTCGATTCAGCAACGAGATGCGCTCCTCCTGGTTGTGGCCCCTCAAACGAAAAGGATTCCCGCCGAATGTATTCGTCAGCACCACCTGGCTGCCCGCTTCGATGTACCTGCGAACAAGCCGATGGATTCTGTCCGGGTGATCGACATTCCAGACTTCCGGACATTCGCCACGCGACAATCCCATCTGGTGCAACTGAGTGCCCCACGCGCCGTCGGCGAGCAGTACACTGTCTCCAAGTTCGTCAATTTTGAATGCCATAGCCCTGACTCAGTTACTGTAATAGGTTGCGAAATGTCATGCCTGCACGGCGACTCCTATCCCCAACACAAGGCATGCCCAATAGGATTTGCCTCCATGGATTCAGGAGTTCTGTTTGCGGACGCCGGGGTAACTCCTACATCATATAACCAGACCCGAAACCTTTGCGCTCTCTGTCTGGCGGGGGAGCAGAAAATGCACACCGGTCAGCCGATAATTCTCGAAGCGAAGCCACAGAGTACATGAAGTCTGTAACCCTCACCAGTGGGCAGCGCGTCACCCGCATGCTGCAGCGGCGGGACCATGATCGATAGCAGGAACAGTTCAGATATGCGTATGTCCCTGACCCCAGTATTTCTCCCTCTGGTTTTCTCGTCTGGTTGCCACCACTGCGCCCGACAAGCCCAATCTCCATTAGTAACTGTCAGAAAGAAAATCAACCTGGGCGCCACCAGAGTTGTTTGCTATGAAGTGCAATATCGGGACGGAACTACCGACTCTGACACGTTCATGGATTCTGCAGCATTCGGAAATATGAATCGGGTGATATGTCGAAGAAATGAAAAGCAGATCGTCTTGTATTTCAATTACAGAGGGGGGACTATTCACCCACCATCAAGGCCAAAGGCTAGTCGGTCAATGAACAGGTACTTCAAAAAGATATATGCCCGGGCCATGCGTGAGATTGACTTCAAAAGCCTGGAGTGGCGAGACTCTACTCATGAGGCATTACTTCCGTACACATCAAACGATACCATTCCGACCGTGCGTAAATTGGATCACGCGACGAAGAAACGCTTGTCAGAGAAAGGGACGTTTCCAATTCCACGTCTGAAAAAAATGAAAATAAACAGAGCATTGTCCAGGCAGCACGGTTTAAGTGGCTGACAAAGCTCTCAAGCAGACTTGGCAATCCCGATCAAGAGCCCAGAGTTCAAGTTCGCAGCACTCCAACACTCCATCACTCCATTCCTCCATTAACCATCAACGATATCCCCATGACTCCCATCCGCGAAAAATGGCAAGGCACCATGACCGACCGTGAGCGTTTTAATCGGCAGATGCATCACGAATCGATCGATCGATGTTTCAATATGGAATTCGGCTACTGGAATGAAAATTTCACCAAGTGGCCAGTCTTCAAGGACAATGGCATCACGAATAATGGGGAGGCGGACGCCTTCTTCAGCTTCGACCGGGTCCGCGGTGTGGGTGGTCGGGTCTGGATGAATCCGCCGTTCGAGCACAAGGTGGTGGATGAGACCGAAGACAGAAGAATCATCCAGAATGGTGACGGTCTGCTGGCCGAAGTGCCCAAAGACGGCCACGACACCATCCCGCACTATCTCAAGTCATCCATCAACGGACCGGACGATTGGAAACGCTGCAAGGAGGAGCGATTCCGCCGCGACGATCCGGCGCGCAAGATCGACATCGAAGCGCTCAAGCGTGCCCATCCGCCGGAGCGTGATTACCCGCTCTCAATCGGCTGCGGATCGATGCTCGGAAAGGTACGAGACATGCTCACCTTCGAGGGCATCGCGTACGCCATTTACGATTACCCCGATATGCTCGAGGATATGGTCGAGACCGCGTGCCTGCTGGTTGAAGACGCGCTCGATCAGATCCTGCCGCACCTCGAGTTCGATCTCGCCTCCGGCTGGGAAGACATCTGCTTCAAGAACGGCCCCATTGTGTCATTGGATTTCTATACCAATGTGGCCGTCCCCCGATACAAGCGCATTGGCCAGAAGCTCAAGGAACATGGGATCGATATCTGGTATACCGACTGCGATGGCGATGTCCGGCCCCTGATTCCAGGTTTCCTTGAAGCCGGCCTGAATACCATGTTCCCGTTCGAGGTTAACTGCAGTGGGCATCCTGCCGAAGTGATCGAAGAATACGGAGGCGAAGTCAAGATCCTCGGCGGCTTCGACAAGATGGAAATGCGCAAAGGACGAGAAGCGATCAAGGCGTACATGGAGAGTCTCGTTCCGCTGGTCGAGCGGGGAGGCTTCATCCCATTCTGTGACCACCGTTGTCCGCCGGATGTCGACCCCGATGACTACATGTACTACATCGATCTCAAGGAGGAAATGTTTGGAATGTAGTAGAACCAGGCCATGTGCGAGATGACCGATTCAACCAACTCCCTTGATCCCCTGATAGACGTTCACGGTGATCTCGACGACCTCATGCTGCAGCATCAGACGGCACTGCTCGACCAAGATATTGCCAGGGCCCGTGACGCGTTCGAAGAGTTCAGCCGCACCATCCGGAAGCACATCGAAATCGAAGACAGAATGCTGCTCCCGGTATATCAGTCACGTGCCGGCGAACCGGAAGGCGGTGCAACAGAGCTTTTCACAAGCGAGCACCGAAAAGTGGAAAAGTACATCAGGCAGCTCTCGGATGAGTTGGCCTCTATTGAGCGGGAGCCCGAGCTGCCCAAGGCCAGGCTCATCAGGCTGATCGAAACCGAAGCACAGCTCAAGAACCTGCTGGAACACCACGACCGCCGCGAGCAGAGGTTTCTTTATCCGCTGTTGGCAGAGCATACGACGCCAGAGGAGCGAGCAGACATCTGGAAAAGGATCGATACCGTGCAGTCTTCGTCGTAGCTCCGGACTTCATCTGCTCTGCCAGAATGTGCGGATCGAGGCGGGCCTCCAAGCCTCATCTTTGGCGCAAACGAATCCTGCCCGGCGAACACGACACGCCTTCAGGACACCTGGCTTCTCTCAACAACTTCTGGGGGAGCGCGAGATTCACCAGTCAGTGACTGGTGAATTCGTTGATGGGCCTCTCTTGCCCAGCAGCTCAAGACGGGCTGGGATACCCATCCTGCATTGCCAATGCAGAGCCCGTAATGTGGAGTTACTTTTCAATTTCTCTTCGCATCCGGATGTAATCCTCTGCGATCTTCAGATCCTTCACCGCGTGGGACGCGGGCGACAACACCGGCCGATCGCCTCGGACCGCCTCCACAAACATTCGAGCCTGATCGGCAAAGGCCCAACCGGTGCCGACGAATGGATGCGAGAACACCGGCCCGGTTTCACCCTCGGTCACTATTCGCACCTTGCCTTCCATTTGCTTATGCAGCGGCGCAGCCAGTGATACTTGGGCCTCGGCCTTTGGAAAGTAAACAGAGAACTCTTCTTCCCAACTGTTCTTGATCGTGCGCGTGTTCATTTCCAGGTTGATCGAAGCGCCGGAATCAGTCTCGCCGATCAGCAGTTGGCCGTTCTGGGAAACGTGAGTGAGCTTGTAGTCCTCACCCGCGAGGTGTCTGAGAAGATTCACCTGGTGAATCCAGAAATTGATGAAGCCTACATACTGATTGCCTTCCTCTGGAGTCATCCACTCGGGCGGAGGCTCGGCCGTTTCATTCTCGTATTCGGGGTAGGACTCGTCTGTGCTGATGGGTGGCTCGATACCCCACACCCAGTCGGCCATGGCTGCGTGGCAGCGGACGTACTTCAGGTCGCCGACATCCCCGGATTTTTCCCATTCTTCGATCTGTGATTTCACGTAACGCGTGCCGGCGTCCGAACGCTTCATGTAGCCCACGTAATAGAGAAGGCCCTTCTCCTCGGCGAGCTGAACCATCTCCGCCCCCTTATCCGGATGCACGCAGATCGGCTTCTCGGTGATCACATGCTTGCCCGCATTGAGAATGTCCGGCACGACTGCGTGATGCAGATTGAAGTGCATGACGGCCACCACCGCGTCGACCTCTGCGTTGGCCAGCAGCTCTTTGTGATTTGGATACACCTCCCCGATCCCGTAACGGTCGGCCACCTTTCTGGCGAGCTCGGGACGCCCCTCGGCAAGCGCGACGAGCTCGACGTCCTCAAGCTTTGCATAGTTTGATATGTGTGCGAGCTGTCCCATGAAGCCGCCGCCTACAAATCCAATTTTCACATTCTTTGCCATGAGCGTTCTCCTGGTTGAAAATCCAATACCGCGCTTTTATCAAAGCCCTACACGTTTCGTCAAAGCTGATCGGAGAAAACATGGATTCACAGCCCCAGGGCATACTCGTCCTCTGCACCGGCAATTCCTGCCGTTCGCAGATGGCCGAGGGCATTCTGCGTTACCTGGCTCCCGTCGGTACCCAGGTTTTCAGCGCCGGAGTCGAGCCAGCCGGATACGTGCACGAATGCGCAATCAAGGCTATGAAGGAGATTGGCCTGGATATCTCCGGCCATCGTTCCAAGAACGTCAGCGAAGTTCCCACGAAGAATGTCGACCTGGTGCTCACCGTTTGTGGTCACGCGGAAGAGACCTGCCCGGCTTACCTGGACGAGGTGCGTCGCGTTCACTGGCCCCTTTCCGATCCCGCAAAAGCCGAAGGCTCGGAAGAGGAGATCATGGATGTCTTCCGATGTTCTCGTAACGACGTCGAGAGGCGCTCGAAGGAACTGCTGAGAATTGAGTGAGAAGGCGCTTGCACCTCCTGCAGCTCGACAAGCCCTGATCGCCTGTCGGGAATGTCTGAGGTCGCATCAATTATTCAACGACTCGGAAGTATTTCGTCACAGCCAGGCCGGAGGCCAGGTCGTCCGCCTTGACTGACCATGTGCCGATGCGGTCATTGGAAGCGATGAAGCCTTCTTTTTGCCACGCGCCATTTTTTACAGCGAAGGTATCGCTGTATTCGGAAACGGATCCCTGGCTGTCACGGAGGGTGATGCGGATTGGAATCAGGCCATGGATTGGCTTGCCCTCTGCGTCAAGGATGCGGACGGCGATTCTGAACTTCTCGCCTTTTTTCACCTCCCCTGAAATCTTGACCTCCATCCGGGCGATTTCCTGTGAGAGCAAGGCAAACAGCACTCCCGATGCCGGTGCGTAATCGTACTCCCAACTCAGAAGACTCCCTTTTCGTTTCTCATCGATTTTTCTGTGCTGCACCAGGTCGTAGACGGCCTTGGTTTCGTTTTCGTCTGGCGAAGTGATGGTCCCAGTGATCGGCTCTCCCTGTTCCAGGGCCACGCCGTGTTGGCCGACCTGATCCCCGGCTGAACGCTTGTCGTTGATGGCAAAGATATAGCGAGTGCCATCCCATTCCCGCTGATTGATAACCAGCCATTCGCTGTCAGCCGTCGGCACTTTTTTCCGCGCTTCGCCGAATGTCTGCTTCAGCTCGTCCACCGTGTTCCACATCAGAGACAGCCTCTTCTTTGCGTTCACTCCCTGATTATTCCTGACGGATCGCCAAGCCCAATTGGGGTAGACCATGTGATCCATGTTCGTAGCAAGAACCTTCACATCCGGCACTTTGAAGCCCAGGTTATGGTCTGCGATGACCTCCCCGCCGTTTCGAGCGAACTTGTCAATCTTCTCGAATGCGGCGCGGCTGATGACTTCGCAGAAGGGGATGAAGAGCGCTCTGTAATTCGAGAGCTTTCCTTCGGCCACATCCTCTTCGAAGACGATATCCACAGGAAGACTGGCCCGCAGGAAGGCTTCGTGCCATGCAGCAAAGGCGCTGTATTTTTGCCAGCCGCCGCGGAACTTAGGTGCGAATAACTCGTTCGTGTGTGAGACCAGAAAAGCCACCTCCCTCTTCGTGTCCTGCTTCAGATTGGAGAAGACCGGCCCGAGGGGTTTCCACAGTTCTTTGTGGAGCCGTTTTACACCCTCCCACCGGTCAAGGTTTTCAGGGGCGCGCATCCAACCCGTATTCCAATGGCCGACCGAATAAACCGGCCGGCTCATGGAATGAAGCAGTCCGAGCCGGATGATGGTGGCCGAGGGACACTCATTCTCCGGACTCATGATGGTGCCTTTCCACAGCACCTGGACGTAGTTGCAGATTTTGTCGTTTCCCGGTTCGGCAAGAGCCCGAAGGACTTCGAGCTTGTATGGCATGGCAAGCGCGTTTGGCGTGGTGTAAGTCCAATCCCAGGGATTGATGCCGTCGTGCCGGTCGCGAAAGTAAGGCATACGGACTGCCGGATCGTGAATGGTGATCATGTGTGGGGTCACTTCCTTCACCGCTTTCGCCATGTCGATGGCCATTTCGTTGAAGCCCTCTCCTTTCAGCCAGAACCATCGATAGAACTTCAGGAGCGGATGGCCATCATCGATCACGCCATTCTCAGCCATTCCCGGCACTTTGGTGTGGGCCACACCAAACATGCTGGTGGCCAGTTCTGGCGGTGCGCTTCCGTATTCCTTTTTTGCTTTTGCCAATCCTAGCTCGGAGTAATCCGTGTGGTTGTGGTACTCGGTTTCCGTGTTGAGATTCATCAACTGATAGGCGGGGTACTGTCCGTATCGCTTGGCAAATGTCTGTGCGAAGTTTATTGAGAATTCGCGCATCCTCGGGTGATAGGGCAGCGGCAGGCGTGTCCTGTTTCCTTTGCTGTCCTTGCCATAGACTTCTTCTGGAAAGTGTCTGCCGTTGTTGGACTGAAGATTCGTACCCGCCAGCATTCCGTATTTCAATGCCAGGTCTAGTGGGTGGAACCGGCCGCTGCCTTTTTTCGACGAGCCCATCCTTTGGGGCCGGGCCTCGTCGGGCACGGGCATGCCCCTGTACTGCCAGTCAATTGGCTGGCCCCGCCCGCCGCCGATTCCCATCGTGTGGCCGTGCTCCACGTAGTCCCTGATCGTCTCCTCATCTCGCGGCATACCCCAGGTGAAATAGTTGAAACGTTCCGGATTCCAGTTGCGTGCAATGCCGAATGGAAAGACTTCGTCCCTGACCAGCCCCTCTCTCGGTATGGTGACTCTTGTGCGCAGGACATATTCACCTCGCTTTACATGATGGGTGTTTATCCGGAACGGAATCGGCTTCGTCTCGCCCGGTTTCAAAAGAGAGAATTCTCTCGTGATGGAGGGAAAGATGGCCCCCTCATCTTCAGACCAGTCCTTTCCCTGTTCGCTGCTGACCTGCTCTGAAAACTCGACCTGGACATAGACCTTTTCAAAAGGTTTCTCGCTGGTGTTCTCCACCTTGAAAGGGATGGTCATTTCACCGGTGTCCCGCAGGAAATAGCGAGGCGCCATTTCAGAGGTGAACTTCAAGTGGCGAAGGAAGCGCGATTTTTTTCCTTCTGAAACGACTCGGGTGACCTTGATGTTGTCGAGCAGCACCTTGCGGCCCATCTCGCCGATCGCCATCGGCCCAGACTCAAAATCACCAACGTAAGCATCCACCACCGGCTGTCCGTTCAGGTACCCAACCAGGAAATCGCCCGACACGGTGACCGACATGTTGAAAGGAAGTTTGTCCAGCTTATGGCCATCGGATTTGGAGATGACATAGCGGATGCCATCCTTGCATCGCACTAACCGCATGCTGTCACCCTTGGAGCTCAGCCACTCGAGGGCGTAATAGTTTTTCGGATTCTGAAAACGAACGGCCAGGTAGACAGAACCAGCGCCGTCCATCTCCTCCGCCACGTCAGCGCTGACTCTGTAGTCGCTCCACCAGTCTTCGCCGCCTGTGGCCCAGACGCCGTCACCGTCTGGACCTGATGAATCTGAGAGTTCGCCAAACCGGCCCCGCAGGAATACCCACTGGTCCCCGGCGATAAAGCGCCATGGCTGTGCGCGGGGTTTGTCAAAATCTTCCTCCAGCATTACCTTTCCTTCAAGGATGGCTTTGATGTCCTTCGCGGAACCGCCCGGCTTCGTAGCGGTCGTCAGATCAAAGCCGTACGGCATGTAGCCCATGAGGCGCTGGTGTGGGCCGCCGGTTACTTTTGCCATCGCCATCACTCGCGTGTTGCCGCTGTGGATCTTTCCTTTCCGCTCATACCAGGTCTTGAACTTCGTATCGGATCTGAACGACACGGGAACTATCACCTGCCACGATCTTCCCAGCCGGTCCGGATCCGTTACTGCCGGGAAACTTGTCCTGCCGTCAATCTTCAGTGGCTTGCCTGTCCTCGTATCCACCAGCTCGAAGGTCACCTGCTCCACTTGAGTTGAAGTGTCGACCGACAATTGCAGCTTGTCCCCAAGAGTTACATACCCGTGCCCGGGCTCGCCTTCCTTTTGAGAGTCAACGAGAGCGACCTCGATCGCATCCGCGTTACTGGCCGTCATCTTCATCCAGTCGATGTTGGTCACCGGTCCCGGCTGGTGACCCCGCGGGCCGAAAACAACCAATGACAGCGCGAACATCCCTGGCTTCTTCTGTTTCGGCAAGTTGCTCGTTTTTCGCAGGTCGATGGCAAAGAGCCCTGGCCCTTGAAGATTGCTGGCAAATCCCTGCCCGCCGGTGGACGCATTGCTGACACCCATTCTTCCAGGACCTTCGGCGAGCTTCATCTTCAGAAAAGGAAATCCCTGACCGTTCGTAACCAGGTCGAAAGGGATGTAGCGCTGGGCATGAGAGTAGGTCCGATCTCCAATCTCTTTCACAGAAACGATGCCATCTTTTACTGTCATGGATGTCTGCGGAGGGTTGCCAAGCCCCCACCCGTCATGTCGGTTCGTGTGCAGTTCCAGGGCCTCAAAGTCATCCGACCACAGGACACCCGGCTCAGGATTGAGCTTTTCGTCCCCGTGAACATGCGTGCTGAAAGTAAGGGCCAGTAACGTCAACCACCGCATGACCGTACGATGAGTCATCTTTTGATTTCCTTTGAATGAGATTTAGATTGAGCGATTTCTGATGGACCCCAAGAGCCTGTCTCACTGGCCGATCTGGTTGTGAGGCTAACAGAGAACGCACACATTGAAATCGAAGAGCAACCGGGCAAACATATTTTCGCTCCGTGAGACTGTCTAATGGAGCGATGTGAAGGATGTGGATGCCCATGACTCGAACACTCACATTAGTCTTTACGCTGGTAGTCGTGAGCTGTCTGCCATTCAGCGGGTGTCAGAAGCAGTCTGATTCTGATTCCCATCGGATGATTCCTCGGAATACCGAAACACACCGCATGCAAGAAAGATTGCTGAATGTCGCTACCGGGTCGTATCTGGCAATTGGGACAGCATCAGCCAAAGTGCGCGAAAGATACAAGAACGGTCCCGACCAACTCCTCGACGGCAATCCGGAAACCAGTTGGAAAGCCGGTGACACAGGCCCGCAATGGGTACAGGTGAGCTGGAAGTTCCCTCGAATCGCAAATGGGGTGACCCTCGAAATGCAGGCGGGGAACATCCACAGTTTTCGCATTTCGTCCAAGATGGGTGGATCCATCAGCAACGATTGGCAGCACATCGCAGGCGGTTCGGTTCCGAAAACAGTCTCGACTCACCGGGTCTTGTTTGACCCAGTAAAGGTTAAAGCCATTCGATTGGACCTTGTCCCCACATCTGCGGACGTGGCCGTCGAGCTCGCGAATCTGAAAGTGCATTCTCCTGAAAGCCTGGCCGTACACGCTCTGGATGCTCTTGCCGGACGGGAGAGCGATAGCTCTTTTCGAATAAAGAGAATTCGTGCGCCTGGAAGGCTCAGGCATGCGAGCTGGGCACAAGTGGCCGCAGAGGTCGAGTGCCTGCGGCTTCCTGAATACGAACCTGTCTTCGCGCTGCTGATCGGACTGCCTTCACTGATCCCGAGTGAGGATCTCTCACTCTGTGAGTCAGTCATAAGGTGGCATTCGCAATCAAAGCCGTGGGAGATCGGGAAGACTCAGGAACTCCAATTCCAGGTATGGATTCCAGAATACGCTCCTCCGGGAGTAGAGCTGAAAGTGTCTTTAATGGCCTCTGATGGAAAGCAGAAGTGGATTCTGCCCGGTGCCCTGGCTCAGCCAGTGCAGGTGGGTCGCACAAAGAAGCCAGGAAAGCTGCACAACCAGACTGTTCTTCTGAAGAAGATTGGTCAGCGTTCGGTCATAGATATCGACGGCGAGATCCTGTCCGGTCGCCATGCCTGCCTGGGAACAAAGACGTTTGAGAACATGTACAACTTGGTGCAATCAGGTTACCGGCTCTTCGTCATCGGCTCTTATCCGCATTATCCAATCGATGCAGAAGGGAATGAGGACGCGAATCTGGATCTGTGCTTCCGGCTGATTGATCGGCAGTGCCGTTTAATG
>JASLXP010000967.1 GCA_030740295.1 Planctomycetota bacterium
AGATGAAGCATATGATGGCGACGACTTTTGCCATGTAGGCGTAAGTGGGCGTGAATGCTGTTTTCGAGGTATCTCGAAGGATGTAAAGCACGTGCCAGTTTTCTCGGAGACCAGACCTGATGAATCCCATCAGCCCCATCAACATGACGATGGTGAGACACAACAGGATCAGGACGTACTGAGATCGGACCGGCATGCTGCCCCATCTAATCTTCATTGTCTTCGCTTTTCGGAACAAAAAGACATCGAGGAAAGTGACAAAGATGAGGCAGGAAATAACCAGCAGAACCTGGGTAACGGAGACCACTCTCAGCAGCGGATTCGCTTTGGCCATAATGTCGTAACCGATGACCACGCTGAGATGGATCACCGTGCTGTAAATGGTCACAGCGAACATGAGGACCTGGCCGAGCTTGCCATGGCTCAGGAAAGTAAGAACAGCCGCGATGACAATGGCGGCTATCTGCATCCCAAGCAGAATCTGCAGATGCCGGAGATAACCGGTTTCGGTCTCCGTTTTCTCGCCGCTGAGGCCCAGTGCCTCTTTGGTCAATTCCTGGCGGCCCATTCCTTCTGCTTCCCATTCGAGAGTGACCTGGCCTCCGCCGCCCAGTTTCCAGTAGTCCAGACGGACATCGTGAGTTTTTGCTTTGAGGGACATGATCTCGCCGGTTCTGAGCGCGTGGCCGTTGATACTCAGGTGTGCCCCGTGATTATCCGAAACATGAAAGGTGTATTTCCCCTCGGCAGGGATTTTCAGTTTTCCTGCGAGCGACTCATGCTCCAGGCTTTTGAAGTTGTTGCCCAGGAAAAGAATGCAGATGACTCCTACGACGGATACGGTGACGTAGCCTGGGACGCCCTGCTCCTTGAAAGGCACGGGGTCTCCCTTGCTTCTGCGCTGATAGAGCAGAAAGCTGTAGAAGGTGGCCAGTATCATGAACTGCACCGCAGAGTTCTTGGCCACCATCACACCGAACCAACTCGAAAACATGTGGTATTGCGCGCCAATCAGGGCCCGTTCCTCGCCGCTCAAGGGCAGGTTGTGCGGCGTGAGCCACACGGCAAACCCGAGAAAGAGGACGCAGAGAATAAACTTGATGTAACGCGCGTACGGATCATCTCCTTCGACCCTCCCCATCCCCATCCAGAGGTAGTAATTTGCGCCGATAAAAATAATCCCGATGAGGATCGCCTGAATGATAAAGGCCCACGAGAAGCCGCCCCCCATCATCAACAAGCCCATGCTGGGGTTGGCACCGTAGATTTCGCGTCCCAGGTAGTACCCGGCGAAGGGCAGTGGGATGAAGGCCGCGATCCCAATGAAGTTGCCCAGGTAACCCATCCAGTCGTAGTGGGCTTTTTGCTCCTCTTTCTGTGTGGTCAGAAAACGGATAGCGGCATAGGCGCCGACGATAAAGCCCCCAAAAGTAACGTTGGCGATGAGGCGGTGGACGTTCACCGGCTTCCAAAGGGGGTTGTGTATTGCCTTCCATATCGATCCGAGCCATTCCTTTGTCTCCGGGTTCCACAGGCTGGTGTTCAATTCTCCCAAAGGGCTGACCCCGCTCGGCGCCATCATGTGTGTAGCCCACGAGTTGGCCAGGACCATCAGAAATGTACCGAAGAAATTCAGCAGAAGACCCAGACCGAGATGTGCCATTCGCGGGGTGCCGAAATTCTTCGACGCGGTGAGCGACCATATGGCGATCTGCCCCACGACATAGACCGCCAGCAACCCCAGCCCCCACGAACGCGGATTCGCCATCATGGAATCCACCCAGCGGGGATAGACCATGCTCACGCATATCAGGAGCATGAACAGAAGCAGCGAGATCCAAAGCAGCATGGAGCAAAGGGCGCCGATGAGTTTGCTCTTCGCCGCGCCTTTCAGCCGTTCCCATGAGTAGTAGTAAAGGTAAAGGCTGAATGCCTCGCCAAAAAACAGAAGACCATAAATGTAGAAAGACTTGTGGAAGATCCCGGACCAGTGCTGGGTGAACCTGGGGTAAAGGCCAATCAGCAAGAACGCGGCCAGCCCCCCGAAGGCCGCGGTGGTCGAGAAGGCCGCGGAAAGGAGCTTCACGAACTCTTTGGCGAGTTTATCGTACCGGTCATCACCGGTACTCATTCCCACAACTTCCACGATCAGGGCGAAGATAGGCACGGCCAGGACGAAGGCCGCGAACATAAGGTGAAGCTGCATGGCCATCCAGACCGCGGTGCGGTTGTCTATCCACTTGTCAACAGGAGCGGGGAGGCTCCGGTAACCTTCACCCGCGGCGTTGTCCGCAGCGAGGAGGGATGTGAAAGACGAGATTGCCAGGAAGGCAACCGTCAAAATCAGCAGCCGCACTGCGACCCGGCCGGTCCATTTCTGTGTTTGATCGCGGAGTAATTTCATCACAGCGCCGTAGGGCGAATGTTCTCTCTATTGCAGAATCTTGTTGATGTTCACTTTCGATGTCCTTGCCATCAGGTCACTCGTCATCCTCAGCATGTCCGGGCATCGGAACGCCGTGGCTCGTCTTGGCTTTGCCGACAACCTCGGCCGTTACCACCTCGTGCCCGTTTGTCCGGGCATAGTTTTCGATGGCCTTCCGGACGATGGGCCTCATGAAGCCGGGTACGCGGATGAGGCGATCTTCGGCTTCCTGGGTCCATTCGAGTGACTGCTCGTGCTCAGGAATGTCTTCTTCATTGAATTTCTCGTTGATGATCAGGACGTTCCCGGGAACCATCTTCACGATGGTTTCGGACGTCGCGCCGATATCCACCTCGCCGGTCTGGTGGCGGCCGTATCGAGAGACGACGACGAGAGAGGCGTTCATCTCTCCGGCCCGTTTCGCTACCTCGAAGGCCGGCCTCCCTTCGAGCAATTTAGTTTCAATCTCGAAGCCCTTTCCCTGCGCCACGATTTTGGCCTTCTCGAGATAGCCTTGATAAAAATGTGCCAGGCCCTGATTGATGATGGTGTTGTGCAGTTCTTCCTGTTCTTCAAAGTTGAAGAACTCGGCATCCTTTTCAGACAGCACATCCACGATGGCATCGAAAACGACGGGATGGAAATCCGGGTCGAAGCAGGTCGTCGCTTCCACTTTGGCGCCGGTGGCCTTGGCGATGCCGATGGCCTTGCGCAGCGCGCCGTAGGATTCGGAGCTGCCATCGACCGCCACCAGGATCGTGCCATCCGGCGGAGCATTATCTCTGACGATAAGTACGTCCGTCTCAGCGCCTCGCATGAATCTCTGACAGACAGTGCCCAGCGCATCCGGGGGGCACATCCCGTTGGTCGCCGCCAGCCCCATCCCTCGTGCGCCAATCACGGCCAGGTCATATTCGTCCCTGGATTCCTTGAGAAGCTCAGTGTAATTCGTGCCGTCAACGTTCTTGGGTTCAAAATCGACGCCATTCAGCTCCGAACGTACCGCCCGAACATAGGATTCTGAAATCATGTGCAGCCCATCTGCAATGAGGGAATCGTGGGCATCACGCATTTCCGCCAGTTTCTCGGGGCCCTGATATTCCTCCGGCAGCGTGGGTTCCAGGTCAATAAATCGTTGGAAATGCATGCTGGCCGCGTACACGTGCACACCCACCACCTTCGAATCGAAGGCATCCGCAATGCGTGCTGATTGCCTGGTCGCGTCCATCGAGAAAGACGAGTTGTCCACGCACAACATAATCTTGCGGTATGACATTCAATCCTCGTGGTGTTCCGCGACCGCTAAGAGATCGCCGTGGGTCAGATGTTCGGACTCCCAGAACATCCGCCTGATCCTATCCGCTTCCGGGGTCTCAAGGCAACTGAAAGCCCTTCGAAAAAGCTCTTCCCTGGTTTCTTCATTGCCGTTTGTAAGGTTTCCTTTCCGGGAGAGACGACCGTCGATATAGGTATCCCAGAGGACGCGATATCGGTCCCGGATGAGATTCTCGTGAGCGAGAGTCTCGACGCCTTCACTCAGGTCGGGCCCATAACCGAATGCGGGGTCCACCATGTCAGACATGTGAAAAAGCTCTCGGCGCAACAGGCTGGAGAGCCTTTCAGGCTCGTGGAATGTCTCGGCTCTCAGTCGCAGGACTGTCGAGCGCTGGTGATCGCCTACCCCCTCGTCTTCACGGACGAACATATCCGCTCCTTCTTCCTTCCGAGATGGCGCTTTCAGGATGACAATCCGATCCACGTGCTCCTCCACCAGAGGAAATTCGCTGAGAAAATCCAGGACGAGCTGCTCCATCCCGAGAAGACGGAAAGACTCAGCATGAATATCTCGGAAGCCGCTCTCGCGGTTCGGATCCTCAGGTGAGAGTTCGTAAAGAGGATCGATGCGCTCCCGGTACAGCCGAGCCGGGTCCGTGTCACCGGCCAACTCACGGCGCCGTAGTTCCAGGAACACGACCGATTCCAGGAGTCTGGGATCGTACTCGATTTCCATGGATTACCGCTCCAGGCTTTCGTTCGGGCTGAAGAGGGAGCCGTCTGCGCAGTCCTCTGCGGAAGGGCAGTTGAAACAACTGTCGAGGGGCTTTTCAGCCAGGCGGACCCGCAGTTGGTTCGAGCGGGGTTGCACCCCGAGGCGTTGGCAGTCGGCAGTCACATGGGCCGAAGTGAAGTGCGCGAGGACCTGGTAAAAGCCCTGGTCGGCCTTGCGGACGACCTGCCTGGCAAAGGCTGGGGCCCAACGGCCGAGATGATCCTGGAGGAATTTTTTCTGAGCGTCCAGAGAGAGCTCAGCCAGGTTCATATCTTCATGCTCTTGAGCATATGCCTGCTTATGGCATAGGAAGGAAAGGTACTCACATTCGACAGCGATAAAATCCACCCGCTGGCGTGACTTGTCGGCCATTTCGAGGCCGAAGGCACGGTAAAAAGCGGCAAGGTCGCCCAACTCGTGGGGCTGCTGAAGACCCTCTTCACTTTCCGCGTATTCACCTTCGTACAACGGGCACGTACCGTGAGGCGAGTGGCTGAAAAGGATTACGTGGTTGGCTTCGAGATCTTCCAGCGAGGACGAGGCAGCGAGCTCCGTCAGTTCGGAACACCATTTCGCAGCCGGGTCGTCTGCGCCATCACTTAGAACGTAAAGGGATTCTCGGAGCCCTTCATCCAATTCTTTGAGTGCTTGATGATGGGCCTCGGTGGGATAGCGGTAGGCGATGGACAGGTAGTTGTAGATGACTGCCCGCGCCAGTGCGCACTCCTCGTCGGAGGTCGCCAGGGCGCCGAATGATGAAGAAATTTGGCTTCCGGCCATGTTGATATCCTCCTTTAGATGGAGTTCTGATGCAGATCCGCCGGCCGGACGTGGACAGGCTCTTCCACCTGGGTTCGGAAGATTTCCTTATCGTCTTTCCCATAACCGATGACGGTATCATTGTACATGGTGAAAGTTTTCCCATGTATTTCCGTCTCGTGGATCTTCGGGCCTTTCTCTATCTGGTAGCGGAAAATAATCCGGTTGGTCCGGCGGAAAAGCTGGAGGACTGCCAGGAGCTCCCGATCGGGGACCATGTAGCGCTCGATGGCCTGGTCCACACCCGGGCCGAACATCTGACGCAGATAGGGGCGGGGCACCCAACGGGGCGGGATGTAATAGCCGTTCGGCTCGGTGCCGAGCTGGGGATAAAGCGGCAGAGCGACTTTTGCGACCTTGACGAGATAGTAGAGCGGGTTGTAGCGGTCCTCTTGCCAAGAGCCGTCCTCGGCGATTTTGGCGAGGCCCTGGAGACGGATTTGGCCGATGCAGGAGGCCATGCAGCGGGTCTCCATAGGGTGGCCATTGGTTTCGGGGTCTTTGCCCTCAACCCGGGGATAGCAGGCGATGCACTTTTCTGAAATCCTCGTGGTGGGACGGTACATGGGCTTTTTGTAGGGGCATGCCTCTACACATTTTCGATAACCCCGGCAGCGTTTCTGGTCGATGAGCACGATGCCGTCTTCCGGACGCTTGTAGATGGCGTTTCGGGGGCACGCGGCCAGGCAGGCTGGATAGGTGCAGTGGTTGCAGATGCGGGCGAGATAAAAGAACCAAGTCTGGTGGACGGGCAGCTCCTCTGGCTTGCGGGTGAATTTGCCCGGCGCGCCTTTCTCGCCAACGGAAGTATCTTCGTAGAGATTTGGAGTTCGCCACTCTTCATCGGAGGGGAGGTATCCAAGCACTCGTTGGGACCCTTCGGGAGAGATGTTCTTCTGTGCGGCCTCGAAAATCGTTTTGCCTTTATAGTTTCCATAGGGCGCTTTGGCATCACCGTTTGGCTCTCCGTCCCAGCTCTGGCCTTTCGGATTGGCCTCCGCCAGCTGTTCCAGGATCTTTACGTCCCAGTTGCGGGGGTAGCCGCCATAAGGTTTCGATTCCACATTATTCCACCACATGTGCTCCTGGCCTTTTGCAAAAGTCCAGGTGGACTTGCAAGCCATGGTGCAAGTCTGGCAGGCGATGCACCGGTTGATGTTGAACACGAAAGCGAACTGCGTATTTGGATGGTTCTCCTCATGGGGATATTCCATCGAGCGACCGAGATGCCAGTTATGGACTTGGGGCATGATTCAGGACCTCTGGTGATTAAGTTTCAGTTTTCAGGATCAGATAAGACAAAATGCTCGATGCTTCTTCAGGTTTGGATGACCGGGAGATCGATGATGGTGTTACTGGTGCGCTTCTCATTTTCAGACTGTCTATCAATCATCGGCTTCCACATTTGGACCGCCTGATCGACGATTTCAGTAACGGCTTCTTCGCCGAGCTGCAGCCAGGCCAGGTGCGGTCCCGAGTAGAATGCACTCGAAAACATCTCGAGCAGTTGGCGGCGATTCCAGCCCTGTCGGGCGTATTCCTCGGCGAAGCATTCTGCCATCTCACGGCAGGAAGAATCATCTTCCACCGGGATGGTAACGCCCACCCGTTGCATCGGGTCTTCCGGGTCCGGTTCTCGATACGGCATGGCTCAGTCCTTCCTCAAGTAATGAAGCCACCGTCAAGGTAACGCTTCATGGTGTCGTCTTCGGCGCGGGGGGTTTTGCCGGTGGTGGCGGTGGCCCAGATGCCCTTGCCTCCCAAGCCTCCGTCCTCCGCTTTGGTGACGCTCACCAGAGTTTCCTTTGGAACGGTATTGACGGCGTGGTTATCGGCCTCCCCTCCAAAGATGAACTTCATGTAGACCTTTGACTTGTGGAACAGGCTGTCCGTCTGGTGCATGGGCATGTGCCAGTTACGAGTACAGCTCTGATGCGAGCCGTAGCGGAAATTGGCCTGGTAGCCGGTACCTTCGGAGAGTGCCCGCCCATCCTTTCGCGTTTCATGCGCTTTGACGCTCCGTTCCGTGGCAATGTACGGAGCGTGCTTCATCATGATGGCGTTATACGGATAAGCAGGGTTATAGATGGTCCTGACCATACAACGGGCCACTTTGTAATAAGGGTCATCAGGCTTGTGCCCACGGTAAGGCCGATCAGCCGGGTTGGCATCCACGTAGACGTAGTCTCCGTCGTTGATGCCCAGGTCTCGCGCGGCCTCGGGATTAATATGGAGCTGGTGCTCGCCCACGCCGGGAGTGCGCTTGTCGATGCGATAAGGGTCACCGAAGTTCGAATCGAACATCATATGCCAGTCGACAGTACTCCACTGGGAGTGGACTCGGTGGCGGGTCTTGGGCGTCAACAGGTAGAAGCGATAGCCGTCTTCCCAGAGGAAGTTCTTTGTCCCCTTAACGTCTTTCCACGGCAGCTTGATGTTTCTGACCGTGCGCTCGTCCCAGTGCTCCGCGTCCCGTGGGATACCATAGTCGTCCGGGCGGACATACGGGTTGCTGCTGACGATCACGTTGGGCAGGAACTGGGTGGCCTCGGTCCCTTCCCGATGGATGATAAAGTTCTCCCCGTACTCGATGGCTTCCGGGATATCCGAATAGGCGTGCATGCGGCCCGTATCGGTATGGAACGGCTCGTCCTCGTTTATCTGTTCCCAGAATGGGATGCGAGGATAGGTCCGGTATTGCAGCAGGGCGCCTCCCGGAGGGCCATGCTTACCGGCCATGAGATCATCGAGCTTGTACCCGGCGGTGGTCGTAGAGCTATCCAGGAGTCGCTGGATGTAGACGCCGCGCTTCCCCTCATTCTCGAACTTGAAATTATCACTGAAGCGCTTATCGCCCGTGAGGTCAGCCATCGCGTTGGCAACGCCGGCCAGGATGGCGAGATCGTCCTTGGAATCGAAGACGGGCTTGATGCCTCCCTTCCATATCTGAAGGAACGGGTTCGAGCAGGAGGATGTGATCTCCAGGTCCTCGAACTCGATCCACGAATTAGCAGGCAGGCCAAAGTCAGCGTATTCGACCGAGGCGGTCATCTGAATGTCCGCCGTGATGATCATGTCAATCTTGGGATTGACATTCTTGAACATGTCATAGGCATGCTTGGCGTTGTTAAAGAGATTCACGTTGTTGAAGAAGAGCGCCTTGGTCGGCGTGGGCATATGAGTCTGGCCGGTGAAGACCTTGTGCCCGTACTTTGGCGTTTCCACGATGAGCGGTCGGTCACCGTGGTTCCAGTAAGCCGGTTCTTCGCCTTTGCAGCGGGCGCCGACCTTGATGTCTTTGCCGTGGGCATTCTCGTCCAGGTTGAGGTTGAAGGTGTCTTCAGCCACCCATCCCTTGAACCCCGGGCCGGTCCAGGGCGAGCCCTGGAAATTGGCGGCTTTGTAGTTCCCGGCCCATGTGTGGGAACCGGCGCCTTTCTTGCCGATGTTGCCGGTAAGCATCAGGGGCAGGTAGGAGGCCCGATTTGATTCGGTAGCGTGGAACCAATGATTGATCCCTTCGCCCTGGTGGATCGCCACCGGCTCTATCGTGGCGATGTCCCTTGCCAGCCTTTCGATCTGGTCCGCAGCAATCCCGGTGATCTCACTCACGGTGCCCAGGTCATAGTCCTCGAGATGTACTTTGTACATCTCGAAAAGGGTCATAACCTCCACGTCCTGGCCAGCGATTTTGACCGTAAATTTTCCTTCCAGTGCTGGTTTGATTCCCTTCTTAGTTATTTTTTCGCCGACGTCGTCGCGAGTGATGGCCTTCAGGCCGTTGCTGGCCTGGTCCCAGACCACGTAATCGCCCAGCTTCTCGTGCTGTTCGTCGGTGAATCCCTGAATCTTGTAGCTCGGCCCGGTTTTCGACAAATCCGACTTGTAACCGGGGATAACCTCCGCGGCCCGCAACCGTTTAAGATTGTCCGTGCGCACCAGGAGTGGGAAGTCGGTGAAGCCCTTGACGAACTTCTCGTCGTACATTTTGTTGTCGATCATGAACCGCGTGATGCCGAGGAACAGGGCCGCGTCCGTCTGGGGACGGATAGAAAGCCAGTAGTCGGCCTTGGTGGACGGTGGGCTGTACTCCGGCGAGATGACAACGATCTTGCCTCCCCGCTCCATGCACTCGATGAACCAGTGGGAGTCGGTCAGCTTATTCTCGACCAGATTCTTCCCGTCCATGATGATCAGTTTGCTGAAGCGGAGGTCATTGAAATCGCAGTCGGAGGTCTGGAGCCCGTGGACCCACGGGTGTCCGGGCGCCTGGTCTCCGTGCCAGGTGTAGTTGGCCCAATTTCGTCCCCCCCGTGCCTGGTCCGGCCCGACGCCGCGAATCTGGGCATCGAGGAGGGCCATGGAATTATTCAGGCGGTAGATGCCATACTTGCCGATGACTCCGAGCAGCCCCATGCCACCCCGGAATTTGAACGTGCGGGTGCCGGCCTCGCCCATCTCATCGACCATCTCTTTGGGGTAGCCCTGGCCCAGGAGCCGTTTGGCCCCCTCGGCGCCGCTGTAGGTCTTGGCGATGCTCTGATAGCCCTTCGCTATGTAGCGGAAGGTGTCCTCCCAGGCAATCTTGACGAAGGTATCCTGACCTCGAGCATCAAATTTATACTTCGTGCGGAGTTCGTCGGTCAGCGACGGGTAACCATCATCCGCCCATTGCTTCCAGCCCTGCCTGACGATGGGGTACTTCAGACGGTAAGGGCCGTAGACCACGCGATGGAACGTGTAGCCTTTGGCGCACTGCCGGGGATTCCAGTTCGGCGTGGCTTTGTTGCCATAGAGATCAGCATAAGTCTCATAGTCGTACTGGGACCCGAGGCGCGTGACGACACCGTTCCGCGTATAGGCCATACAGCGGCACGCGTGGGTATCGTTGGGCGAACAGACCCAGGAAAACGAGTCATCGTACCGATATTGGTCGCGATAGATTTTTTCCCAATCCCGTTCGGGATAGGCTGCCAGCGGGTTGGCAAATTCTTCGGCGACATCGAAAGCCCAGAGCTTCACCCCTGGTGCTGCGACGGTCCCCCCGCCGGCGACTAGGCAGCTTTTCAAAAAATCACGACGCGAGAATCCATTGGATTTACTCATGCTCTGTTCTCTCCTGGTTATTTGTCCAATATCAGACGATGCCAAATGGTTACAGACTTCTGGCCGTCACGGTCACGGGCACTGCCGTCCCAGACTGCCAGAGCGATCTTCACTTCTTCTCCCGGCACAAAGGCCATGTCCTTCTTATCGGTAACGGCAAGGTCTCGGGTGAAAACGACTTGCCAGACTTTATCCTCATCCGTCCACCCACCGTTGGCCTGGACGTTCTGGCCTCCGTTCAGTTGTGTAGCCAAAGTCCCGAAGCCCTGAGCCGTCAGATCTTCTGCCGACGATTTCCGCTTGGGGCTGGAAAGGAGGTTGCCAGCGCCCCACCCGGTGAGGAAGAGAGGAAGATGGGCAGCAGCGGCGAATTCCGCAGGTTTCGAGTGCCGGCCAAAGGGTGGCTTCTCGAGCGACTGGTAAAGGTCGACGGCCATGTTGGGGAACACTTCCTGGACGTCGGCGTGGGCTGTGAGGTCCCGCTGCCAATGGGATTTCCAATGCCAGATGTTCACCTCTTCCTTCTTCGCCCCCATGCCAAAGAATGGCGGATCGGCGAGCCGCGAGAGCTCCACAGCGACCCCGTCGCCGAATGCGGTCTGGCTGAGAGCGTGGTCATCCTTCGAGGAATCTGTCCAACTGAGGCGCAGCGCGATCTTTGAGCCGTTGTGAACGGCGCGAACTTCAACGCCTTCGACGCGGTCATCGCGCCACCAGAGGGGCATAAGGGCAACGTAAGTGGACTTAACCTTCTTCCATCCCGGGCTGGCGGGATCTGCCATGTCTTTCTCGGTCATCGCTGTCTTGGTGGCTTTCATAGTTCGCTGGCTCTGCTCAACCTTTGCCTGCGCCCCTGGATTCACGTAGGTCTGGACGTAATGAACGAGGGCCCAGAGGTCATCATCGCTCTTGAATTTGAACACCGGCATGGGAGTACCGGGCATGCCAGCAAGAAAGCGTCGAGCCAGATCTTTGCCATCGGGGCTGCCTTTAAAGATGCCTTGGGTGAAATCACGGGCGGATATGGGGTAGCCGCTGCTATCCATAAGGGCCTCTTTTCCCTGGCCACGGCCATCAGCACCGTGGCAGGCGGCACAGGTTTCCCCGTAGATCTGACGACCTCGAGCAATGTGCGCGATGCTGACTGCGGGCTCTTTGGGAAGAACGATGGGCGAGCCGGCTTTCAGTTTCTTCTTGGCTATCTTTTCGGCTCTGGCGCGCTTGATGCCCTTTTTGAGCATTTGCTCCAACCGGCCATCGTAGGCCAGTTTCTTTACGTAATAGACGAGGGCCCAACGGTCATCAACGGAGAGACGATCCCAAGGCGGCATCGCCGACCCCGGCATGCCCCGGGTAATGGTCCGAAAGAGATCCTGGTCACTGGGGACGCTGTTATCGGTGGAGATAAGACGAAACTCCACCCGGCTGAAATCCCTTGGCTTCGGATACAGAAGATACGACGCCATCCCATCTCCGAGTCCTTTGTTACCATGGCAGGCCGCGCACTGCTTCAGATACAGGGCCTCGCCTCGTTTCAGCATGGCGTCGGTGACCTTGGCGGGAGGGGAGACCTCCTGCGCTGGAGTTTCGAGGGTCAGGCTGAGAAAAAGACCTGAAAAGACAATACTGCCAATGAGAGAGACTTTGTTCGCTTTTCGTCGGTGCATTTCTAAATGGCTCTTTAGAGATTTCAGGGACACGGATTCGACCATTCGCTACCACCGTGGATGGCTATCCATATAAGCGAAGGTACATTACCTATCAATTCTTCAAAAAGCCAATCCCATGCCGCCAAGCAAGAGTTCTTTGCCCAGCTTGACGCGAAAGTTGCGCAAGCGATTGGATTGGAAGGGCTTTAAAAGCCGAGACAGCAGGATCAGGCTGGTGACGTGATCCCCGTTTCGAACACAGACACGACCTGGAGATGACAGATGTGTCGGGACTGCATGACCTGGAAGTCATGGGGGAGAAACCTCCTCGAGGCCCTACGTTGGAATGGCGCCAAATGGTGACGTGGATGCCCCGACTGTTGATTCGGAGGCCCCGGCGATCCCGGCGATCCGTCCTGCAACAGAGGCCAGCGAAACATTGAATTCGTGAGCGATACTGGCAGCCAGCAAATTGCCGCCATTCTTTCTGAATCGACAAGATTGAACTCCTGACCCAGGCTCTGATGCCCTTCGCTGAGC
>JASLXP010000968.1 GCA_030740295.1 Planctomycetota bacterium
GAAGAAGAAACTGACAATGATCGGTGCGTCCCCCACTTTGCGGGAATCAAAGCGCTGTCCTTCCAGGTTCCGAATCCAGAATTTCGGGGCGGACTGCGCCAGTGCGAGTCCGGCGACCAGCACCAGAAGCAGAGTCAACAAGATCCGCCTGCGTTTCAATCTCTCACACTGAGCAAGGTGTTCTCGATTTGAGTCCGGGACCATTTTCTCACAAGTTTCTTTGCCGCCTTCGCAAGCTGGTTGGCATGGGTCGCCGTAGCTTCGCTCCATTTGCGCAGGGGCAAGCGCTGACGCTTGGTGGTGAAGGAACCTGCCGCAGCCCAGCCTGAATTGGTTTTCCGAAAAGACTGGACGCGAGCCTGAACATCGGCAAATCCCTCCCAAATGGAAGAGGATTGACGTAACAGATTACCCTCGACCGAGAATAAGGCAACCCATTCTGCTCCACCAATTCCTGACACTTGCTCCAAAGCCGGGGGCGCGTCCGCAAGTTGAATCTGAGGCTGATCGGGAAGCAGTTCCAAGGTCGGCAGCTTTTCGATTATTTTCCCAAGGGCAATGCGGATGACCTCTTCTGCTTTAGCCAATTCAGGATTGTGAACTTGTTCTCCCAGTACCAGAAGCACGGGAAGGCGACCGCCACATTCCTTACGCAGCAATTCCTTGTGCTTTGAGCATATCCGCTTTTGCTGCTCGGGAAAGTTCTTGAGGATCGCTTGCAGAAATCCACGCTTGAAAGCAACGTGTTTCCAAACCGGAAGCGTGAAGCTGTCGTTCAGGGTGCGCTTTGCGTTGAACGCAGTGACCGAAACCGTCTGCTCCGGATGACTGGACCATGAGATTTCGAAATGGCAGGCGGTTTTCAATTCCTGGTTGGGCAAGCCTTGGACAGGAATTGGTTGGATTGGGACAACAAACTCGTGGAGCAGGACACGCGACCATTGATCAAGCAGTTCCTGTTCCCCAGGTTGGGGAGCGTTGGAAAACAGGTAGCAGCCTTCCTCGGCCTGTAGGCTCAGGGAGATCCCTAGTGAGAAAATCAACGATAAAATCAGGCTCCACAACATTTGCCTAAGCCAGCAAGGATCTCAACTCACCCCAAAGATTGTCAAAGAGTTTGTTCAAAAGTCAGTCTGCCTGCTTGCGCCTGGGCAGGTAGAGGTCCGTGATGGTGCCCTCGAAGGCTTCGGCCGCGAAGGCGATGGTTTCGGAGAGGGTCGGATGCGGATGGATGGTCGCACCGATGTCCGAGGCTTCGCAGTCCATCTCGATGGCAAGGGCGACTTCCGCGATCAAGTCTCCGGCGTTGGGACCGACGATCCCCGCGCCGATCACGCGCTTGGTCTGCTCGTCAAAGATCACCTTCGTGAGTCCTTCACTGCGTTCGAGGAAGAATAGACATTCCTATCATTAAAAGATATTGATTTATTTTAAGCCCTGAATCGCTGCTGAACCAATGCGCGTCACCCAAGACGTAACGGCCTCCTGAGGCAGTACCCCGCCCCCCGGCACCGCCCGACGGCGAGTCCAAGAATGTAAGTCCACTCCCCGAGAAAACGGTTGGTGAATGGACTTTAGGGGGATGCCCTTACCTATCGTTCACAATCATTTTGAACCTCTGATGCCACTGACTCAAAATTGTCGTGAGCATCTCGCACTTCCTCTAGCAAGCGCCGATCTTTTTCCTTGCACACACCGCCAGTTCCCAGTAGTGTTGCTTCCTGTGGATCACCACAAGATGGTGGTTTGCATTGATATCAGGATTACCCCCACAATATCAAAGAAAATCCACCTCAAATAAATTGTTAGACAGCCAGAGGGATTACGACGTGGCAAGGAAAGAAAACGACAGGGGAACCGGGAATGATCGAAGCAAACTTTGACAGCACCAAGACGCCCCTGCACGACCTCTTGAGGCGAGCCAATAGTGGCAAACTCCAGCTACCGGACTTCCAGCGTAGCTGGGTCTGGGATGACGATCGCATCCGGAGCCTTCTCGCTAGCGTATCGGTCTCGTTCCCGATCGGCGCAGTGATGCTCCTCGAGACGGGCGGCCAGCACATACGCTTCAAGCCGAGGCCGCTCGCCGGGACGCATGAGCAGCTTCGAACCATCGTACCGGAGACGTTGATCCTCGACGGCCAGCAGCGTTTGACCTCGCTTTACCAAGCGCTGATGAGTAGCGGCGCGGTCGAGACTAAGAATGCTCAAGGCAAGCCGATTCGCCGGTGGTACTACCTAGACATGAACCAGGCCGTCACTAACAAGGACGACCGTGAGGACGCGGTACTGAGCGTTCCGGAGGACCGACAGGTCAAGGTGTTCGGCGGCGAGGTCACCTTGGATGTGACGAACCCGGAGCGAGAGTACGTCGAAGGCCTCTTTCCCGTGAACCGAATCTTCTACAGTGCGGACTGGCGCCAAGCCTACAGCGAGCATTGGAATTTCGACCACGACAAGATGCGTCTCTTCAACGAGTTCGAAAGCGAGGTCATCAAGCGCTTTGAGCAGTATCAAGTTCCGGTCATCGAGCTGAAGAAGGAAACTCCTAAAGAGGCCGTGTGCCTCGTGTTCGAGCGAGTGAACACGGGCGGCGTGGCGCTCAACGTGTTCGAGTTGTTGACAGCCTCCTTCGCGGCCGACGACTTCCAGCTCCGCGATGATTGGAACGAGCGCGAGCAGCGCCTAAAGGGCCAGCATCCTGTCTTACGCGGCCTCCATAGCGACGACTTCCTTCAGTGCATTTCGCTCCTCGTAACACAAGCACGTCGCCGTGAGGTGCTGGCGGCCGGAACCACCAGCGACAAGGCTCCTGGCATCAGTTGCAAGCGTAAGGATATCCTCAAGCTTGAAGTAGCTGACTGGCAGACTTGGGCTGATCGTGCCGAGGCC
>JASLXP010000969.1 GCA_030740295.1 Planctomycetota bacterium
GGTGAAAAGCGGTTCGTATTGTAGGCATGCCAACACTGGGGTCAACGGGAGGAAGGACCGTGTCCGAGTTGTTCCCCCTGTCAGATCAACATTAGACCGCCACCATCTGGTCTGACATGCCTGAACACGAGTTTGCGAGACGGGGCTTCTCTCGTGTACTTTGCACGACGAGACTACGGTTCACTGCCAAACACAAATTTAATCATGCACACAATGCCACTTGGAGAACTTTGCTACGAATTCAGCCGGCATAACGAGCCGCGATTGCACATCCAGCCTGGCGAACAGGTCATGGTGGAAACGGAGGACGCGTTCTCCGGTCAGATTCGCACTCCGGATGACAAACGGGACAAAGCGGCCATGCCTTTCAGCAACCCGGTTAATGGCCCAATCACTGTGGAGGGCGCCGAACCGGGTGATTCGCTTGCCGTGCGCATTGACGCCATTCACCCAAGCCTCGCACAGTGCGCGACATACACTGGCAACCCGAAACAGATGTGCGAGTGGCTGGGCGTTGATGTTGTTTCAAACGATCACGTCTGCCCGATCCGCGATGGGCTCATTTACTGGAGCGACCAGATAACCATCCCGTACGAGCCCATGCTCGGCTGCATCGGCACTGCACCTGACTGGGGCGTGCCGACTACGGGCCCGGCCGGCCCACATGGAGGCAACATGGATCTGGTCGAGACCTGTCCCGGCAACACGGTGTATCTCCCCGTCACTGTCCCGGGCGCCTACCTGTATCTCGGTGACGCGCATGCTGCGATGGGGGACGGCGAACTCTCCGCTTCCGGCCTGGAGATGCCTTCAGAGACGACGATCACTGTGGATCTGATCAAAGACAAGAAACTCGCCGGCCCGCGCATTGAGTCTGATGATGAGCTCATCTCGATTGCCAGCGGCTCTCCAATGGAACGGGCCATCGCTGAAGCCTATGCCCGGCTCATTCTCTGGATGGAAGATGAGTACGACTGGGATCGCTGGAAGGCGTACGATCTGCTGACGCACGTCGGCAAGATCTCGATCGGCTACTACCAGTCCGGCTCAGTCGGGGCCAAAGTTGCCAAGAGATATCTGTAGTTGAGCCGGATCACTTCAAGATGATCGCGGCATCGCCAAGGAGAATTCCGCCGCTGGTTCCAGGCTGGCTCTGTTTCGCTCCGCGACGCCCGATGAGCACTGGCCCGCGGGAAATGCAAAGCCCTGCCGGTGCGACCATCCGGCCCAATCTTTATACCCCTTACCCATCGAGCCGATACGCCCGTTGTCCCAAGGCGCGCCGTAAGGTTTGTGATCCGGATCATAGGGATCATCAAAAGGGAGCAGGGGCCCCGGATACTCGATACGCGGCTTCCAGGACGCTCCGCCTGAAGGATGCACTTGCAGTACATTTAGGAAATACTGCCGGAAGAGCCTGATGTTTTCTCTCGGCAGCACGTCGCCCGTCCCAGAGCGCAGATCGCTCACGTTCACATTGATATTCGTGACCGGCCCGCCCTCGGCCCGCACCACGATCTGAAACGGCTCGAATTCATTCCTCGCCGAAGACAGCGTGATCATGCGATCCGCTCCATCGATGCTTTCAGTGCGCGTCACGCGCCTGCCGGCCAGGACAGTGCGGACGGTGAGGTGGGGCTCGGAGAGGGCGATAGAGGGGAGGATGAGGGCGATCAGGAATCTGGTCATTCTGGTTTCTTAATTTTTCTCGTAATCCTCTTCACTGGCTCGGTCGAAAAACTCATGGTTCGGTGGGTGACTTTATCTGTCACCGCATCAGAAGAGAAAGATCACGTTAGAGATCAAGAGTGAAGAGCTTCGCCCTATTTCTCCCTCGCCAGGCAATGCAAGAAATACGGCAGCCGGCCCAGGACCATCCCGTGGATATGCCCGATCTTCTGGGCAGGGATCGAGTCGTACGGGGCGAGCGCGCGCCAAAGTGCCATGAGCTTGTTACGGCGATAAGCATCCGGTGCAGCCCGGCGCAGGCGGAGATGCTTTGTGTAGGGCGCCTTGTAGCGATGCACATAGAACATTTCGTCCATCCTCTTTCTGATCCATGCCGCATACTTTGGGTCGGGCTGGATTTCGTTAGCCATCACCATCGCTCTTCCCTGGACAAGTTTAGCGTAGGTCGATTGGTCTCCCCGGCCTTCCATCACCTCATTGGCCGCGGTCAGCAGGAATTCGCGGGCGTATTTGGCATCTGCTGTGCCGGGGCCGTGCGCGAGTTCGTAATATTTCACGCCCTCAGACACCACGCCGTCAGCAATGAAATCGAGACGCTTCGCATTGACCTTGCTCTTCAGGAGCTCGCCGGCCCGCGCGATGAGCTGCTGCGGATTCTGCATACGCTTCTCTACATCGAGGTAGAGCCGGCAGGCGGACATCGCCTGCCTCCAGCCGAGTTTCTTTGCTCTTGCCTGCATGAGAGCGATTCGCTTGAGCCGCTCCTGCCTCTTCGTCTCGAAATACGGATCGTTTTCCTTCAGTCCTTTGTAGAGCTCGCCGGCCAGCGAGAGTGAACCGACCATCGTCCAGTTTTCGTAGCTCCAATAAATTGACTCGAACCACGTGCCTTCAGCGATGACATCCAGGTATCGCGGCTCACCAGTGAGCAGGTAAAAGAAGACTTTGCCGTACGCATTTGCGCCACGGGACGAAATGTAATCGCCCCAGTGCTGTGCATTGTGCCGCCGCGAGCCACCGATGGCAGGCCGACCATGACTGTGGGCCTTGACAGACTGCTCGGTCTCCGCGTGGACGCACGACACGTCGATGGCGTGGTTCATGGTCAGCTCTGCAAAATCAAAAAAATCGTCACCCCCTGTGCGCAGCCAGGCCAGCAGAATACTCCAGCTCTGGCCACCGTCGTCCATGGCCCAGCCGGAGTAACCGCGGCACATCCAGGTGTCCTTTATTTGCTCCCACTTCCTTGCCGCGGCCCAGTTGAATTCCATCAGCATCGCGCCGTCGTTGAGCAGCCCGTGCCACTTGAAATGGTCTGGTGACTTCACCAGCCAGTAAAGCATAGCCTGATAGACGCCTTCGTAATCGGGGAATTTTTGAGGATCGAATGGATGGACAGGCCCAAACACTCCACTGCCGATATAGTGCTGCGGTGCGGCCTTCAGGAGCGGGCGTTTTGCCATCTGGGCTTTGAGCTTTTCGCCGCTCGCCCCGCCCGAAAAATCCAACCATAGCCGCTCTGTCGTGGCCGTTCCTTCGGCGCGGCCGACAACCCCGCCTTCCCAGCGTTTACCTTCGTTCGGTTTTTTCACATGAGCGA
>JASLXP010000970.1 GCA_030740295.1 Planctomycetota bacterium
AGCGACGCGGCTGGTCCTGAAGGGCCTGCAGCAATACCGGGAAGACCAACCTCAAGCGCCACGACACCAAACCGAGGCTTGACGGACAGGGCCGAGCCGGAGAGGATTCCATCGGATGACACCTCGGGAATACTCGCACGCAAGAATCATGCTGCACCACTTGATTCCGGAAGCTCGCAGATTCCGAAGAAGCATTCTCCCCGGGTTAATGCTGTCTTTTCTGCCGGCATTCACGTTATCGGTTCGGGCAGAGATTTCAGGCACAGAGAATCTGTTCAAAACTCTGGGCTACCTCCCAAAGACTGAACTGGACAAGCTTGAATTCGACAGCGCGCTCGATAAAAGACTGGGGGGCAGCAAACTCTTGCCTGAGCACTATAGAGGTCTGCTGACTGCTGTGCGATTGTCGAAAGATGTCTTTCGAGAAGGAGAGCCCATTCCGGCCATTTTTGTGGTCAAGAACCTCACCAGCAAGAAACTGGGGCTCGACATGCGACTCGATTTTCATGACTTCATGACCGTCAACTCGGTCGCTCTTCACATGCTGAAGGGCGGGAGGGAAAAGGAGATTGGCTTTGGACTGGGTCACATGTGGGCCTGTGGCGGCCCTCCTAAGGCAGTGATTCAGCCGAATGGCTATTACTGCGTGCGCGGCGATCTGCAGCGGCTGCGCAAGAGAACGTTCGAGCCCGGCGACTACACCTTCTTTTGGGATTACGCCCGCCTGAGATCGAACAAGGTGAATTTCAAAGTCCTTCCCGGCGATGCAGAGACCGCGCTCGATCTGTCAAGCCCACGTCTGTCAGCATTGGACTATTACGGCACCTTTCGCGAGGTCCTCGGTCAGGACGAACACCCCGATGTGATATTGGAGAACATACATATTCGGAAGCAATGGCTCGGGCGGTTGAGTGCCGTGCTGGCCAGCGGCGTCGAAGGCAGGTACTACCCGGACCTACTCGCTCTGCCGGCCAGTGATGATCTCGTCAGAGTATCTGCTCAGATTGTGAAAGAGAAAACAGAAGGAACCTCTGAGATCAGCTTGAAGATGGTCTCTCTGCGAGACGAACCCCAGGTCCGTCTGAATGGGGCTCTGCATTTCAAGCTCTTACTGAAAGCTGAGTCTCAACAGTTGGCAGTGGTTGAGGAGGAGAGGCTGGAAATGGAACGGGGCCGTATCTCCGTCGAGCGCCGGCTGCCCCGCACATTCCGTCTGCCTCTCCCCACCGGCTGGTCTAATCAGATTGGGTTTGGAGGAAAAGCAAAACTGGCTGTCATCGTCTCCTCAAAGCCCTTGCGTATGGAACGGCTCAATCAGATCAGGAGCTTGGCCCGGGATATTCGTGCAATATCACAGGATGGGAAAGAGATTAAGACCTGGCGCGGAGTGCTCCGAAGCCCATTCGTGCCAATTGTTCTTGCCGCTGCAGAGGCCAAAGCGGATGCCAATGAAGAACCGATCCGCAGGTAGATTGGATTCTCACCGATCAATGTTGCGAGTCAGGCCCTGATGGACCAACAACTTCAAATCAGAGACGGAATTGGCTACTCTCATGTCGGTAGTGACTCGCTCTGGCAGCCTTGAGCTGGACCTTCCGAAGATGAACTAACATGTAATTTTCAGGAAAAAGACCATGGCGAATAAGTTGAACAACGCGCTCCTTCCAACCCTTGCAGGATGCATCGTCGCGGCCGCCTTTCTGCAGAGAGTGGCCGCCGAGGAAGAAGCCGCAAAGCCACTTCCCGATTTTGTGAACTGGTCCTACGACGGGGCGCACCAGACCCACAACGGCCTGCGCTCGTCCATCATCCTCAACGGGTGGTGGCGCTGGATGCACTGCTACGCCGATTACGGCACGAAGGCGCCGACTGACGACGCCGCGTGGTACTACCGGAAGGTCCCCGGCTATGGCCAAAGTTTCAGTATCCGGGGCGCAGACGGGAAGAACGCAAATTTGCAGAAAATGCCGGGCGTCCCTTCAGGCAAAGCTCGGAGCGTGCCCTTCACAACAGCCTGGGTCGAGCGCGAGTTCGTCGTCCCAGCCGAGTGGAAGGACCGGGACGTCGAAGTTGTGTTCGAGCACAACTACGGCGAGAGCGAGGTCCATCTCGATGGGAAGATGATGGGATACACGTGGGGCTACAGGGCCCATACCATGCCGATCCCCAAGCCGTACAAGACGGGCGAACCCTACAAGCTTTCACTGAAGACGGGCGGCGTGGTCAACAACATATGGCTCAGATCGTACGAACCCACCGGCTACCGAATCAGGGATTCGTACCTGACCACGTCCTTCCGTAATATGGAGTGCACTATCCGTGCGGCAGGCACCGGCAAGGCTGACGGAAAGGTACGGGTCATCATCACGGAGTACGGCAACCCGGCAAAGATCGTGAAGAGGAGCGCCCCTGCCCGTGGGGGCCGACGGACCGGGCTGGAAGATCGAAGCCAGCTTCTCCTGGAAAAATCCGAAGCTGTGGACCACCGCCACGCCCAACCTTCACAACTACTACATCGAGTTGGCCGATGCAGCAGGGAAAGCAGTCGACCGGATATTTCCCATCCGCTTTGGTTTCCGGGAAATCTGGATCGATGACGGTTACTTCACGCTGAACGATCATCGGATCAGCCTGACGATGGACCTTCATTCAGCGCTGGGTCGCACTGCGGGCAAGTATTCCATCGGCCGTTACTCGAACGAGGAGTACACGAAAAAGATCCTGAATCGGTGGAAGGACTGGGGGATTCACTGCGCCATTCTGAGAAGCGCACAGAATCTGGATGATTCGGAACTGTTCCGCGTCGCGGACGAGATTGGGTTCTTCATCGGGATCGACACCCCGGGACTGCGCTACGAGGATCCGGAATTCATGAAGGTGCCTGAAATCCGCCAGTCCACCATGGACCGGTTCGCGGCCATGATTTTGCCCCGCCGCCATTGTCCTTCCGTGGTCTACTACCATCTAGCGAACACACACCACGATCCGCCGACCTATGACTATACGCCCTCCATGCTGGGCGAAGACTTCGACAAGGCCAAGCTCCTCGGCAGAGACCCCATCGCGGCAGAGCGCGCCGCGGTGAAGAAGCTCGATCCCGTTCGAATCGCTTTTGCCGGCAGCGGCGGCGGCAAGTTTGAGCCGGTCCATTCATCCATGAACTACGTCTCTATCGACGCGGACCTCCAGGTGCACGAGACCTGGCCTTCGCACTGGTACAAGCATCGGAAACGGCCCCTCGGCATCAACGAGATGGAAGTCCCCTCATTCCAGAAAAACTGGTACCGGCGTACTTCGCGCGGCAAGCCCGGCGGCGGCCCCATCTTTATGGAGACCGCGGCGATTCACCTCGGCGAAGAGCCGTACAGGAAAGAACCCAAAACCAACATCGAGAGCTGGCTTGACCCGAAGGTCCGCGATGTCGGTCTCATGGCCAGTTGGAGTCACCAGGCCACGTGCGAACTCTTTGTGGGGAACGTCTTCAGAGCCTGGCGCTCGTACGGTGTCAACATGGGGTTCTGGTGCATGTTTGTCCGCTATTTCGATGAGCCGCGCCTGGTCGTGCCTGCGCTTAACGTTGACCCGCGGCGGCCCGAACCGACTATGGATCTCGGATGCCGGATTTGGCACTACACGGTTGGTCCACCCACCAAAGAAGGGCAACTCGCGAAAGATGGCCTCTCTCCGTTCCTCGCATACATCGGCGGTCCCGACGGGGAATTCTCTCACAAAGATCGTTCGTACTACGCGGGCGATCGGATCAGGAAGGCCGTGGTGATCGTCAACGACACTGAGTCGACAGTGAAGTTCGGCGGCGGCTGGGAGCTGACGACACAGGACGGCAAGAAGGTGACCGGCGGAAGGATACGGCGAACGAAGATCGGCCCGGGTGAACTCGCACCCGAGAAGATTCACATCGCGTTCAAAGCCCCAAAGGTGAAACAGCGGACGGACTACCTCCTGAAACTGAACGGAGACGCTGACCGGGAAGCACATGTGACAGACACGTTTGCGCTCACGGTGTTCCCGAAAGAAAAGCCTCCTGTTATCGCCGGGAAGATGAAGCTCTACCTGTACGATCCCATCGGTGACACGAGAAAGATGCTGAACGAGGCCGGCGTGAAATTCGAGATGCTGGCCTCGACGCTCCCTCCCGCGCAGAACAGCCTGCTGGTCATCGGCCGCAACGCGCTCAGAGACGAAGAAAACCGTAAACGACTCAAGCAGTTCATCAGAGTGCAACTGACCTACGATGTGCGCGTCAACATCAGCAACGGCATGCGCGTGCTCGTGTTTGAGCAGGCCCTTGACAATATCTGGGGACTCAACACAGAACAGACGCGCTGGCGCCGCAGCTTTGTTACCGCGGAGGGACACCCGGCTCTGGAAGGCCTGACGACTGACGACTTCCATTATCTGCGCGACGACGCCAGCCTGGTAGAGCCCTATCCCGGCCCTCACCCCGATGACTTGGGAAGGCTCTCCGTCGACCGCTACCCGGATTGGGGCAACGACAACACGGTCGTGACCTATGCCATTACGCGACCTCAGAAAGGCGCCTGCCGATCCCTTCTCTCGTGCGGGTTCGATCTTCAGGAATCGTCACTGCTCGAATACGCGGCCGGCCAGGGCCGGATGATGTTCTGCCAGGTCGACGTCCATGGCCGGTACGGAAAAGACCCGGTCAGCACCAGACTGGTCAACAACATCCTCACGTACATGACATCAGCGCCAGAGCCGGTCGCCAGCAAGACCATCGACCTCGTCCGCGAAGGCTGGGAAGACTACGACATCGACGTGAAGAAGGAGACTGTCTACATGGTGGACAAGCCAGCCGGCCCCATCTCATGGGGAATCACTCTCGCCGATCTTTACTTCCAGGAGAAACTCGAACTCCCCGTAGTCCAGGGAGTAGACGGCAAGAAGTACCTTTACGCGAAGCTCGAAGGCGAAAAGGCACTCGCGCACATGCTCAACCGGAGGCAATTCAAGACCCGGTGGCAGAAGATGAAGGCCATGCAGATCCGCGCGGCTCTCCTTATCAACCAGGGCGGTTCGTCAGACGATTACCCCAATCCCTTCATGCAGGATGACAGGGAAATGCTCTACCCCGTGGAGTGGCTGGAAGGATTCATTCACCCCTACACCATGATGCAGTGGTAATCTCGAAACAATGCTGCTCAGTGAAACTCTCACAGTCTCAGGGCCGAGATTTGGAGTAACGGCTTTTTTAGCCGGGTTCCGACCGATTCTGCGAAGAGCCCGGCTAAATAAAGCCGTTACTCCAACCCCACATCTTCAATGCGTAACAGTCCCCTTTTGCGACTCGTCGAATAACCAGAAACGAACAGAACATGAAAACTATCTCCATACTCACTACCGCCCTTCTGGCCAGCATGAGCCTTGTTGATTCCGCCCGCGGGCAGGAGTTCCAGTCGCTGAACCCCTCGCCGCTCATGTCGGACAAATCGTCTGAGGTACGCTTGAAGCATGCGGCCAAGGCTCTGAACCGGCAGTACGACGAAAAGTTCTCGCTCGCCCAGACAGCCGCTCCGGACGGCTGGTTTCAGGTGGATCTCAAGCCGTTCTGCAACATGAACCTGTATTCGAAAGCGGGGGTCACTGCGCCCGTGAGATTCCACGCGATGGAGCTCGGCCGACGGGAGTTCTACGGCGTGCCCGTCGACATCATCGCTCCGGATAAGAACGACAACAAAACCGCGCTGGCGTTGCCTTCCCAGCGGTACCTGACGGAAACGTTACCCGAGGAGGCCGATGTCGCGGTCGGCAAGAAGGCGAAGGTCCTCTACTTCCTTTACGCGACCTACTACACGCTGCCCGGCGGCAAGCAGTATTTCAGGATCAACTACGCGGACGGCGACACTCACATGATCCCCTTCGTGGGCACCAAACAGTCGGGCGACTGGTATCACGCGTCCACCCGCCTTTACACCGACCAGGTCCATTACGTGGTCGTCCCCTCCAGCAAAGGCTCGAAGCTGCGCTTCTACAACATGCACCTGATGCAGTGGAAGAACCCGAAACCGGAAAAGGAGATCAAGTCCGTCACCTTCAAGTCCGACAAGAAGGCAGAGATGGCGATCTTCGTTGCCGCGATCTCCGGGCATACGGGTAAGGGAATCAAATGACGAAGCAGATCACACAAACGACACTGACCGCGATGGCCGTCATCCTGTTCTTGGAGCCGTGCGCGCAGGCCATGATGTGCAACTGCCACAGGCCCTACGATCCCGCGATGCGCAAACCGCGGGGAAGGCAGCTCGGCTGGTTCCCCGTATTCTCCCGGGTCCGCGAAGATCTGCTGTTCCGCAAGGGAGATCGCATCGAAATCTCAGCCTTCGCGTATCACAGACCCATCAAGGGTACGTGGAAACTCTGCGCGAACGGCGTCAAGGAACCGTTCCTGCGCGGCCGGCCTTGCGAGGTCCGCCCCGACCACTCCCTGCGTATGGTCGTTCCGGAAGGGAAGCTCACCCCGGGCTTCTACGACCTCTATTTCACGGTGCATTCGACCTCGACTCCAAAGTACACGGGCCGGGCGACTTTTGGCTACCGCGTCGGCGAAATGCCCATCGTGGACAGTTGCCCCAAGGACATGGCGAAGTTCTGGAAGAAGGCCGTCGCGAAACTTGACAAGGTGCCCCTGAACGCCAATCGTTCGTTCGTGCGCGAAATGAAGAACGAGGAAATCGATGCCTACAACCTGGCGGAGGCCTCCATCCCGGACCGCTACGATCCCGAGGGCGTGAAACACGACAAGGTGAAGGTCTACAAGTTTCAGTTCGACTCGCCTTACGACAACGACAGAGGCCGGCGCCGCTACCACGGATGGCTCGCTATTCCCTCCGGAAAAGGCCCCTTCCCCGGCCTCCTGGTCCTGCCCGGCTTCGGCAACGCTTCCCTGCCGATCCCCGCGGAACACGCACGCCACGGTTATGCGTCACTCATGCTGCAAATCCACGGGCAGGATGTCGACCTCCCCGAAGATCAATACAAGCTGCCTCGGCAGTCGGGCTACGGCAAGAGAGGGTCGAGGAGCGACAAGCTGACTGATGATTATTACCACTACGTCTACCTCGCGTGCGCGCAGGCCGTGCGTTGTCTCGCGGCCCAGCCTGACATCGACGGCAACCGGCTGGGTGTGTGCGGCGGCTCGCAAGGGGCGCACCTTGCCACCGTAACGGCCGCCATCGCCCCCGAAGTCAAGGCCGCGGCCAGTGTGCTCTGCCACTGGGCCTATTGGCCATGGCGGAAACACATCGATGGCCTGAACGCGGCGAAGACCCATGGTCTCGATCAGCCTGTGCCGCCGTTCAACCGGGCCAAAGCGCTCGACAATCACATGAGCTACTACGACCCCGCCAACTTCGCCACCATGATCGATACGCCCTTCCTGATGGGCCTCTGCCTCAACGACGTGCCTAGCCCCGCAACCTCAGTCTACGCGGTCTACCGGAATCTGGCCGCGAAAGACAAGCGACTGCTCGTGAGTGTGGGCACGGACCACGACCTCATGTTCTCGGTCGAGACCGCGGCATTCCGGTGGATGGACAAACACCTGGGTGAGGCGCATTGATGCCCGTCGACGTCCCGGCGAGGCCGGCTTCAGGCTCGGCACAGGGAGTAGAATCAATGACGAAACGGCCGAATGTTCTGGTCATCCTGGCGGATCAGTTGCGCCGATCGGCTCTTGGAATCTATGGCGACCCGAATGTTTCCACCCCCAACATCGATCGGCTGGCACAACACGGGGTTCGCTTTTCCCACGCATACTCCAGTTGCCCACAGTGCGTCCCGTTCCGTTTCAGTCTGATGACCGGGGAACGTGCGCCGTCCCGATTCCCCACCGGCAACGGTTGGCGCATGTCGCCGGCCGAACGCACCCTTGCCGATGCCCTCAATGAGAATGATTACGAGACGGTTTACATAGGGAAATGGCATCTTTACGGGATTGGTTTCTCGACTGCTCCGCCGGGTGTCGACATGTGGCGTATGGCCAACCGAACGCCTGTGCCGCGCCAGCATCAGGGCCGCTGGCAGAACTGGTTTGGCTTCGAGCTATCGAACCGCCATTTCGATACCTGCTATTTCGTTGACGACGACCCGACGCCCCGTCCGCTGGGAGAGTATCAGACCGATGGTCTGACGAACCTGACCATGGACTACCTCCGGCGACGCCGGCCCGGGGATCGGCCTTTCTTCTGCATCCTGTCGGTGGAACCGCCCCACAACAATTTGGAGGCTCCCCCCGCGTACGAGGATAAGTGGCGACAGCGCGACATCGTAACGCCGCCAAACTTCCTGTTCGACGACCCAACTCCAGGTCCGGGCCGACGCGTGACCACTGAGCCTGACCAGCTCGAAAATCATCTGAAATATGTCCGGCTGCAGTATGCAATGATCGAGAACCTCGACGACAACGTCGGCCGTCTTCTCCGGTGCCTGCATGACACGGGGCTCGATGAAGACACCATTGTTGTTTTCCTTTCAGACCACGGAGATATGGGCGGCGCACACCGACTCTTCAAGAAACATCAGCCTTTTGAGGAATCTGTCGGAATCCCATTTGTCGTGCGCGACCCGCGGATGCCGGACCGCGCCGGATCAACGCTCGATGATCCCGTTCAGGTGGAGGATCTGTACCCTACTTTTCTCGGAATGACCGGCTGCCGGGCCGAACTCGATAAGCCTGGCGTTGACCTCTGTCCTCTGATTCGCGGAGAGCA
>JASLXP010000971.1 GCA_030740295.1 Planctomycetota bacterium
GTGTCTTGATTCCTGGCCCTCCAAGACGGAGTCGTTTTGACGGATTTCAGGGGCGAAGCCCCGGGCTGTTTGCCTAGCCCAGCCCAACGGGCTGGGTGAATGGTACAAAGATCTGAAAAGGGGCAACGCCCCGGCCATTTATTAGGAGGCCATTCATCGGGGCAAATGACCGGGGCGTTGCCCCTAAGGATGATCTGCCCGAAAACCCAGCCCGTTGGGCTGGGCTAGGCAAACGGCCCGGGGCGTTGCCCCTGAAAATTGTCATTTAAATCCGCAAAATAATCGCCCTCGACTTGGATTACTAACGCGAGTTGCCCTCAACCATTTCATCCTGAAAACGCCTGGCGCTGCCATTCAGAATATCCTGAACCGAGATTTCGTTTCCTGTGTGGGTGGATTCCATCAGGGCGTAGATAAGGGCGACGGACCTCAGGCCCAGCTCTGCAGGTACTTCCGGCTCGGATCGTGTGCGTACCGAATCGACGAAGTTGGACATCTCCGCTGCGATCAGTTTTCGGTCGGTCAGGGTGCCGAAATCGTATGAAGCGGGCCGCTCGCCAAAGAGGCCGGTTTCCACTTCATTTAGCTCATATCGGGGCAAGGCCGTGAGGAGTGAGTCACCTTGCAGCATTTCCTTGCCCACCTCCACCCTTACCGGTTTGCCCGATCTTGCCGAAGGGGCATGCAGTGTGCCCTTGTCCCCGTAGACAGTCGTTTGACGCTGCCCGTAGGCTGCGGTGCCGAAGTTCAGAGCCCAGGTACCGAGGGCGCCATTCTCAAACCGAAGATTTGAAATGAAAATGTCATCCGACTCCACGGGAACGCTGGCATCCCCTTCCTTCCGCTCCGGATGAGCCTGTTCCGAGCGGGTGAAGAAGCTCTGGATGGGGCCGACGATCGTCTCGAGCCCGTAGGCGTCGTGGATCCCGATGTCCATTGCCAGGCCCCCGTTGGACCAGGAATGCCGCCATCGTGAAGCTCGGATGGTATCACCAGCGGAGATGCCCATCTCGACCACCATCCGAGGTGCGCCGATGAGCCCGGATTGCACGACCTCTCTCGACAGTCGAATCATCGGGTCGCGGCGGTTGTTTTCCGCGACAGCCAGAATCCGATCCATAGACCTGGCGGCCGCAATCATGTTTTTGCCGCGTGCGATGGTACTGGCGAGAGGTTTCTCGACGCTTACATCGAGGCCGGCTTCAAGCAGCGGAATGACTACAGAATCGTGAAATCGGTTTTCAACAACGACATCCGCCGCTTGTATTTCGGGATGGGCTTTGAGTGCTTCCTCCGCGCTGGTGAACACTGCGGGAGGATACCCGAGTAAATCTTCGGCTTCGCTTGCGAGCCGGGCTGCGATTTCCTTTTTCAGGTCGCAGATGGCGCACAGCTTGATTGAGCCTGGCCGAACTCGCTCCAATTCTGCGTAACCCCTGGTGTGGCGCGAGCCCATCATGCCGCAGCCAATCAGAAGCAGGTTTACTTGTGACATCGGGATATTGAAGAGTGGTCTATGTCCAAATCTGGCCGCGCTGGTGCATGGAACTCGCTTGTTGAGACCTGAGGGCTCGTGGGCCGGATCCAGCCAGAGCCGGCGCCATCGCTCGGTCTGAAATGCACGAATGCTCAACGAATGCTGTTTCAGATGCGATGCGGAAGACAAGTTAACAACGATCAGGTCACGCGCAACTGCTGTCTTTTGAGGGAGATCTCTGTAACCTGTCTCGCCTCCACAGCGAAACTTCACAACCCACTATGATGACCCTGATTTACTTGCTGATTCCGGTTGTTGGCGATCTGATTTCTGAGCCTGCGGCTCGGGTAGTCTCGTTTTATGGATACGATGACTGCATCCGATTATCGAACCGGAGCACCCGGGTAACGTTGTGTCCCGCCGCAGGCGGTCGCGTGCTCGAATATGCCTTGAATGAGAAAAATGCGCTCTACCTGCCCCCCGGCAATGAAGGATGGACCTACGAGCCCGGCAAGAAAGGCGGTGGAATGGCGGCCGGCCGTTTTGATATCGGCCCTGAGATGATCATCCGTCCGCGCCCGCTCCTCTGGAAGGGAAAATGGAAAGGCGAAGTAACTGGTAAACTCTCTGCCCGGCTCACCAGTCAGAAATCGGAATCGACGGGCGTCCAGCTTGTCCGCTATTTCACCTTGAGCCCCAATTCAACGCGACTGGAATGCAGGCAGACCATCGTCAACGTCTCGAAGAAACCAGTGGAGTACTGCCACTGGAGCCGCACCTTCGCTCTTGGCGGCGGCGTGGTAATTATCCCGCTTTCAGAACCCCGCCGCTTTCCGAACGGATACGTCATGTACGGTGGCCACGCTTCCATCCTCTATCGTCCCAAGGATCCGAACATCAGAATCCGTGACGGATTCCTCGAGATCCTCGGCACGCCCACTTATCCGAAACTTGGAATGGATTCTCATGCAGGCTGGTTCGCCTACCTCATGAAGAACGACCAAATGTTTGTGAAACGTTTTTTTATTTACCCCGGCCGCGCCTACAACGAAGTCGCCGGCCTGACCATCTCGATCTGGATTCCCAAAGAGGCATACACCTGCGAGCTCGAGCCCATCGGCCCCCGTGAACACATCAAGCCGGGCGAATCTGCATCCTTCACCGAGACCTGGTGGCTCCTGCCGCGGCCTTTTCCAAAGGACGTGCAGGACATCGACCTCGAGGCCATCGAGAGCCTGGTCAGGAAAGAAGCACCGAAATAAGGAACTATCCCAATGTCTGACTCCCTCGGAAAATGCGCGGTTATCCTCAACGAATCGGACAACGTGGCCACCTTGAAAAAACCAGTCTCCTCAGGGATGCATCTGGCAAACGGAAACCTGAGCGTAACTGCGTCACAGGACATTATGCAAGGCCACAAAATCGCGCTGACCCCGATCCCGGACGGCGACCCGATCTTGAAGTACGGGCAGACCATTGGCTTCGCTCGCGGCAAGATCGAACCGGGAGACCATGTCCACGTGCACAACGTTGAGGTAAGAGATTTCGGGCGTGATTACGGATTCTGCGAAGATGTCCGGACTGTCGATTATGTGCCTGACGATGAGATGCGTTATTTCATGGGCTACGAACGGCCTGACGGACGCGTCGGCACCCGAAACTATGTGGCCATTGCCTCGACCGTGAATTGCTCGGCCTCCGTTTCAAAGTACATCGTCGAACGTTTCAGAACGCCGGAGTTCAAACGCGAATTCCCAAACGTCGACGGCGTGGTCGCGTTCACCCACAAGGGAGGCTGTGGCATGCCTGGCGGGCCGCCGCTGCACCAGCTCCAGCGAGTGCTCGCGGGTTTTTCCACGCACCAGAATGTGTTCGGGCACGTTATGATCGGCCTGGGGTGCGAGGTGAACGAGATACCCGTGCTGATCGAAGACCAGGGCCTTAACGTGCTCAACCATCAGCCCGAACCAACGACGATGACGATCCAGGGCTACGGCGGGGTCAGCAATACGATTGAGGCCGGAGTCGAGGCCATCCGAAAGATGCTGCCTCAGGCCAACGATTGCACACGCACGAAGCAGCCCATCAGCAAACTCATCCTCGCTGAAGAATGCGGCGGCTCCGATGCGAACAGCGGCATCACCGCCAATCCCGCGGTCGGTGTGGCATCGGATGAGCTCGTCCGTTACCGGGCCACGGCCATCCTGGCAGAGACCCCGGAGATTTACGGCGCCGAACACCTGCTCACCCGCCGCGCGGCAACCCACGAAATCGGCGAACAGATCGTCGAGCTGATCCACTGGTGGGAAGACTACGCCAGCCGCTTCGGCGCAGAGATAGATAACAATCCTTCCCCCGGCAACAAGCTGGGCGGCCTGACCACGATCTACGAGAAAAGTCTCGGCGCGATCGCCAAGGGCGGGCTGTCGCCCCTGAGCGCAGTCTATCGATACGCAGAGAAAATCGACAAGCCTGGCTTTGGGTTCATGGACACTCCCGGGTACGACCCGCCAAGCGTTACAGGCATGGTCGCAGGCGGATGCAATGTCGCGGTCTTCACCACCGGCCGGGGCAGTGTCTTCGGCTGCAAACCGACCCCATGCATCAAGATCGCTACCAACACCGACCTATACAACCGGATGCCGGACGATATGGACATCAACGCCGGCACATTCATGGACGGCACAGAAAGCCTCCAGGAAGTCGGAATGAAGATTTTCGAAAAGATCATCGCCGTCGCCGGGGGCGAACAGACCAAAAGTGAAATCCACGGCATCGGCGATGAGGAATTCGTGCCCTGGGATATCGGCCCGACGTTGTGAAGGCGCGCTGTGCGGTACTGGCACGGGGATTCTGAGTGCCACTGAGAAAGAGAGGCTGGCTAAAGAGGCTGAGCATCTTTGATGGGTTCCATCCGCGGCGTCATGGGCCGTGTCTCCTGAAGAGAAAAACAGGGCGCAGTATCACAGGGGCATCGAAGACGGTCACGAAAGATCCTCCTTCAGCCTCCTCACCAGCCAGGGGATACTTTTCTTACCGGCGATGATGTGGCCTCCGTCGTGAATTTCTATGCCGAGGTGTGAGCGGGGCTTGTCGTACAGTCGATAGACAGATCTCAATTCTCTAACCAGAGCCTGCGCGTCCTTCCATGGAAAGCTCGGATCACTTTTGCCGGAATCCAGAAACATCGGCCGAGGCGCGAACAGCGCGGCAAGATCTACATGTTCGAAATACTTTGCCAGGTTCGGAAGATAACCGCATGTGCAGTGGTTATCGCCGAGGAAAGTATTCAGATGTGAGGTGAGGTATCCGCAGACAACTGCTGCCTTCAATCGGCTCTGAAGAGCGGAAAGAAACATCGTCATCTCTCCGCCGAGCGAAAGTCCCATCACGCCGATTCGATCTCGATCCACTCCTTCCTGATCCTGTAGAAGGTCCAACGCCCGCACGAGGTCCCAGTACCGGACGCCGATCAGAGTGTGGCCGAGCATGTTCAGGCCGTGAATGAGTACCTGGTAATTCACCCTGTCTTCCTTGAGACGACGCTCCCCGCTGCCAATCTGATCCGGTGCTAGAACGACGCAGCCGGCCTCCGCAAGCGTGCAAGCAAAGCCGCCATATATGGAATCGGGATCGACGGCCCCGTCTTTGCCTTCTGTTCCATGACCGTGCAATGCCAGTACTCCGGGTGCGGAGGCAGAGAGCTTTCGCGGAGTAAGCAGGTAAGCGGTCGCCTGGAGTCCGGGGCGGGTGAAGTAAACCAGCCGCTCCTGAATGAATGAATCGGTTTCATCGACAACTTTTCGCTCGAGCTGGAAGTCAACCTTCTCCCGAGGCATCGGCCCGAGGATATGTGACACCTGTCGCCGCGCTTTCCGCTGCCACTTCTGAAAGGCGTCCAACGAGGAGGCATCGAATGGCATCTGCCGAATGCTGGTTTCAACCGTTGAGTGATAGAGGTCGATAATCTGTTGTGCGTAGTCGGTCATCGTTCTGTGCTCTGTGTGTTTGGGATCTGGGATCTGGATTCAGGATTCAAGTGGATTCAGGATTCACGTGGATTTGGGATTCAGGATTCAGGATTCATAAGGATTCAGAACGATCCGCCTCATTCGCTGTTTCCCTGAATTCGTTGCATATGGATTCAGGATTCAAGATTCAATTACGCCGTATGTCCAACAGTCTCTCTCACTCTCGAAGCCAACATGGCCGAAACGTCAAGGACTCAGACGCGCCACCCAAAAGGGTGCTGAGACGTGAGCGATCTTTTGCTGACATTTATACTCTCAACTGTTCTCTGGAGGTCACGAGAATGCCGGGAATGACCAACGGCAGCGTGGTGAAACTTCGCGGGGCGCGGCGAAACAAGCCATCCGGAACTAGAATCGAAAGAGGAATAAAACTATGGGCTCCCTCAACCAACTCGCGTCACTATTCGTGTCGGCCGCAATGGGTTGAGATTGTCGGCGCCCTTATGCCGCGTGAGCCATAGGAAACTGCCGAAGCGTGCAGGCGATTAATCTTTACCTGAGAACCTTATGCGCAATATTCCGACCTTGGCCGTTGATTGTCCGGACCTGACGGTCGTATCCATCGGCCCCGGCTGGGTGAAGACCGACATGGGAGGAGCCAACGCCAATATCACCCCGCCCGAATCAGTTTCCGGAATCCTTCAGGTAGTGCAGAATCCCAACAACCTCCTCATCTTTGCCGACGATCGCACTTACACCGATCTCAATCTCTACGGTGGTGTCAACGCGAGACGCCGAATATCGACCGGCTGGCGTCGCAAGGCCTGACCTTTGATCGAGCAGGCAACTATCTGTTCTAAACCGAATCCAATTCCACAGATCTTCACCGAATACTCTCATTTATGAATCTGAAGAATACTTCTTGCTCTTACCTGTTTCTTGCACTCTTCGTTGTCGAGATGGCATCTCCCCACCTGTCCGCCGAACAAACGAAGCCAAACATGGTAGTCGTCCTCGTGGATGATCACGCATTCGAGGCCATCTCTGCCTACGGCACTTACCTGAAGGATTTCGCTAAGACACCGGCCATTGACCGTCTGGCAAAAGAGGGGATGCGGTTCGACAGCTTTGTCTGCGGCAACTCGATCTGCTCACCCAGCCGGGCCGCGATACTGACAGGACAATACAGTCACAAGAACGGGGTCCTCCGATTGGGCGGACGCATCAATGATTCGTCACCGCAGTATCCGGTGGAGTTGCAGCAGGCGGGTTACCAGACCTGGCTGGTCGGAAAATGGCACCTGAAAAGCAAGCCGAAGGGCTACGAGAAATACATGGTCGTGAAGGGACAGGGCAAGTACTTCGATCCAACCTTCAGCGGCTCGGAGGGCACGTGGAAACGTGAGGGTTATTCGACCGATGTTTACACAGATATTGCCATGGACTGGCTCAAGACCCGCGACAAGAAGAAGCCCTTTCTCCTCAGCCTTCAGTTCAAGGCACCGCACCATGACTATGGCCACGCGAAACGCTACGACGATCTGCTTGCTGGTATCGCCATCCCGGAGCCGCCAACACTTTACGAGGACGTGCGGAACAGTGATTCGTACCTGAAAGAAGATTTCCTGAACACAACCAAATTCCACATGCTTCACGCCAAGGGGAAGCAGGGCAAAGGCGGCAGCGGAGGCACATACTACACCCGGCACTTAAAGGACGCTCCTCCCAACGCCATGTGGGAACACGATGCCAACAGTGATAAGGACAAGATCCGTGTCGCCTATCAGCACATGATGCACAAATACATCCGCTGTGTCGCGGGCAATGACGACAACCTGAAGCGTGTGCTCGACTACCTCGACGCTGAAAAGCTGACGAACGACACCATCGTTATCTACACCTCAGACCAGGGCTACTGGCTGGGTCAGCACGGCTTCTACGACAAGCGGCTGATCTTTGAAACGTCTGTCCGAATGCCCTTCCTGATCCGTTATCCAAAACGAATCAGGCCGGGCACGATAAACAACGACCTCTGCAGCAACGTTGACATCGCGCCCACCCTCCTCGATTTGGCAGGATTAGAATCACCGGAAGCCATGCAGGGTCGCAGCATGTTGCCGCTCCTGAATGGCGAGTCACCCGCCGACTGGCGGACATCCCAATTTTACACTTACTGGAGCACACCCAGTCACTACGGCATCCGCACGTCCCGCTACACGTATCTCAAGACCGGTCGAAATCCCGCTGAGTTGTTCGATCGCGAAAAAGATCCACATCAGATTCACAACGTCGCGGGGAATCCGGAGAACAAGCAGATGCTGGCACAGCTTGAAACAGAGCTGCTGCGAAAGATCAAAGAGGTCGACATTGCCGAAGACATGCTCCCGGGCAAGGGCGGAAACAAGTCCAAGAAGAAGGGCAAATCTGACAAACGCTGAGTGAACACAAAAAAAGAGTGAACACAGAAAAGCGAGACGGTGCTGCGGCAAATCTCAGTATGGGATGTAACCAATCGAGTCTGGCCGGTACCTCCTACCGGGTTGTGCTTGTGGCCATGTAGCTGGCGAGTCTGAGATGCTTCCGATCATTTCTGCCTGACCCCACTGATCCCCACTGACCCACCTTTGCCCAAGTCGTCGACCATGATGAAGAGGGTGTTCGGCTTCGACTGGCCGTCGCGGGAGCGCTCGTACCACATCAGGTGTCTTCTTCGGCCACCGGGGCCGACGACTTCGACGATGGGGATCGGTGCGGCCCAGCCGACGATTGGTCCGCCGCGCGGATCGAGGCGAGAAATCCGGTTTTGATTACTACAGTCACGTGCCTTACGAATTTCTGAAAGATCATCTGACTCATGACCCGGAAAAACGCTATCGCATCTATACCCAGGCGTCTCCAGGTCCACCGCACCGGATACGGCGAACCGGATTGGTCACCAGTCCGGACGCCAGGCAATGGACAGTACATCCCCGACCCGTCATGGGGTTGCCGGACGGAGCCACGGGCATTTCAGGACAGATCCACGGCGCGACCATGTCACTCCACAAGGGTTATTACGTGGCGTTCACTCACTACTGTCTGCCTCAACCGATAACCGGCCGATTCGCGCCTCGTGTGCATCTGGGGCTATCCAAGGATGGAGAGAATTTCAATGTCTTTGAGGATGCAGATGACGCGCTGATCCCACTCGACCCGGAATGCACTTGGTCCGAAGGCGGGCCCGTCTCGGGATGCGTCCTGCCTGTCCGGAACGAATTATGGTGCTACTTCTCCGGACTGCCGATTGAGAATTGCTGGGCAGGTTCTGAAGAGAAGTACGGCCGCCCGAAGATCAACACAGGTCTCGCCCCCTGGCAAAACGGTCGCCTCCTTGCCGCGGGCTTGAAACCGGGTTTCAGCAAAGGCCATCTGATGCTGGAGCCATTCACTGTGAATTCCGGTAGCGAACTCGAAGTACTGATCAATGCCGACTGTGACAACCCACAGGAAGATCTGAAGGTTTCGCTTCTTGATGCCAAAACCCGCCTGACCATTCCCGGTTTCGCGTCAGAGCAATTCAGAATCGTAAGGGAAGATGATGCTTATTGGAGAGGACGTTGGTCCACCGAGCGCAGGCTGACAGGCAGAATTGAGATCATTCCTTGCGTTGAACTGTCTGATAAGTCCCGGCTATATAGCGCAGAAGTCTCGTGGAGAGTCTGAGGCCTCAGCGTGGCTTTCCGTCACTCGCCGTTTCCCTTCTGCTCGCGACAAAGCTCTAGATCTAGACAAAGAGAAATGTCCCCCATCTTCACCGCGAGCTTAATCGGCAACTTGTTCGGGCTGTCTGGAACGCATCGACAAAGCTAGCGACAAAGAGAGGCAAGCCAGATGAATCGGTAGGCTGATGTGCGCACCCCGATCGTTGAGAACGGGGATCACCTTCTTCGAGGTTTTCTGTTTTTTCGTGTCCAATAAAGTGAGTTCGTGCGAAGTAAATGTGAATCATGAACGAAAACAGCCGTCATCCAGTCTCGAAATCTGCCGGCCAGCAGGAATTCCTGAGGGTTTTTCTCGCGAATGAGCGGGAGATCCTGAGGTATGTCGTGGCGCTGGTGCCGAACATCGGTGATGCCCAGGAGATCGTGCAGCAGACGGCGGTCGTGCTGTGGGAAAAGTTCGATCAGTATGACGTCGAGCGGCCGTTCGCCCCGTGGGCGTGTCGTTTCGCGCTGAACGTCACGCGGCAGTGGATGAGCCGTCAGCAACGTTGGAAGGCACTGCTTGATGGCGGGCTTGCGGAAGAGCTGGCCGCCCGGCGTGAGCAGCTTCGGCCCGAGTTTGATGAACGCCTGGTGCACCTTGAGCAATGCCTGGCGAAGCTGCCCGAAGAGCGACGATCGCTGGTGGATGGCTATTACTTTCGGCAACTCGATGTTGCGACTCTGGCTGAACGGGCTGAGCGGACAGTGGATGCGATTTACAAGACGCTGCAGCGTGTAAGGCGACAGTTACGTGACTGTATTGAACGTTCTCTCGGTGAGGAGCTCACTACATGAAGTTTCCTTCGTCCGAATTTGACGATGCGGTGGCCGCGCTGTGTCACGGAGTGATCGGCGACGACGCGATGACGGAGCTGCATGAACTTCTGCGGGACGAGCCCAGTGCGCGCGATGAGTATCTCTGGCGCGTCGAAATGCACGGTGAACTTGCGTCGGAGCGACTGGGCTTCGGGCATTCGGCCGCGGTCGAAGAGGAGATAGAAAAACCGGCAGAATCCCCGCCTCGCCGATCCGAGATTCAGGCACTGCGACTGCATCCCCGATGGAAGACGGCCGCCGCGGCGGCCGTCGCGCTGTTCGCCCTCAGTGGCGGGCTTTGGATGTGGCACGGTTCGCAGCCCTCACAGGATGAGTCGGAGGCCGTAGCCCGGTTCGCCGAGTTGCGGAAAAGTCGTTGGATGTTGCCGAGCACACAGGTCAGCACCGGCGATGTCATCTTGAAGGAGCAGCGGATCGAGTTGTCGTCGGGTTCCGCGGAGGTGGAATTCAAGAGCGGTGCCCGCATGACACTGTCCGGCCCCACGATCCTGGAGGCGCTTTCGAGCAACAGCGTGTTTCTGCTGCTCGGGCAAGCGCGGCTGGTGGCGGAGATGCCGGAGTCGAAGGGCTTCACCGTCATCACAAGGAATTCAAAGTTTGTGGAAATCGGCACAGCCTTCACTGCCACGGTAGCCCCGGATGGGCTCAGCCGCCTGGAGGTATCCAAGGGCGAGGTGGACGTAGTTCTGAAAGGAATTAAGAAGTCGCGTCGCCTCAAGGCTGGTGAGACCTTGTACGTCGAGCCCGGCGAGCGGAAGATCGTGACCCGCATCGAACCGGGCGATGGCACGGCCGCGTTTCGCTTCCCGACAATCGAGCCCCCCAGCCACGACGACTATGCGGATCAGGCATCGGGACACGCGACAATTCGCGTGGCGCGAGGGGAGCTGAAGAATCGCCCGGGGGCCAGCGGGGAGGCCATGGTGCTTCTTGATGGTCTGGGACAGTCCAGGCAGGACGCCCCGCGTGAGTCGGCTTTTTTTCGAGACCGAACAGAGGGCAGTCTTCTGGTCGATCTGGGCCGGACGATTTCGGTGACCCGGATCAATTCCTACTCGTGGCACCAGCACCATGCCGTTCCAGGCCATCGCCATCGCGCACGTCAACGGTTCACGCTCTACGGCTATTCGGGAGAAGAAGTGCCGGATCTTACCATGCCGCCTGAGGAGTCCGGTTGGGTGCGCGTCGCGCGCGTCAACACTGACCGGTTCTTCCGGGTGAATGATCTGCTCGATCGCCCGTCTCAACAGGCCAGCTCCATCACAGCCGCTCGCGGCGAAATCGGCCGTTTTCGATATCTCCTCTGGGAGGTGAAAAGGAACACGTTCTTCGGCGAATTCGATGTCTACGGGAAATCATCCCAGTCCGTTGATTGAAAGGCTGGCTACTCCAAGAGTCCTGAACTATTCGATATCAACTCATGAATAAGTTGTTCGTCATCATTCCGCTGATTACCGGCCTCGCGATTGCCATCGATGTCACCGGTGCGCCTACTGACCATGCTCGTGCCAGGGAGATCTACGGTCAGATCTGTTTCAACTGTCATGGCCCTCAACTCGACGGCGGGAAAGGCCCGGCATTGACGGACGATTATTGGCAGCATGGTGATTCACCGGCAGCCATCCTCAAGATCATCAACAAGGGCGTCCCCGGCACGGAAATGATGGCGTTCGAGGAAGCTCTGCCGGAAAGCGATCGTCTGGCCCTGCGTGACTTCATTCTCTCAGAGCAGGAGGGCCTTCGTGGGGCAGTGCGCCTGGTGTATCCCCGCGAGCCGTTTAAAGGCAAACGCTTCAAGCCGGCGCTTTTCGACTCTGTCAAGCCTCTCTCAGAAACGCCCTTGCCCGAGAATGTCTATTACTTTGAGCGAAACGGGAACGGCATCCTCCGCGGCAAGTCGAAGCTGTTCATCAGGGCGGCGGGCCGTTATCAATTCGCGATACGCCCCATCGGTCGCACCTCCATCTATTTGAATGGAAAAGAGGCCTACTACTTTGACCAGAAGGCCGACAAGAGCACCCATGTAAGCAAGAAAGTCGACCTCGATCCTGGACCCCATGACCTGGAGATTATGCACGAGGAAAAGACCACCCACAGCTACCGTTTCCAGGGCGTCCTCAAGCGGGTTGAAGGGGGAAGGCAGTTCGCGCTGAACGGCCGCAGCCTGGAGGGCAATACCCCAAAGATTATCAAGGCCTTGCCGGAAGCGGCGAGAGTCGTTCGGAAGTGGATCGACGGGCTCCCACCGCGCGCCTTGCTTTGCCTGCTCCCCAACCAGGTGCTGGTCGCCTGTAACCCCGTTGATGCCAGTGTGCTCAAGGCATGGCATTCCGCCGAGATCAATCAGACTCCGTCCCTGCCGGGCCGCAGTACCAAGCCGTCCGAGATTAAGGGCACACCTATCCCTGACGTTGAACGCGAGTTCCTGAATGCGGAGACGCTTCGCTTCCTTCGCTACGAGATGCAGGGGGACACCGTGCACCTCGTTTTCCGGGCCAATGGCGACGAAAAGACTTTTATGCTCGCGCCGGAAGGAACGCAGTCCTTCAAGCTTTCAATCCAATAGTCCCTCTAAATGAATAAGTTTCTTTCACTTCTCATTTTTTTCTGTTCCCTCGGCACGGCCACGGCCCAGGTACCTTCCGGATATCGTCTTGAAACTGTCCCGCTTCCTCGCGGCGCGGTCACCGTGCTTGGTCTCTGTCACAAGCCCGATGGCACACTCGCCATCGCTACCTGGGAAGGCGAGGTCTGGGAATACAAGAACAGAATCTGGACCCTCTTCGCGGAAAACCTGATGGAGCCGAACGGCATCTATTACGACGCGAAGGAGAAGGCCTACTACGTCGCGCAGAAGCCGGAACTGACCCGACTGGTGGATACCAACGGGGATGGGAAATGCGATCGCTACGAGTGCGTCACCGACGCCTTTGGGAATTCGGGGCAGTACCATGAATATCACTATGGCCCGGTCGTAGACTCGCTCGGCCGCAAGTATGCCTCGATCAACCTTGGCTCCCGAGGAGAGTTTACCGTCCCTGACGGAAAGGAACCCGGCAAAGGCGGCGGCAACATGTCCTACAACGGCCTCTGGCAGGGATGGGTCTACCGCTCCGATCGTTCCGGACATTTCCAGCCTCTCGCGTCCGGCTTTCGTTCGCCCTGCGGCATCGGCATGAGCCCGAAGGATGAGGTCTTCATCACCGATAACCAGGGCGATTGGGTGGCCGCCTGCTGTCTCTATTACATTCGCGAAGGCAACTTTTACGGCCATCCCGCTTCGCTGCCGGGGCGGCCGGATTTCACCAAAGAGAAGGTGAGCTCTCTCGCGGCAGCCGATTTCGCAAAGCTCCGCACGCTCCCTGCTGTCTGGTTTCCCCGCGAGGACATTGCCAACTCTCCCGGCAGCCCGGTCTGGGATACGACGGGGGGAAAGTTCGGCCCGTTCCCAAACCAGATCTTTGTCGGCGATCAGCGGCAATCGAATTACTTCCGCTGCGGTGTGGAAAAGGTCGATGGCGACTACCAGGGCTGGTGCGTCGACTTTCTCCGTGGCACAGCTTCCGGCGTGGTAAAGATGTCCTTCGATCCGCAGGGCCGTCTCTGGTCTGCCCAGGTCGGCCGCGGCTGGTGGAGTAAGGGCGGCAAACGCACCGCAATTCAGTATGCAGCGTGGGATGGCAAGACGATTCCCTTCGCTCTCCACTCCGCTTCACTTACTAAGACTGGATTCAAGATCACCTTCACCCAGCCAGTCGGAGAAACGGTCAGCCCGTCGATCAGATCCTGGCACTACCACTACCATAGTACTTACGGCTCGCCGAGGGTCGATGAAAAGGCACTTGATGTGACAAACGTCGCGGTCTCCAAAGATCGGAAGACGGTGTCCTTCGATGTGCCGTTGACCGCAGGCAGGGTCTACGCGCTTCAGTTTCCCCAGCAGGCGAATGCCGAGGGAGTGAAGCTCGACTTCGATACGATCTTCTACACGCTCAACAAACTGCGTCCCACAAGAGAATCTCGCCCGGGCCGCAACGTCGGCTGGAAACTCGTGGGCTCAGGATGGAATCGTAATGACCGGCGGCGTCCCATCCCGCCGGTCGTGTCGCCTTTGTCAGTCGAAGAGTGCGTCATCAAGCCGCCGGCCAAGGCCACCGTTCTCGATGCTGCCCAGTGGAGCAATCCGAACTGGACGTTCGACAAGCAGGGCGTGATGTCCCGCGGCAGAGGGAACAACTCGACCCGGTCTGCCTACGGCAACGCGCGCATCCATCTGGAATTCCGGTTCGAGCCCTCCGACGATCCCGCGTGGAAGGGCCAGCTCTACGGCAACTCCGGCGTGTTCCTGATGTCCGGCTACGAGCTCCAGGTCGTCAACAGTTACCAGAATCTCACCTTCGCCGACGGCTCATGCGGGTCGATTT
>JASLXP010000972.1 GCA_030740295.1 Planctomycetota bacterium
ATGCTGAATGGGCATACGCCCCATGTTCCGGATGATGTCAGGCAACTCAATTACGCGAAGAAGCTGCAAGGCCTGCCCTGGCCGACCACCGTCGATTGGGATGGACGCGCAACCTACGAAAGCGACAAAAAAGCGATGGCCCAGCCGGTCATGCAGCATTATCTGAAGCGAATGAAACCGTGGATGTATAAGTAGGGGAAGGAGTCAGGGGGCAGGGGATCTGGTCTTTACCCACATCTTGTTCATGAGATTCAGCGACCCGGAATGGGGCATGCATCACGAGCCCTGTCTCATTACTTCGTCTCATTACTTTGTCGTTCCCCGGTTCCATTTCTACGCTCCTCAACTCCAGGCGCTATCGAGCCCGGGGATACTGTCATATCCGATTAAGTAATGAGACAAAGGGCCCTGGAATCTCAGTCCGAAAGAATGTGGCAAAGAGCAGGGGGCACGGAATGACCCCGCAAAAAGAAAATTCCTGGCAATAAAAGAAATGAGTAAAAGAAATGAGCAATAGAACATGAAAGCTGTCACGGCACCATTCTTGATCTTGCTGACGGCGTGTGTCGGTTCATCGGTTAATGCTCATCCGAGCGCTATACCGCTGGTCGAGTTGAAGGTGAGTCTTACGGATGACGCGCTGACCTACGAAGCCAGAATACCGACGTTTGCGATAGGGCCGTTGGCAGGATACGACTTGGCCGAAGGGGATTCGCTGCCGACGAGCACTGAGGAGGTCGAGGCATTTTTTGCCGAAGCGTGCCCGGTAAAGATCGATGGGATAGCCGTGCGTCCCGTGCTGGCGGAAATTTTGATTTGTGCCCCGGAGCTGCCGTCCACTCAGTATGGTAAGCCTTCCTGGGAAGATGATGCCGATGGTCAAGACTACGCCGCGACGGCCAAGGGGCAGCCCGCCAGATGGGTGGAGGCAAAGATGAAACTTGTCTACAGCACAAAGGGCACGACTCGTCAGGTTTCCATGGTGTGGAACGTGTTCACCGCCGATGGCGCGGACGCTCTGGGGCTGCTGAATCCCTTTGGCATCGATGCTTTCGGCGGACCTGATATAGGCCTGACGGCGGGTAGCCCTGACGAAGTTATTGCGGTATCTCAACTGATGGGACGCAGGACCTTTCTGACCTTCACGCCTGAGGAGCCGGAATACGTCTGGCATTCCGACGTAAAGGCGCGTCGTGGCCATGGGATGGGGGTGGTACCGGCTGCCGCACAGAAGACGATTCAACTGCCGCTGGTCTCCATAGCCGCGACTGTCCTGTTGATCCTGTTTCTGGCCGCGGCGAGGTTCGCGAAGATGCCGCGTGGTCTTTTGGCGGGTGCCACGCTCATGGTCCTGCTTATTGGGATTGTGGGGCGGGATGTCGGTCGCGTGGAAATCAAACAGTTCTGGCGTGATGGGGTAGAGCTACCCGCCGAACCGCAGGCCAAAGAGATCTTCACGGTCCTGCACCGGAATGTCTACCGTGCATTTGACTATGACACGGAAGATGCCATCTATGACGCGCTTGCGCAGAGCGTCTCCGGCGAGCTGCTCGACGAGACTTACAACGACGTCTATCAAAGCCTGGTACTGCAGGACCAGGGCGGCGCGATATGCAAAATAGAGAACGTCGAGATGCTGGAGAGCAAGATGATGGCTTCCGATCCGGACGTCGAGAACGCGGGCGTAGAGTTCAGAGTGTCCTGCCGGTGGGTGGTCAAGGGACTTGTTGAGCATTGGGGGCACGCCCATCGCCGGGTGAATAGATACGGCGCGGTATATACTCTCAGGCCTTTCGGCGACTCATGGCGCATTTATGATGTTGAGATTAACGAGCAGGAGCGCATTCTCGGAAACGCAGGGCGATGAAATCACACGCCATAGAAATCAGGGATCAAGCCCCCTGCTATTGCCGCACTCTTTTCCGGAACCGCCGAGAGTGGGCTGATTAAAGATGAAATGAACACGGACAGAGCGCCTTCAGATAGACTGTTGCGCCTTGCGTTCATTCGACCTCGTGAGATGCAGTTAACTCGTCGCACAAGGCCAATGCCTTGAGGGCCTGGGCAGTGCCCATGTACGTGGTGAAATGATAGGTCTCTTTGTACATGGACTTCATCCACCAGCGGCCACTCACGCGCTGGTTGCGTTTCAGCCATGCAATACCGCTCTGGATTTGTTCATCCGTTTTAGGGATGCCGGCCTCCCGCAATAAAACAATGGCAAAGCCGGTCATATAGGGGTCGCTCGCGGACTTCACCTCATCCGTTTCACGGCGCAGCATTTGGAGGTTTCTTTTATCCCTTGGATGCTTCCACTCGGCCCAGTTCTCGATCGCCGACATACTCCGCAAGGACCAGCCACCGTCTGATTTCTGCTTGCGGCGGAGCATGGCGATCGCTTCCTTGCGGTGTTCTACTGATACAGCATCAGATAAGAAGTTGCCCACTTGCAGCTTCAACGCGAGTTCGTAATCGTTCCGAGGCTTGTGATCACGGAGGTATGTCATCATACGGTTGACGCGGTTGAGCAGGGCAATATCTTCGACCTGATCAAGCCAATCTGGCGTAGCCGATGCGGCCCACGCGGCGCGGACGGCAAGTTCAAACCGGGTTGTGTTGTGCGGGATTTCGCGAACCCCCTGGTATCCCATCCAGGAGCCATCACCAGCCTGTTCTGCGAACATGGCGCGCAAGGCGCGCCGCGTGGACTCGGACGTCTTCCCCGCGATGTGCTGATCCCACTGGGCCAGCCCCAACGTTTTCCAAATGAGCATGTGGACTGGCCGTTTCCCACCGCCCTTTCCAATTTGTACCTTGGCGGGCAAGCCTTTCCGGAACTTGTTGAACACCTCTTCCTTCGGACTTCCAAAGTAGGGAGTCAAGGCGGGGCGTTCCGCCATGTAGGTGCCGGTGGTATGGCAGGCCATGCATTTCCGCTTGCGCATCCAAGCCAAGGCACCATTGTCGAGATACTTCGCGGCGGCAAGGACGGTGTTCTGGTTAAAGGACTCGACCCTCGGCTCGTCGGGGCTTGCGGCCGCAATTACGATATCGCCGGCCCGGTACTGGTGGCCGGGGCCGAAGCGTTCCGCAGCCCGTTTGAGCGTGTCTTGCAGGTGCTTCAGAACGGGCACTAATGCCCCCTTGGACGGCCGGGGCTCGTCCTCCGGCGGCATTTCCCTGTCTTTCAGCGCGAGGTAGACGTCCTTCCACCGCTGCGCATGGTCGCTAGCGCCAATCTCCAGGCCCAGCGTGTCCAGCCGCAGCTTGCCCTTCTGCTTCTTGGGGCCATGACACTTCACACACCGATTCTTGATGAATTCGGATAATACAACCGGATCCAGCTTGACCGGCTCCTGCGCATGACTGATCCCGACGGGAACCAGGTTACCGACCGCCATCGCCATGGCGTATAACCCAAACTTCATTGCTTTTGTCCTCGGTCGTTGATGGTTTTGGATATACTTCATGTGCTCCTCATGCTCCTAATGCGTTCGGCTAAGGGTGATCGTTTATAGCTATCTCTTAGTGGCTTACCTTGGTTCTCTGACGATGGTCGTAAGGTCAAAGTATTCCAGGTAGCTCAAACGGTCAAGATCGAACGCTTCAAGCCGTCTAGCCAGCAAATGTGGTCATCCGATCTCATCAGACATTAGGATTAGAGCACTTTGTGGCCTTGTTGAGCAAGCCTCTTTCCAGCATATAGAGTTTCAGTTTTCAGGAGAGACAAGGAATGAAGACAACAGAAGTGCTTGCGATGGTCGGAGGTCACGTGGATGAAGAACTGCTGCTTCGAAATGAATACTTGGCGACTGAGAATGAAATCCTGTCATCCAGGTTGGAGGGGAGAATCAGATTCACAGATCCGGAGAGGATTCGTCTTGCGAAGATATCAAAGCGCTTAGGACGCAAGGGCTTGGAAGGTGTCCCCTGCCTAGTAAAGCCTGATACGTTGCTCGGGTGGCATCGAGATTGGTAGCAAGGAAGTTCGATGGCTCGAAACGTCGACGATACCCAAGACGTCCAAAGGTATCGATGCAGGTCGAGCAATTGGTCTTACAGCTGGCCAACGAGAATCCCGCTTGGGGATATGACCGAATTCAAGGAGCGTTGGCTAACCTGGGTCACACCATCTCTGACCAGACTGTCTGTAACATATTGGTTCGCAACGGCATTCCTCCAGCACCACAGAGAGGAAAGAACACAACATGGACTGATTTCATCAGAGCACATAAAGAATCCATGGCAGCGATGGATTTCTTCACTGTGGAAGTCATCACCCCGAAAGGTCTATGCACTATTTACGTACTCGTCCTGATCTGCCTGGCGAACCGAAAGGCTCACATCGCCGGTTTCACCAAGAACCCGAATTCGAAATGGATGGCACAGATGGCGCGGAATCTGACGATGGCTGAGTGTGGAGTGTTGAACGGAATCCGTTACCTAATCCATGACAGGGATACCAAGTTCTGTTCTTCGTTTGACCAAGTGCTCAGATGGTCTGGCATTACCCCGGTAAAGTTGCCACCCCAAAGTCCCAACTTAGATGCTCTCCTTGAAAGACTTGTCAGATCGATCAAGGAGGAGTGTCTGTCCAAGCTCCTACTGTTCGGAGAGGGAGCATTGAAGAAGGCACTCTCTGAGTATGTGCAACATTACCACAAGGAGAGGAATCACCAGGGCATGGACAACAGGCTGTTGTTCCCAGGGCCTCCCTTGTCGGCCAAAGGCTCCATCGAGCGAAATCAGCGCATGGGTGGTCTACTCAATTTCTACTATAGAGGGGCGGCCTGAATCGGGTACGGATGAGTTTTCAGCATGTGAAACGGGCTGAAACGTGAATGAGAGCCTGTTTTAAGCGCTTTTAGCTGAAATTAGTTTTTTGACCCTGCTGGACAGGAATTCACCTTTCATTTCCACGGCCCTCCCTTGTTCCAACTTGATGGGGCATCAGCTTTGCCAGAAGCGGCGTGCATGGGTGGTAGGAGAAAGTTCCTCAGGGATGAGAGAACCTCTGGAAAATCGGGAAGACCCTCTTCGATTCCACCTTTACGAATGAATGCCGACCATTGAATCGACTTGGCTTCATCAAATGCAAATTCATCCGTCAGGGCCAGTGGCGGCTCAACAGGTATCTCTGTCTTTCTTCTATCGAACGTCGCCTTGAACGCACGTACCAGGGATTCGCCTTCAAATGTGAAGTTCCTTTCAAGGACATGCAGATCGTAGAAATCTTTCATCCGGCTGTTGGCGATCCCCAGCACGACCATGGCATGGAACTTCTCGGCAACTACTGTCTCACGCGTGTATGCACGGATGATCGGGGCTGGAAGTTTGAGAATGGTAGGGTAGTCAATCTTCTCAGCGTTGGGCGTCACTACATCACCAAATCCAATATCGATTTGCAGCGGGATGCGCGCCCTTTCCAGGAATGCTGTCAAGTTCACCCGCTTGCCTTGGTACTCCTGATCTTCACGGATCGGGCCTACCTTGATGGTTTCAGAATCGAAGTTGAGACCGTCTGGCTCGACGTCCATATCACAGAGGATTTGGAAGATCTTTGTGATTCTTTCACTTGAGTCTTTCCCGAATCCAAGAAAGTCCACGTCGGCCGTGGGTCTGTGTGCCTGACCGGTCCACGCCATGAAGAGCATGGCGCCTTTGAGGATGAATTCTTCGTCATACTCAGAAACCGAGAGGCGATATAGAAGCCGTTCGACTGCATAGCGCGTCCATACCAGATTCGGATCATCGCCAGTTTCGCGAATGATGTTGAGTAGACGCTGCCGTATCGAAGCTGCGATGTTGGTTTTGCCCCTGGTCATACCGTCGCTTCCATGTATGGGCGTATCGTCTTCGTGACGCGGCAGATTTTTGCGTATTTCCACAGGTCGTCGGTCGAACACTTCTGGTCGCGCAGTACTTCCCGAAGGGCTTCGAGGGCCACATCGAGACCAATCTTGTTCCGATACTTGAAACAGTCTGCGACGGTCTTAGCCGGGTTGTAGATTCGTACTCTGACACCCTCGAGTACGTGCTCGTCGATCCCTTCTGTGAACGCGCTCCCGGAGAAACGGACAATGCGAGTTCTGAGAGGAAGTCTGCGTGGGTATGCTGCCCTTCTTTCAAGCGCAATCCAGACCTGGGATGGAGCCTGTGTTCCAATCTCGTGAAATCGAAGAGAGGTAAGCAGGCAGGCAACCCCTTTGGGGACGGCCTTCGATACCTGGATGATTCCGTGGTTGGGCGTTATCTCGGAGTCAGACAGGGTGTAAAGACCATGCCCAACCCGTACGAGTTCACCACTTGCGCAAAGCTGTCGGAGGTACTCATGGTGAATGCCCTTGGAACGCACGTCTGCAGTGCTCACAACACCGGATTGGTGTGCGAGCTCCAGGATTGCATCGGCTTTTTCATTGCGCTTCTTCATTTTGCACAAGTATTGTCACTTTTTAATAATTGTCAATACTTGTGCAAGTTTCCAATTCGCCATCTGTTGGAGCAATCCGACGCCCGCAATCACGCCTCCTCCCACTTTCGGCATCGGACAGAGAATCTGATTCGACGGAAAGCTGGTAAAATTCAGATGCTCAATTCCCGATTACCAACGCCTCTGAGTTGTCTCCGCAATGCCGCGAGCTGATTCTCTATTGGTGGGAGTAAAGGGTTATGGCAGAGGGAGAAGTCCACCTGAAGGGCGAAAGCGGAACAATGACGCAGGAAGATGGGGGCAGGAAAATACGATGGCGATATCGCCCGCATGCGAATGTGGCGTGGCCTGAAGACCTCCGCAGAGATCGCAGGCCTGGCCAAAGCCGCGCTGGCCAAGGTGGCGGTTACAGATGGGAAAAAGAAATAGCGTAATCGCTTGAAACGCGCTGCTAGCCCGGAATTCTCACGGACTGCAGACGCCGAGACATCGTGGCGGCAAGCTGCCATGGTGTTGGGACAGGCAAGAAGAGTGCGGGCAGCGAGAGTCACTCGTCTTCGGCGCGTCCCGTCATGTCCACGAAATTGAATTCGAGGCAGATGAAGCCGTCGCCGCGATTGACGCCGATCGTCTGCTCTTCGCCTGGGAGCACGTACCACCGGCCGGTCATGCAGAGGCGATCCCGTTCGTCCACTTCCATCGACCAGATGCCGTGCGGGGTGCGGCCGGCCTGGTCGGTCATGATGCCGTGGTTGACGACGCGCGGCCGTGTGGTGGGATCGAGGGACATGCTCATAAGCCAGGTGTCTCTGCGGCGCGGCTCGCCCTTCTTCCGGGGCCGGCGCTGCGATCGGGCGAAGTAGAGGCGCTTGCTGTTCATCGCGAGGCTGTGGTGGGTCCGGCCGATCCGCTTGATGGGCATGAACGCGCCGGGCGAGTCGCGGTCTTCCGCCGCGTCGAGGATGTAGAGCGTGTCTCCCACGGGCACGAAGCAGCGGTCCCCGCCGGGCAAGACCAGCCGCTCCTCCCACGGGCCGCTCGGGACCGTGCCGAGCCAGCAGTCCAGCTCACCGGTCATCGCGCGGAACCGGTAGAGGTCGCCCATCTGGAACCAGCAGTCGCCGCGGGAATCGACGAACAGGTACTGACACGAACTGCGCCTGATGGGGCCGCCGGTCTTCTTCTCGCCGGTCTCGAGATCGACCCGATACAGGTGGCTGCCGTCACCTTCGGCGAATGGCATGACCCAGATATAGGCGAGGTTCCGTTTGGGATCGACGCCGAGCCCGGAGTAGTTCGTGTAGTTGGGGTGCACGACCCCGTAGTCGTGGAACTTGCCGGTTGCCAGCTCGTACCCGATCAAGTGGCCGCCGGTGTAGGCTCGGCAGCCCTCGACCGAATAATCGGCCAGATGCGTGCCAAAGAAGAGGCGGCCGTTGTGCTCGATCATCTGGCTGTGGATCTTGCCTTGCGGTGGGGTCTCATTGATGTCTTCGCGGCAGATGGGCGTGATGTCCTTACTGAGTATTTCGACCTTCTGCTTTTCCGGCAGGTAGCGGAAGAACGCGGAGCCGTGGCTCTTCCAGTGGCCTCCGCCGCCGAAGTAGCAGTTGCCGTCGGAGGCGAAGATCATGCCCTGCCACTGTCCGTCGAACATCCGCACGTACCGGTTGAGGACGTAGCCGCGGATCGGGATGGTCTTCCCGGCAGTGACTTCCGGGAGCGCGCCCTCGATCCCTTCAAGCGCGTAGGCCGCGGCCCATTGCAGTTTCAGGTCCTTCGAAGAACGCAGCAGCGCCTTGAGCTCCTCCGCTGCCGGCCACGCGGCCCCGCCCAGCTTGCCGAGGGCCTGGGCCGCCGCGAGTCGCACCCCGGCTTGCTGATCGGCCAGCAGTGACCGAAGCGCCGGGATCACTGCCTGGGCTCTCGGAGACATCTCCCCAAGGGCCGCGGCCGCGTTGCGGCGGAGCGCGGGGTTCTCGTCGCTCAGCTCCGTCAGGAGGGTGGGAACTGCGGCTTCCGCGATGGCTGCGAGCGCTTCCTTGGCTCCACGACGGGTGCTCTTCGCCCGTTGCGCCGCCCTCCCGATAGCGAACGCGGCATAGCGTTTCGTCAGCGAGTCCCCTTCTCTGAGCCGCTGGCACAGGGCAGTCACGACGGACTCAGCCAGGCCACTTAGAGCGATTGCCGCATTCCACCGGATCTGCTCGTTCTCGTCCTTCAATGCGTCCAGCAGAGCGGGCGCTGAATCGGGGCCCATCGCGCCGAGAGCTTTGGCGGCCGCGATGCGCAACGCCTTCTCCTTGGTGGCGTCCTTCAACACCCTTGCGAGCGGCTCGGAGGCTTGCGCCTGGATCCTGCCGAGTGTGTCTGCGGCCGCGATGCGGAGTGGTGTAGGACTGTTCTTGCGGGTCAGGATCCTTTCCAGCGGCTCCGCGGCGGCCCGGGCCGCCGCGCCGAAGACTCCGAGTGCGTGGATTGCCGCGAGGCGAGAATCGGGATCGGGATCGTCCAGGTTCTTCGTGAGATGTGGGACAGCCGAAGCGGCTCTGGCGCCGACCCGCGCCAGAGCCTTCGCGGAGTGCGCGCGGACTGCGGGCGACTTGTCCGAGAGACATCGTGTCAAGGCGGGAACCGTGGCCGGGTCTCCGCGACGCGCACGGGCCAGCACCTCGGCCGCTCGGCCTCGGATGTGCGCGTCCTTGTGGGCAAGGAACTGGATGAGTGTGGGCCGGCCGGCCTCGCCCATCCAAAGCACGCTTTCGACCGCGGAACGCATCTTCGACGGCGCCTCTGTCGCGCGCTTCAGCGCGGGAAGGGCGGTCTCGCCGAGTTGACTGAGGACCTTTGCGGATGCGACCTGCAGGCCGAGATTCTTGTTGTCGAGAAGATCTACGAGTGCCGGAACCGCCGCAGCGACTGCGGGACGCAG
>JASLXP010000973.1 GCA_030740295.1 Planctomycetota bacterium
AGACGACCTGTTCCGTGGTGATTCCAGCAAAGGTCGCATGACGATGAAGATCAGCACGAAGCACTGGACTCGGACACTTTCGATGAATTTCTGGGGGGAGGGCAAAGAAAAGTCGCTGATCCGAATCCTGTCTCCTAAAAAAGAGAAAGGCACCGCGACGCTACGAGCTGGTAACGATATCTGGAACTACCTCCCAAAAGTTCGGCGTGTCATTAAGCTGCCATCCTCGATGATGTCTGCTTCCTGGATGGGCAGTCACTTCACCAATGACGATTTGGTGAAAGAAACTCGCATGGCCGATGACTTCGATACCAAAGTTAGTTTTCAGGGCGAGCGAGAGGGAGTCGAAATCGTCGAACTGACTTGCATTCCCAAAGAGGAGGCCGTGGTGGTCTGGGGCAAGGTCGTAATTGCAGTTCATAAAGACGACTTGACTCCCATAGTTTCACATTACTATGACGAAGATCTTGACTTGGCGCGCACGATGACTTTCAGTGAACTTAGAGTATTCGGAGGACGCAAGCTTCCGGCAAGGGTGAGCATCATCCCATCCGATAAGCCGGCGGAGGCAACCGTCATTACCTATGAAGAGATCGAGTTCGACTTGAAGCTGCCTGACGATCTCTTCACCCTTCGTAATCTACAACGTTGACCCGGAGCGAGTATGATGCTCCTGAAGTATGCGTGGCGGAACATGTGGCGGAATCGGCGGCGGACAATGATTACTCTCGCCGCGGTGGCGTTGAATACAGCGGTACTCATCCTGTTTTACGCCCTGTCAATAGGCATGATCGAGAAAACGCTCCGCAATGTGACGGGGCTTGTAGGCGGCGAAGCACAAGCTCATGCGAGGGACTATCTGGAAGACCAGTCTCTCTACAAGTCTCTGGAGAAACCTGAGAAGATCATCGCTGCCGCGAACAGGATTGGCGTATCTGCAGTGCCGCGGACCTTCGGCTTCGGGCTTGCAGCGAAAGAAACGAAATCGGCGGGCGCAGTTTTCTGGGGAGTCCGGCCAGAAGAGGAACGCGCTTTCAGTTGGGTGAATCACCTGCTTAAAGGGACATTTCTTAAGGAGAAGCCAGGCAAAGAAGTCGTCCTTGGTAAGAAACTGGCCAGGCAACTCAGAGCGGAGGTGGGAAGCGAAATCATCATCGTCGTCCAGGCGGCCGACGGTTCCATGGGCAATGAAATTTACGTGGTGCAGGGGATCCTGAAGGCGATCGGCGCCTCGATCGACAGGGGAGCGGTCATCATGCACGAACAGGATTTTCGTGAGTTATTCGTGCTGGAAGATCGCATTCACGAAATTGCCTTTCATTCCAAGGGCAGAATCGACCCGGAGGATCTCATCACCGAGTTATCTTCCGACTTGGGTCAAGCCGAAGTGAAGAGTTGGAAAGAGCTGATGCCCGTTCTCGCAGACATGTTACGCCTGTCGGACATCTTGCTGCTTATATTCGGCGGCATTTTTTTCGTGGCTGCAGGGCTCGGAGTGATGAACACCATGCTGATGGCGACTTACGAGCGGATGCATGAATTTGGAATTCAAAAAGCAATCGGAGCTTCGCCGTTACGAATCGTGACAGATGTACTTGCCGAAGCATTCACTCTTTCCGCTGCAGGTACTGCGCTCGGCGCTCTGCTGGGCTACGGCGTTTCCTACTATCTCCAATTCCATGGCATCGATCTCAGCCGATTCTCAGAAGATTTGACCATTGCAGGCATCGCCTTTGATCCAGTCTGGTATACCGCCATCGTGCCCAAAGTGATCGTGATGCCAATGCTGATTATGTGTTGGGTCTGTGTTCTGGCCTCGCTCTATCCGGCGATGGTTGCTGCACTGGTCAAGCCAGTAGAGGCGATTCACCATCATTAGGAACTATTTACATTAGCGTGGAACCCTTTCCCTCGGATCACACGTTTCGCATCAAGAAGCACCCGACACGTCATTTGCCACTGCGATGCCTCAAATTCTTTTCCTGATTCTCAATTCCCATGCTGCTCCGTCTCGCCTGGCGTAGTATCTGGCGCAACCTTCGCCGAACGTTAATTACAGCGAGTTCAATCTCGCTTGGGGTGGCCTTTGCCATCTTCATGGTCTGTCTGGCCGAGGGGGTCTACAGCAAAATGACCGATGACGTGGTGAAGATGCACTCGGGACATCTGACGATTGAGCATTCGGATTACCGGGATGCTCCATCTGTGGACCTCTTCATCAATGAAGCTTCCTCTCTCCGCAAAAACGTGGATCAGATTCCAGGCGTGAGTCAGACAAAGCTGCTCATTCGCGGCCAGGGAGTGGCACGTACCGGTACCGGTGCAAGTGGAGTCGCAGTGATGGGTGTCGAGCCATCCTCGGAAGTTCAGAACTCACCGATTGCTCGCAGCATGGTCGAAGGCGACTATCTCGAAGACTCGGATGACGCAAAGGTCATCGTGGGTAAGAACATGGCCAAGCGCCTGAAACTGGACATAGGGAAGAAGCTGGTCATCACAACAAACAATGCCGCCGGCGATCTGGTGGAGGTGCTCTGCCGTGTAAAAGGTACGTTCCAGACTGGCACCGAAGAGGCAGATGGACACCTGGTGCAAGTGCCCATCTCATTTGCCCAGAAGCTCTATGGTCTCCCTGAAGACAGCGCGACTCAGATGGGAATCCTTCTCGAGGATCCAGATGAGCAACAGGCCGTCCTGAAGCGTTTGGGGGCGGCAAAGATGGAAGGCTCGGCCACAGTTCGTCCATGGGAAGAAGTCATGCCGGAGGTGGCTTCATATATTAAGGTGGATCGGGGATCGAACTACGTCTTCCAAATCCTCTTGCTCACGATCATTCTGTTCACCATCTTCAATACGATTTTGATGTCCGTCCTGGAACGAAGTCATGAATTCGCAGTGCTGCAAGCGATAGGAACGCCCCCGGCGGATCTGCAGCGGCAGGTGGTGTTGGAATCAACGCTGATCGCGTTACTCGGTTGCATCGGTGGGGTGATCCTGGGTGGGCTGGGCTCATATGCAGGAAAAGTCTATGGCATTGATTTCAGCGGCTTTTATGAAGATGGACTGTCGGTATCTGGCTTCAGCATAGAGCTCATCTTGCGCCCGAAAATATCAGCGTACATATTCGCCCGGTTTGGATGCTTCGTACTCGTCACCACAATTCTGCTGAGTCTGATACCTATCAGACGGATTCCGAGAATTGCGATTTCTGATGCCATTCGGGAGGCGAAGTGATGGGGCAGATAATCGAGCTTGATTCTGTAACAAAAGACTATGGACAGGGCGAAGTCATCGTTCACGCTTTGCGTGGGGTCGATCTCGTTCTGGAAGCAGGCGAGTTCACGGCGATGGCGGGGCCTTCCGGATCGGGGAAGAGCACTTTGCTCAACATCGTGGGTGGATTGGACAATCCGACTTCCGGCAGCGTGAATCTTGAAGGTGAGGACATGACCAGGCTATCCCGGACGAAGCTGAGCCGACTTCGCCGTGACCGGGTCGGCTTTGTCTTCCAAAGCTACAACCTGATCCCCATACTCACCGCGATGGAGAATGCGGAGTACATTCTGATGCTCCAGGGCATTTCAGCGACGGAAAGGAAGTCTCGTGTGAATCAGGTCCTCAATGAAGTTGGTCTGGAAGGTCTCGGGGATCGCTTCCCGCGGGAACTTTCCGGCGGGCAGCAGCAGCGAGTCGCCATCGCCCGTGCAATCGCAGCGGAGCCAGCCTTAGTGCTCGCAGATGAGCCGACGGCCAACGTCGATTCTCAGACAGCAGGGGCTCTGCTCGATCTGATGGTGAAGCTGAATGAGGAAAAGGGGATCACCTTTCTGTTTTCTACCCACGACCAACGGGTGATGGATCGTGCACGGCGGTTAGTCGTCCTCACCGATGGCAAAATAACACATGATGGAAGTCCTGAGCACGCGCAAAGAGACGTCGAGTCATGATCCCGATTTATGCGGTATGTGCCCTGTCACTGTTTGCAGATGAAGCCTTCGATCCGAGCGCCAATTTCAGGACGATTGCTCTGGGCCTCGACAACTTTGACGGGGAGAAAACGGATCTTGTCTCTCAGTCATTGCTGCGTCTCATTATAGACGGCCGGCCAACGGGCGAATTGGTTTATGAAATTCATGGCGTCCAGAGCCTGACATCTTTCTCTTCAGACATCGGAATCGGTAATCCGAATTCGAGCTTTGTCGCCTCTGGCAACCGCTTTCAAGCCCTGGACGCGCGTTGGGACTGGCATCGCGGTGACGAAACTGAGGCCAGTTTCATCGTGGATCGATTGAATCTGAGAGTATCTTTCCCGGCGATTGATATCACTCTGGGACGACAGGCGATCAGCTTCGGTAAAGCGTACTTCTGGAATCCGCTGGACGTCTATCTGCCGTTTGATCCGAGGCAATTCGATCGGGATTACAAGCCGGGCGTCGATGCTTTGAGGATCGACGTGCCAATTGGTGACTTCACCGGGCTCAACCTGATTGCCGCAGCGGGAGGCGAGTTGGCTGTCACAGGGGAATTCTTGAATGAGAAATCAGATTTCAATTCCTCGTGGTACGGTTCGTCTGTACTTGTCCGAGGCTACACAACCGTGTCCGAATGGGACCTGGCAGTTCAAACAGGAAAAGTCTATGGCGGCTATCAATTAGGCGGCGCGGCCAGCGGCGAGGTGGGCGAATTGTCATTGCGGCTGGAAGCCGCGTATCTCGCCGCCCAGGACAGTCCTGCATTGCCCTTCGGACTGAGGGGCAACCTGGTAGAAGATCACCTGCAGGCTGTGGTGGGAATCGGACATCGATTCGAAAGCAGTCTGGACCTTGAAGCGGAGTATTTCTTCAACGGCGCGGGAGAAGATAAAGACCTGAATGCTGCGCTCTTTCGATTCAATACCGGCGGTGCATTGAACCTTGGCCGGCACTTAGCCGGTATCACCGCAAGCTACGAAATCATGCCCATCTTGATTGGCCGTCTCGTCACTCTGGTCTCGCTCACAGACCAATCCACGCAGATTCAGCCTGGTTTTACACTTTCAATTTCCGATGAAACTGACTTCCTGATCGGCGCCAGCCTGAACGTAGGTGATCGCCCCCGGCAGGGCCTCGGCCTGCTTCCAGAAGTTCGAAGCGAATTCGGTTCCCAGCCCAACGTTCTCTTTATGGAGTTGAAGGTTTATTTCTGACTCTTCAGCAAAGGCTCTGCAATTCCCTATGGAGGCAAAGCCCAAGAATTGGGAATCGACTGTGATATCCGAGTGATTCAGGCCCGGCAAAGTGTGTCAGAAACTGAAAATTGGATGAAGTTTGGGTAGGCTGGTAGATCATGAAGGTGTCTTTACGGATTTCAGGGGCAACGCCCCGCCGGTTTGCCTAGCCCAGCCCAGAGGGCTGGGAAGTAATGAAGGACAACCAAAGGGGCAACGCCCCGACCATTTGCGCGACTGACTTGCTGCAAAAGGCCGGGGCGTTGCCCCTGAATGGCAATTCTTCTCTGAACCCAGCCCGTTGGGCTGGGCTAGGCAAACGACCGGGGCTTCGCCCCTGAACAGAAGGAACTCCCATTTCTTAAACCCGTATAAGCTCTTCCGTCTTGACTCACTATGTCCTGCGATTTACGCCACCAGAACACCGTTCTGCTCAGTTTTCGGCATCAGTAATACTTTGACCACACACCATCTCTCGAACGACATGCATCAGGCCGAGCTCCTCACCGAAGGTCAAATCGCGCAGTTCAAACGTGATGGTCTCCTCGCGCTACCAGGAGCGCTCGATCCCGATCTCTGTAGGCAAGTGAAGGAGCAGATGTGGGGGCTGATCGCTGAGCATCGGCCCAGCATGAAGCGAGACGATCCCTCCACGTGGCTCCCGTTCACAAAGGAAGAGGCGGAGAGCTACCAGCGGCCCAAAGGCGGGGGCGACCCTTACTTCTTTGGCCGCGGACACCGGCTCTACATTCGTAATGGGGCCGAGGAGCTGCTGCTGAACGCAGCCGTGCGTGCGTTGTGGAGGGTGGCTGAGCAGCTACTGGGAAAGGGCGAGGTTGTGTGGCCAGCAGGCATGGACGAAACGGGCGTGACCACGGGTCCGTGCCTGCTGACAGAGGCAAACGTGGAAGGCATGGTGACCCACCTGGGACCTGATTCGGAGAAGTGGACAGGTAAAGCCACAGGAAAGACTGAGCAACTGCGGCTGCCGAAAACCGGACCCACCTGGATGACCGGACAGGGCGCCCGCGGCCTCTATTGCACACTGCCGAACAGTCCGACTCCTCAAGAGAACTACCGGGGCGCGCACGCCGAGGCCCTGTACGAGACCCACTGGCGGCTGCAGATTGCTGCCTACATCGATGACCTCCCACCCGAGGGGGGAGGCCTGACACTGTGGCCGGGCAGCCACCGGCGGATTTGGGACTATTGGGAGCCTCTGAACCGCGACGTACCACCGTCCAGGGCAAAGGACACACCCGAATGGCACGGCTACACCGCTCCGCCCCTCCCAGAAATCAAGTCCGATACTCAACCTGTTGCGACCGATGGGCCGGTTGGATCAGTGGTGCTGTGGCACGCGAACCTGTTACATATGGCCGGTCAGAACACGCTGGGGAATGTCATTCGCCAGGCAACGATCTATGCATTTGCCAAGACACCCGAGTCTGTACCGGATGATATGGTGATGCGTGACCCGAGCGGCGATCTGTGGAGGGACTGGTCTGAAGAGGTGCGTTCAATTGAGATGGCAAATTAGATTCGAGCGGCGTTCCCGTATGGAAACTCATCCGACCTGAATGCATGGCAGGATCTGAAGACAGTATGAGCGCCAAACCCTCCGGTCAGATTTTTGACATCAGCGAAGACGACCTATGGTCGCATCTGAAGGTGCCGGTAAACGCGTCCGTCGAATCGGCCAAACTTCTTCGCGACGCGATTCGGTTGGGTAAGGACGGCAAGAAGGCTAAAGCTTACTCGCGGCTGAACACCTGGTATGCCACCCAGAGAAATGATGCCTGGGTACTGATAGTGGATGATGCGAAAGACGCGGACCCACCCACATCTGCGCATATCAGAAAGACACTTTGCCTCTCATTGCGCGGCCTCTATCTCGCCACCCCGGGTGATGAGCCAATCCAGACTCTCGAGGACGCGAGGCGGCATGCGGGGCCGTTGGTGGATCATCTCATTCACACCGGTGACGAAAGCACTGTTTCATTTCTCTGCGACCTGCTTGTGTCTTGCTGTCGCGGCGCTCAAAACCTCGCGGGCCGCGGGGGGTATCCCCTCAACTGCATGTTGGGCGCATATACTCAGTTTGAGTTTGTCTGGAAGGCCTACCTGGCGCTGGCGCACGCCGGACCGGTCAGACCCCAATGCGTAGAAGCGGTGATGAAACTCCAACTGGGTCTGGGTCGGGCCATGCTGCAGGCCACGGAACGCTACATAGTTCACAACATTTTCACCGCCGCGTGCTACGGCCTGTTCTTCCTTGCAAGAAGTATGAGAGAGTTCAGTGAGGCATCCGGTTGGGAGAGCCATTGCCTCCGCATGTTTGAGACTGATTTCCGCCGCTCCTGGTTTCCCGATGGCGGTCATGCGGAACGCAATTGGGGATACGGGTCTTACACTCTCGGCCGGTTGACCCATGTGTACCAATTTGCCAAGCGCACCGGCGGATTGGGCAACCATCAAGAGAACTTCGAGGAAGCGCTGCGTCGCGCCTACCGCTTCCATGCAAAGACTCTCGGACCGAATGATGTTGCCCCTGGCTTCGGTGATGAAGGCCTGATGGAACTGGGACACGTGCTGGACGCGGGGGTGTCATCCGGTGTTTTTCCGGCGGGGACGTCTCGCGATCTGGGCGTCGATCGATCCAGGAGCTACCTCATGGAAGGCAGCGGTGTCGCCATCATGCGTAACGGCGAATCTCCCGGCTCTGCATTTGCCAACGTGACCTTTGGAGACTTTGCCGGCTGGCACTCCCACATGGATCTCTTGAGTATGGACTTCCGTGCCGGGGAAGAGGTGCTGCTTCAGGAAGTGCCCCGCTTCGGACCTTACGAGCATCCGATGGACGTCCTCTGGCGAAAAGAGGAGGCGCATAATCTGTTACTGGTCGATGGGTTTCATTACGACAGCCGACCAGTCTCCGGACAAGACGTCGCCTGGTACAGCGACGACCACGTCGATTATTTCTCTGCATTTCACACGGCCTACAGGCAGATGCCGCCGCAGGAAGGCTGGCGCACCCATCACGCCAGCGGTGATCTGATCGTTCGCCGAACCATCCTGTTCGTGAAGGAACCGGGCTATTGCCTCGTGCTGGATGCGGTCTGGGAGGAACAGACGGGCAGCTTCAATCGGTCGACCTCCGCCTGGTGGCACTCGCCGCAGAAGTTCCGTGTCCTGGGCCCAGGCCTGGCGCGAACCCAGGGCGGTTCACGGAGGACATCATGTCTACTTGTCTGGGCCTGTCCCGATTCCCTTCGACGCATTGAAACTGGAATCGATTACACCAGAGAAGACGCTGGCGAAGAATGGCATGGCCACGGTGAATGGCACAACTTGAGAACCCGAACCTGGATGCCAACCGGCCACACAGGCAGCCTGGGCTTCGCCACAGTTCTGTTCCCTTTCACAGGCACGTTGCCATCCGTTTCTATCCGCCCCCTGAAGCTGTCAGG
>JASLXP010000974.1 GCA_030740295.1 Planctomycetota bacterium
ACATCGTACCCCAGGGCATCCGTTGCGCCGCCCTGGTTATAAATGCACCTCCCGCCCTATTCCAACAGCGCAAATCCCGGCAAACGTGGCATCCCCTAAAACCCGAATGTATGCTTTTTTGCGGCGATGCCAGGTTGGCCGAAATTTGCGCTGTTGGCATTCATATTTGCGCGTAACTGTTCCCAGGGCGTCGTTCGCTTCGCTCACTTTGCCTTGGGCTACGCTGTTTAACGCCTTCGGCGTAAAGAGCTGTTTCACATGAATTGCTTCTCGACTTATGTCAAAGCTCTTTTCCACGAACAGTATGCGAAGTATCGCGCTTGTTCTGACATTAACCGCTCAACATGAAACCGGCCTGGCTGATATCTGTCCTTGTTCTGCTCATTGCCCTTGGTGGAATCTATGGCTTCAAGGGTGCGATCCAAAACTGCAATCCCCAGTACAGCCCTGATGGCAGCCCACGACGGTCTGACTTCGATCGCCATGCAGCGTGGAACTGGAAGCCGTCCCCTGTCTGGCTTACGAGTTACATGCTCGCAAAAGTTGACTATGGCATAACTCTTACTCGGTCAGGTTACTTGTTCAGAAAAGAAGCAGATAGAACCCGGTACATAGCTGGTTCCGTAGCAGTGGGCGTGGTCATGGGTTTAACAGCTTATGTGGTATTTGTGCTCCTTTATGCTCGGGCCTCAAGAAACGCTGAAAAGCAATAAGCCCAGACGGCTAATCGAGCGTTCCCGCCGTGAGGCCGCGGCCATTACGCTAACCAGAGAACTGCTTTCTGGCGTTGCCAATCTCGAACCCTCTGATCAGTTCGACGTATTTCATCATCGAAGCGAATGAGATGTCCGGCAGAATCATATCGTCGATCGCGGGGATGTAGCCGCCCTGGTCCATCAGCCACGGAACTTTGCGATTGAACTCCTCCTCGACGGCGTCCGGGCCGGCCATGAGCGACGCCCTGGAGATGTTTCCCATCAATAGCACGTCCTTGCCGTATTCCTTCCGCAGGCCAACCGCATCCATGTCGGCCGCGCATTCGAGAGGGCCGAACAGATTGATGCCCGCGTCCAGGAAGCTTGGGATGAGTGGGGTAATGTTGCCGCTGGTGTAATGCCCAATGATGTCAACACCGTGGCTGCGCAGAAAATCCGTGACCCGTCTTACGTACGGATGCCAGAGCTCACGATACATTGCCGGAGAAATGACCGTTGAGTTTCTGTATGCAATGCCGTCCTCCGAAAGCCACACAAAATCTATGGGTGCGTTTTCAAGCAGCTCCCGGACGAGCTCGATAACGAAATCCGCCCAGAAATCGAAGATGTCATGAATGAGCGCTTGCTGGCCGGTCAGAGCTTCGAGGAACTCCTCCTGCCCCAGCATGTAGCCATTCTTCGGACCTCGCCCCGGCCCCCACACAATTGTCAGCGACACCGGGCGGTCCACCATGCGGAGATACTCGAAAAGTTCCTCACCCCAATGAGAAGGACGCCGGCGAATATCACGCGGGTCGTAACGCCTTTTCATCTCCTGCCAATCCTGGCGGGTTTTGACTGAGCCTTCGATGTAATAGTAGGTCGTCGGTGGTACGGCGCGTTCCTTCAGAGTCTTAATCTTGAAACCGTACTGGTCGATGGTCGTGACAGTCTCATCATCCTCGTCGATGGTGCGGGGAACGAAGCTTGGAATCGGTCCCGTGCTGAGGGCCACGCGCTCATACGCATCGAAGCCGATGAATTCGTGCACTGTTCTGCCAGGGGGAAAGCCATCAATGCACCACTGCCTCACAGCACCTTCGGTAATGCCCTCGAGGTCCCAAAGCGGGGCTCTGTCCGGCTTTTGGAAGCGCATGATTTTCTGAAAGCGATCACGGGGAGTCATGTGGTTGCTGTTGGGCCCATGAGTTTGCGTCCACCTAAAATCTCCTGCGAGAACAGCGCGAGATTATAATTTCATTTCTTCCCATGCCATATCAAGTGGCCGATGCTATGGGTCAAATGTCAGTTGTCATATGGCCGAGAAGCGCGACTACTCCAGAAGGACGATGTCGTTCAGTCCAAGGCTGACTCTGAAATGAACCACATGGGTGAAGCCGTCCGATGCGATGTCGCGTGGGGCAGGCTTGAGAGTGAACTTGCAGCCTCCGTCTGTGAGGGAGCGAACGGTTTTTACCTGCCTGTTGACCGGCAGTTGCACGTCTATCTCCTCGATGGGTTTGTAGGTGAAATTGGCCAGAACCAGGGCCGAGCCTTCGGGTGCATCGTAGACACCGATTTCCACAACCGGATGCGACAGCCGTGCCAGCGGTTGCGCGCCGGAGGCCGCGGCCCAGGCGTTGATGAATCTCCGTTGTATCGGTGGGTACGATTCTTTCAGCTCGCGCGGAACGAACTTCGCATCTTTCAGGTAAGAAAGTCCAGGACATCCTGCTATGTATAAGGTCCTGCCTTTGCCGTGCTGATGGGAGAGCACCGCGGGCTCCCCTCCTGAAAAGGTACCCATCACTCTGGCGGTGGCTGGAGCAACCCTGACGGTTGTGCCGATCACCCCGAAAGTCGCGGCTTCTCCGAGCAATTCGCCTTCCCCAACACTTATCTTGTCAACGTAGGGCAACGGATTCAGCCTGCCGCGCACCCAGTATTCTCCCCGTTGAGTTTTGGCTTCGATTGCAGGCTTGAGACCGAAAACTTCGCTTAAGCCATCATGTGGCTCGTTGAATTCGTTTCGACTCGCTGCCGCGCACGAGCCGTAAAGGAATCCTCCCTCTCGCACCCAGTTCTTGATCACGCCCACGGCTCTGGCCGTCACGCATGGGTCTGTTGCGTATAGGACCCTGTAATCGCTGAGGCGTCCGGCTTCGATGTCTTCCTCGGTGAGCATGTCCACGAGATACTGATCGTGAATGAGGGAAAGATAGGTGGCGCGACGTTCGAGCATGTGGACGTATCCGAACGGCTGCCAAAGGTCCGATGAGATACTGTAAAGGAGGGCGACTCTGGTTTTGCGCGTTTTGCCTGGCGAAATGATGTGCTCGGCTTCGGCCAGGAGGCGCGTGATATTGACCACGCCGTCATAGGCGCCCCGCAGGTCGGACCAGTAGTTTTCCGTGCTGGTGGCCGTCGGTCCATAGGTCCAATAGAAGAAGTTTTTTGCTCCCTGGCACAGGGCTGAGGAACTCTTGAGCCGGAGGTTGGTTTCGTCGCTGGGCGTGATCCAGGCGATGACAGGTATCTTGCCGCGGCTGCCGCTGCGGAAAATGGATGCCTGAAAGCCCATCAGTTGGAATCCTTCCCAAGTGTAGTGAGGGCCATACATGTATTGCAGGCCCATCCAGTCTTCGATGCCTGCGAGATCGACCGCGGCCTTCCGAGCGAGGTCAAACCAGTCCAGGGCAAGCGGCGCCCCTCCCCACGCACGGTTGGGTACCATTCCCATGCCCAGGCCGGTACCGCTGAAGTAAGGATGGTCCGCGACCAGGGTCGAGGTCCTGGCGCCGGGAGGGAAGTGCCTGTGAAACGCCTCAGTGTGCCATCTGATCCGTTCCGTTCCTGCTTCCTGACGGAAACGGGAGGTGTAATAAAAGACGCGGCGGGCGGCAGCGTCATTCTTTTTCATCCGGGCACGCAGTACTTCCGGAGTCTCGATGGGCACGACTTCGGAAACGTCTTTCACTCCCAGCGACGCAGGGCTGATGCCGCGGGAAATGAGCCAGGCGTGGAAGTGTTCGAGCGCCTTCGCATTGTTGCCTATGCGGGGCCGGCAGCATATTTCATCGGCCAATCCGAACGGCACGCCGTCAGCGAAAGTCTCCTTGTTT
>JASLXP010000975.1 GCA_030740295.1 Planctomycetota bacterium
TTCAGCTAACTCATTAGATTTGGGTGAAAACAGAGGTGAGATTGAAGGCACAGTGGTCGGAACAGATGCCCAAATAGCCTTTAACTACCGGTTCCTGACTGAGTGCCTCGCCACAGTGCAGTCCGACCGGGTGTCCCTGGCGCTCTCGGGAAATACCAGCCCCGGTCTAATTCGACTAGTTGACAAAGATGGTGAAGACATCCCGTTCTTTGATCACGTGATCATGCCCATGCACACAGTGACTTAGGACCATCGCAAGAAGCCCATGCCCACAATGTTAGTTCCGTCATCTGAAGGTCGATTTGAGCGCTGACGCAGTAACGGCCTGGGCGACAGGACGCGATCCGGTTGTCACCTCTCGCGCACTGATCTCTACAGGGCACCCCCTTGCAACTGAAGCAGGGTTACGCATGCTTCGCTCTGGCGGCAATGCGTTTGATGCGATCATATGCGCCGCTGCCGTGATTGCTGTCGTAGAACCCAGCATGAATCACGTCGGTGGTGATGTTTTCGCGCTTTGCCTTCCCGCCAGCCATGCCGACCCAGTGTCCATTAATGCCAGCGGGCCAGCGCCTCTCCAACTTTCCATCGACACATTCGGCGGCGAGATACCTGCCCACGGTCTAAACGCCGCGACCGTACCCGGCGCCGTTAGTGCATGGGAAACAATCTTAAAGCTTTACGGCACCCGAGCACTTTCCGAAGTCTTAGAGCCGGCAATCGAATATGCCTCCCAAGGTATGCCGGTCGCTTATCGAACCGCGCAGCATATCGCGGACGCTTCGGAAGCGCTCATGCAACACGGAGAAAGTGCTCGCAGCTTTCTCCCTGACGGATCCCCGCCAAAGCCAGGCGCAACACTTGTCCAAACCGATCTCGCAAAGACGCTCGGCGAAATTGCGCAAGGAGGCGCCGAAGCGTTCTACCAAGGACCGTTCGCGGATGCACTCGTCGCTGCTTCATCTCGAGACGACGGCTCGTTCACCAGTAACGATCTCGCATCCTATACGTGCGAGGTCGGACAGCCTCTGCGAAGTTATTACCGAGGATTCGAGATCTTGGAACAGCCTCTTCCTTCTCAAGGATTTCTCCTTTTAGAACAACTAAATATCGCTGAGGGGTTTGAGTTGGCAGACCTTGACTTTGGTAGCCCGGAAGCCATTCACATAATGGTGGAAGCCAAGAAGGCGGCCTTTGCAGATCGTATGGCCTACATCGGAGATCCACGATCATCGTCTGTCCCTATCGACAGGATGATCAGCAAAGAATTTGCCGCTCAGCGACGAATGGCGATCGACCCAGTTCGAGCCACTAAGTCCGTAGCAGCTGGAGATCCAAGCGCGTTGGGTGGCGACACGACAACCCTTTCAGCTGTCGACCAGGACGGAAACGCCGTAGCATTCATTCAGAGTGTCTTTGCATCCTTCGGGGCCGCCTACGTGGTTCCAGGAACTGGCGTGCTGTTAAACAACCGCATGCGAGGGTTTTCCCTGAACCCAGATAGCCCAAATGTTTTTGAGGGTGGAAAACGGCCAATCCATACGCTGAACACCTATATGGTTCGTCGAGAGAACGACCTGTTTATGCTTGGGGGAACCGCCGGCGCCCAATATCAAGTCCAGACCAACTTCCAACTGATCACAAATGTCATTGACCACAACATGCACTTTCAGGCCGCGATGGATGCGCCCCGCTGGCATCATGACGAAG
>JASLXP010000976.1 GCA_030740295.1 Planctomycetota bacterium
TCAAAGAAGTACTCCCCATGTGCCACGTGGTTGCTTGCCAACCCGTGTCTTCCGGGGCCGGACAGAATCCCCAACAAGGAAGAACTCCATTCAAAGAAGAACTCCCCATCTGTTTGCGGGGTTGTTACCAGCCTGTAGATGCTCCTGACGCCCCGGGAGTGGTAAAGAAACCAAGCCTATCTTTTCTTCAGACGGAACTCCCAGCACGTGAAGACACGGGTTGGCAAGCAACCACGTGGCACATGGAACAGGGGTCGGGAAATGAGAGACCTTGCTCTTGTTAGACACGACCAGCAGGCCCTTCAATCTTGATGTCTTGCAACAGAATCCGGGAAGATTACTTTGGGGCGCTGCGACTTGTCGCAGCTTTCACTTTTCCAGGATGGTCAGTAGAGACGATGACTGCGAGTTCTTTCCTCTTTCAGAGGCATCAGAGAATGAAAGCGGTGACAAGTCACCGCACTCCAAAATTGTGCTCGCAGCTTGGATATCCGATGCACAGAATTAAAATTGAAGACCTACTGGCAATGTAACGACTTCAACAATCTCTCTGCGAAAAGAAGACAGGAAAATCCCCTCACACTTCCTGACAGGTCACCCCCGCTACATGGCCAACACCCCAGATTACCCAATCCGCCCAGTAACCTTTAACCACGTAGAAATCAGCGACGAATTCTGGCGTCCACGTCTTGAGACACTCAAGCGGACCACGCTCCCATTTGCGCTCGAGAAGAATGAACGTGCGATTGAAAACCTCCGCCGGTGTGGAGCATTCCTGCGCGGTGAAAAAGCCGAGATGCCCTTTCCTCATCGGTTCGTTTCTTCTGACTTATTCAAGGTGATGGAAGGCGGGGCATACCTGTTGATGCTTGAAGAGGATGAAGAGCTGGAATCCACATTTGATGAGATCATCCGCATCATCGGTGAGGCACAGAAGGAGGATGGCTACCTCTATGTGGCGCACACCTGCGGTATTCCGAATATCAACGAAATGGGCGAACGACCTTACTCATTCGTCGTGCACAGCCACGAGCTCTACAACATGGGACATATGTATGAGGGAGCGATCGCCTATCACCAGGCCACAGGCAAACGTGAATGGCTTGATATTGCGGAGAAGAATGCAAATCACATCTACAACGTCTTCTTCGAAGGGAATCCCAACTACAACGATGGCATTCCGGTCAATCAGGCTCCAGGGCATCAGGAACCGGAGCTCGCATTGTGCAAACTGTATCGAGCCACAGGCAATATACGTTACCTTGAAATGGCCAAGCGATTTCTCGACATTCGAGGCGTCACTTTCGTACCGGACGGGCTGGAAACGAACGCACCCCTCTACGCGCAACAACACCTTCCAGTTGCCGAGCAGACCGAGGCCGTCGGACACGCCGTGCGCGCAGGATACATGTATGCGGCCATGGCAGACGTCAGCGCACTGACTGGCGACGATTCATACAGGAACGCCCTCGATCAGATCTGGCAGAACATTGTCGACACACGCATGCACATCACCGGCGGTCTGGGCGCAGTCCATGGAATCGAAGGCTTCGGAGCCGAGTACGAACTGCCAAATGGGGATGCCTATAACGAAACCTGTGCGGCCGTTGCGAATGTCTTCTTCAATCATCGAATGTTCCTGATGCACCAGGAAGCGAGATACTTCGATGTTGCAGAAGTCGCGCTCCTGAACAATGTGCTCGCCGGAATCAATATCGAGGGCAATGAATTCTTCTATGTGAATCCGCTCGAGTCCGACGGTGAGAAGGAATTCAACCACGGGTCCGCGGGCCGTTCTCCCTGGTTTGATTGCGCCTGCTGCCCGTCCAATCTCGCCCGCCTTGTGCCTCAGATATCGGGCTATATGTACGCCCACACGGATGATGAAATCTACCTCCTCCTTTACGGGCAGAGCAAGACCACGGTTCAATTAGGCGATGTAAACGTTCAGTTAAGACAGACAACGAAATACCCATTCGATGGAAACATCAGCATCAGTGTCACACCAAGTGCTTCCGCCGAATTTGCCCTCAGGCTGCGCATCCCTGGGTGGACTGGTGATCGATTCGTCCCGGGCGGTCTGTATTCATTTGTCAATGATGGGCCAGGCTGGATGCTTCGCGTGAACGGCGAAGAGCTGGAAACGCCAACAGAAGATGGATTCACTTCAATCGATCGCACATGGTCTCCCGGCGACCATGTTGAGTTGAATCTGCCGATGCCTGTCCGATTCACGCAATGCAGCGAAAAGGTTAAGGCCAACCGGAATCGACTTGCTGTCACACGGGGACCTTTGGTCTATTGCGCGGAAGGCATCGATAACGGCGGACCGGTTTCGAGATTCAGTCTTGTGCGAAGCACCCGGAAAGAGCGCAAGACTACAACCAATACCAGCGGCCCGTTAAATGGAATGATCCAGGTAACCGTTCCCGCGTCGTGCGAAGGCCGGCAGGTTGACCTTAACATGGTGCCCTATTTCGCATGGAATAATCGCACGGAAGACTCAATGGTCGTCTGGATCCCCCGTGGCGCAGGCCTGTAACCTGCGAAAAGTGAAAGGAGCAGGCTAGAAATGGTGCCCATGCTGGAGAATTCACAGTCAAAGAGATGCGTAACACGAGCATTTTGCAGAGACAGCGGAGAATGTAAGCCATGAGGAGTGCGCAGTGGTGCGGGTCCTTGACCATCCAAAAGCGTGTAGCAGTTACTGAGGTGCTCGACTCAAGAGGCAGTCCACCAGCCGGTCTGTATCCACTGTTTCCCATCCTTTTGCTCCTTGGCCTTCTGACCTCCTTCGTTTTCGCTGCGGAGCCACCGTACGCCGATTACTGCGAGATGCTGGCGCGTGACATCGAGGGAAAGATGCATTCCTTTATCGCCGGTAATCACATGTATTACATCGGCGGAAAGGTCAGCCCTGAATGGCGACACCGAAACCATGAAACACTTGGATTCACGCATCCAATGTTCAGAGATGGCCGCGCCCGAGGTTTTGGAATCGCCACCGGGGTCGGCGGCAGCGGTCATGATAAGTTCGGATGGGATTTCTGGAATCAGGTCCGAGGCGCATGGGGCACAGTCATCATTGATGGGGAACGCCACAAACACCCGCGACCTGCCTCAATGATTTGGCGGCCCGACCGCGTCATCTGCATCTACAGGGTCGGCGAAGTCAATATCAAGGAAGAGAAGTTCATCTCCCTTGATGACGTCCTGTGTTCCATCATCACCGCAGACAAGCCGATTGAGATTGAGTTTGAAGGCCAGAGCTTCTTCAACGGTCAGAAGTTCCCCACGTTTGATGGAGACCGGCCCGGCCAACAGTTTGGACAGACCAATACGGCCAAAGGAAGGTTCGATGAGACGAACAACGCCATCCATATAACCGAGGGCGGGACGACTCTGACCAAACTTGCATGGAAGCAGCAGGCGGTCGTGGGAAAGATGATGTACGACGGCATGAGCGTGGTGATTTCCGCATCCGACAGCCTGACCGGTAACCAGAAAATCGTAACGGACAAGGTGGGCAGAAAGATCTACACCTTCCGTGTGTCATGCCGACCAGGCACCGCAGCCAAGCCCTCCAGGGCGGTCATCACTTATGCGATGCATGATGACTATGAGGTGGCGACCGCACGCACGCAGAAACTCCTCGAGGATCCAGGCAAGGCTCTCAAAGAGAAAACGGACTTGATGAACCGCCTGCTCAATTCCCAGATTCCATATTTTCGCTGTTCGGACGAGAGTGTCGTCAAAACCTACTATTACCTCTGGTCGCTCTATTTCATGTATGACACCTTCACCGGCAAAGGGTGGGAGGCATACGGCCATACGCAGACGGCCATCAACAACTTTATGGGTCTCCATCTCTGGGATTCGTGGGTCTATACCGCCATGTCCTCGTGGGTCGTCGATAAGTGGCGTTACGGCATGGGCAATGTGCTGTCCTGGAAGTTCATGGTGCCCTTCAAACACAAGGAAGGCGGGCTGCCTGATAACTTCGGCATCGGCTGGTATTCGCCCGGCGTCTGGATGAACCTCGTCGGCAACGTCGAGCTCTCCTGGGATATCTACCGCCGCTCGGCCGATCGAAAGTTCCTCGACGAAGCCTACAACGAACTTTTCAGAAAGCTCTACTGGGAAAGTGGCCCACAGGTCAGCATGGGAATCGAGATCAATGCGCTTGACGTGCTTACCAGGATGGCAAAGGAGCTCGGCCAAGAAGAGGACGTAGCGCATTGGGAGACCTTCAGACAGCGATTGGAGAAACATTTCAATCGGCACTGGGAGGGCTACAAACCGGATTTTTTCGCACAGAAGGGCGCCCCCTGGAAAGACATCTGGCACCTCGCTTCCATGATGAATAACAACATGCCGGTCGGCTGGGTCGACCGGCAGTGTGAACAGTGGGTCATGAACACCGAGACCGGATTCCTTGGCCCCATCGCCCTGCGGATACGCTCGCCCGACGATCCACCAAACGGCATTTTCGCGGTCTCGACCATCAGCACCTGGCTCGCGGTCGAAGGCATGTTTCGCCATCACCGCGATTCCGATGCCGTCTTCTGCACTCTGAGCCACATTCGAGGGATGAACCGCGAACACGGCTTCCCTGTCGCGCCAGAGGCATGGTCGCCCGACATGCGTCCCTGGGGCTCGCTTTACTACAACTGGGACAGTTGCATGACCGACCTGCTCATAAAAAGGATCGCCGGCATTGATTACTCAGTGGTGGAGGGCACGTTCACCGTCAGCGACCATCTGCCGGAAGAATGGAGCTTCGTGGAAACCTATGTGCCGGTGACCAGGACTGACAACTTGTCCCCGAGCGCCGAGGCCACCAAACCAGATTGGGTGCACACACGAGTCGAGCAGAAAGCCGTGAGGAATGGCGTGGAGAAAGCGATTGAAGTCAAAGATTGTTCTCTTGACCTGACCATTGAGCCGTGGCTCGCAGGCCGCGAACTCAAGTCTGTGAAAAGTGGACCCAAACTCCGCGGAGGGCCACTGTCCGGCATCCCTCGCGGCCATACTCGTTTCGTTTTCAGAGACACTCGCTCAGCCAGAGTCAACCTGAAACTGGGCAAACTTCAAAAGCAGAAAAAGACTCTAGCCGTCGTAAAGCCCTACAGGAGGCTTTTCCTGAATCCAATCGAGATAAACATCGAGAACCTCCGCCAAGGCGCCCCTCTCCACTTCACGACTGATGGAAAAGACCCCACCGCAGCATCGGGCAAGGTCACCGGCCCTATTCGCATCGATAAAACCTGCGCTCTGAAACTTCGCTCCCTGGAAAAGGACGGCACCCCGCATGTCGTAATGTCCATCCCCTTCACCAAAGCAACGC
>JASLXP010000977.1 GCA_030740295.1 Planctomycetota bacterium
TCTTTCCTCGCGGCCAGGCAGATGCGGTGGCCGGCAATGAAGAAGCCCATAACGTGATCGATGAAACGGAAGGTCTACTGCAATGGGTGATTATCAATCCACTGCAGGAGGCCACATTCGTCCAGGCCCGTGAGATGTTGAAGCATCCGAAGTGCGTGGGGATCAAGATCCACCCGGAGGAGCATCAATATCCCATCAGGGATTACGGCCGGATTTTGTACGAAGCCGCCGAAGAAAACGGAGCTGTCATCCTTACGCACAGTGGAGATACTTTGAGCGACCCAATGGAATTCGTTTCGCTGGCGAATGACTTCCCGACGGTGAGAGCCATCCTTGCCCATATCGGGAACGGCGGATACGCGGGCGGCGATCCGAGGGGGCAGGTCCAAGCCGCCCAAAATACGAAGCACGGGAATCTGTATGCGGACACCTCCAGTGCACGAAGCATCATGCCCGGGCTGATCGAATGGGCGGTTAGTGAGCTCGGCGCCGGTCGCATCCTCTACGGCACTGACACCCCTCTGTACTTTGCCCCCATGCAGCGGGCCCGGATCGATCATGCCGATATCTCAAACAAGAAGAAACTCCAGATCCTGCGCAGCAATGCGATCGAGCTTTTGAGTTTACAGCCCCTCGTCGCATCGCAGAGCTGATGCAGGTTCATCCTCAGCATCCAGCGATGCCGCAAAGACGTTTGGTTCTGTTGGGGCTACGGTGGAACCTGCCGGTTTCTCCGCGAATTGTCACGGGCCAATCAGAACGCCCAGCCAGGCCCTCGATAGCCTCCGCCAAAACGTAAGGCTACCGGCTCGCCGTACGGCCGATAAGGCAACTGCGCGGCGATCTCGTTCACGCGCTTCATGATGTCGTCAGGGAGAGGGCCAGCCTCCATTGCCTTGAAATTCAGTTCGACCTCTTCAACGGATTTAGGGCCCATCAACGCGCACGAGATATCCGGGTTCGAGAGCACGAACCGGAGTGAGAGCTCGGCAATCGACATCTCAATCTGATCGAGGAAGGCGTAGAGATCCTTCAATTGACTGCGTCTTGGGGGACTCAACCAGACTGCGCCGTGGTTTACCTGTTCGTCGTATCGTCTGGCGAGCGCGCCCTGCTGCAGGGGCGAGCCAATCACGATTCCCATTCCGAGCTCCTTCGCCGCCGGCAACACCGACCTGTCGGCCTCGCGCCAGAGGAGATTGTAATTGAACGCGGTCAGCACCACGTCGAATTTGCCTGTGCGGATGAGGCGTTCCATCTCCCACGCCATAGTTCCGCCCACGCCGCTGTATTTCACGATGCCTTCGGCTTTGAGTTCGTCGATCAGTTCGAGTACGGGGCCGTCCACGTTTTCAAAGTCGCTCCACCAGTCATATTGGCCTGGCCGCTCGGGCTCGTGCACAAAAAGGATATCAATGTGGTCGCGCTTCAGAGCTTCGAGACTCATCTCGACTGATCTCCGGAGGCATTCCTTATTCTGCGGCTCAAAGGGCTTCGGACGGCCGCCGAGTTTGGTGGAGAGGACGTATGGCGTTTCGACACCTTCAAGGGCTTTGCCAAGCGTTTCTTCGCTGTCTGAATAGCCGGGCGCAGTATCAATGTAATTCACGCCCAACTCGAGGGCCCGGAGTGTGGCCGCGCGGGAGTTCTCGAATTCTCTGCCGCCGTGAGTGGTAATGAAAAGGCCGCCGAGTGACAGTTCGCTGACCTGTATTCCGGTGTTTCCTAGATCTCGAAGTTTCATAGTAACTGTTCAGCTCCCCCACACGTTAAGTCGGGCAAATCAGAAAAGCCACCTCAGGGCTGCGATGCCAATTCAGTGACGACGACTTCGGTCTTTGCCTCTTTCCTGATCTCCTCATCACTGCGTGTTTCGCCCTTGTTGCGGATGATCAGGTCTTTGCCCCGCAAGAAAAAGTAGAGGTATTTGTGATGATGCTGCTGTCCTTCGCCGGTTAGAGTAGGAACGAGACTGAGGCCATCAATGGGTTGCGGCGGAGCGATGCCGGCCAGGACGGCGAAGGTGGGCATGAAATCCCAGAATGCGGAAAGCTCATCTGTCTTCGTGCCGGGCTTTACTTTGCCAGGCCACCAGGCGATGCAGGGTACGCCCAGGCCGCCTTCAGTCAGTTGGCCCTTTCGGCCCGCATATTCGCCGTTGCTCTTGAAGTGGCTGAATTTTGCGGCCGAGCCGTTGTCGCTGGTGAAAATGACCAGAGTCTTTTCAGCGATGCCGTGAGTCTTTAATCGATCCGTGATTCGGCCAACGTCTCTGTCCATGCGCGTGATCATGGAAGCATAGGCTTTGGCGCTTTTCGACCAGCCTTGTTCTCTGGCATACGATTCGATTTCGGGCACATCAAAATCAGCGTGTGGAATCGTGTAAGGGACGTAAAGAAAAAACGGTCCGTCCCTGGCAGCATCAATGAAAGCCAGGGCCTTTTCAGTCAGCAGATCGTGGCTGTAGTGCTTCCGTTCTTTTGAGTTGTTCGGATAAGGGATCACATCGAGCCGCTGCCCATCAGTCTGCTTTCCGATGAGTCCATCGCGGTCGTACTGATACATCTGGTTCATGTAATACCTGTGATTGTAGGTCTGGTTCGGTTCGCCGAAATAGTAGTCCCAGCCGTGCTTGTAGATCGCGCCGGAGCCGTTCTTGTTTTTGGATTTGACCTTACATCCAATGAAATCATCGCCAAGGGCCCACTTGCCAATCATCGCTGTTTTGTAGCCAGCGGTCCGCATCACCGTCGCCAGCGTAATATCCTTTTCAAGGATCGGCGGATGGTTGCCGCCCCCTCCATTGCTCCTGCAGCGGCCGTGGCCCGAGTGAAGCCCGGTCATCAGCGTACATCTGGCGGGCAGACAGAGCGCACTGCCCGCGTAGAAGCGAGTGAAGCGCAGGCCTTCCACAGCCATCTTATCCAGGGATGGTGTCTGAATGATCTTCTGCCCATAACAACCCAGGTCACCATAGCCAAGGTCGTCGGCCATGATGAGGACTATGTTGGGTTTCTCAGCGTGGGTGAGAGGGGCAATAAGCAGTAAGAGTATCGGAAGTAGACTCATTGGAGAATTGCATTTCTCAGGCGTGTGAAGAGGGCCACACTACCCAATCTCGGACAGACGCCCATTCAGCCAAGCTTCATCCGGAGTTTATTCGACTGAGATGTGCGGGCAAGGTTTGCTTATATCATGTCGCACGCCCTTAACCAGACCGTCTTCCGATTCAGGGGATCAAATGACACCGACCAATCGAATCTTCCCGCTCCTTCTTTCCTTTCTTTTCTTCAGCCTGCTCGCCCATGCCGGACGCCCCAACTTTGTCTTCTTCCTGGTCGACGATCTCGGGTACATGGACATCGGAGACAACAATCCGGACACATTTTACGAAACGCCAAATGTGAATCGGCTCGCTGCTGAAGGAATGCGCTTCACGAACGGTTACGCGGCAAATCCGGTATGCAGTCCAACCCGTTTCAGCATCATGGCGGGAAAGTTCCCTTCCCGTGCGGATGCGACCAATTTCTTTTCGGGAAGGCGAAGCGGAAAATACAAGCCTGCACCGTTGCACGACCGAATGCCTCTGAAAGAGATTACCGTTGCCGAGGCGCTCAAGGACGCCGGTTACAGAACAGCCTTTCTTGGCAAGTGGCATCTCGGCCCCACGCCTGAATTCTGGCCGGAGGCTCAGGGCTTTGATGTGAATGTCGGCGGGCACAGGGGCGGAATGCCGCGCAGCTACTTTTCTCCATACAAGAATCCCCGGATGCAGGACGGACCCCAGGGAGAGCATCTCACAAAGCGACTCACGGATGAGACGCTCAAGCTCCTCGAACAGTTCAAGGGGAGTCCGTTTTTCATTTACCTGTCGTTTTATACGGTGCACACGCCTCTTCGCGCACCGAAGGAACTGGTCGAAAAATACAGAGAAAAGGCAGCGAAGATTACCGGACAGGAATTCGGTGACGAGGAGCAGGTCTTCGGCAAAGGCAAACGGCGAGTGCGCATCCTTCAGAAACACGCGGTGTACGCGGCCATGGTCGAGAGCATGGACACCAGCGTCGGCCGCGTACTGACCAAACTGAAAGAGCTGGGACTCGACAAGAACACGGTCGTCTGCTTCATGTCCGACAACGGCGGGCTCTCGACATCGGAGGGCTCGCCGACCTCAAACCTCCCGCTTCGAGGCGGAAAGGGCTGGCTCTACGAAGGCGGTATTCGTGAGCCTTATTTGATCAAGTGGCCAGGCGTCACCAAGCCGGGCAGCACGAACGATACTCCCGTTATAAGCACTGACTTTTATCCGACGATTCTCGATATCGCAGGCCTGCCTTTGCGTCCTCGGCAACACCTCGACGGTCTCAGTCTGAAACCGATTCTGAAAGGCGAGGGCACTATCGACCGCAAAGCGCTCTTTTGGCATTACCCGCATTACAGCAACCAGGGCGGCATCCCCGGGGGCGCTATTCGAGTTGGAAATCTCAAACTCATCGAACGATACGAAGACGGTCGCGCGCACCTGTACAATCTGAAGGAGGACTTGGGTGAACGGGAAGATCTGGCCGCTCAGATGCCGGACAGAGCAAAGGAGATGCGGCAACAATTACACGCCTGGTACAAAGAAGTGGATGCGAAGTTTCTGCAACCGAAAGGCGAGGCAAAGGAACCCTGGCGACCGGGGTTGAAATGATCCCAGGGGAGGCCCCTGGTGCTTCACGCAGTTCGGAAACGGACTTCTGTCACGACTGTTGCATCACCATTTCCGCCACCTTCTTCCCCAGTAACGCCGACCCTTCAGGCGTAAAGTGCACACCGTCCGGTCTCAGCAATTCATCTGGGCCTGCATCAACGGCGACCTGATAGAGGTCGTGAACTTCCACGCCGCATTCCACGGCAACCTGCTTCGCAGCTTTGTTGTAGGCAAGCACGTCAGCCTCGAATCGATCAAAGCCCTTCCGCTCGTGATGCCACTTTTCATTCACCGGTGTGATCAGAGCCCAGATGAGCCGGGCGGACAATCCTTCCTTCATCCCCGTCAGAATGGCACGCACGTTTTCCGCGTACTGTTGGACAGGGATGTTATTCTCCTCCTCCTCAAACCCTTTCTTCAGATCGTGCAGACCAGCATTCATGTGCACGACATCTGCCTTGCGTGACAGCACCCATTCACCGAGATTGTTCAGGACGTTTTCGCTTGTACCTCCGTTCTTCTCCGGCCCCCAGACATTCGCTCTGCCTGAGAGCTCCTCTCCAACGTATGGCGCGTAACCCACTCGGATGGAATCGCCGATTAAAATGATGTGTTTCATCTCACGGTCCCCGTGTTGACTGCCAACCCGGTCGTTTGATCTATAATGCCCGACCAATATCTGTCAGCGGCAATTTATCAGAACAAAATTTGAAAATACAACAGGAGCACACAACAGGAGTTTTGAAATGAGCAACAGCTTCAATAGCGAGATCACGCTCAGCGTGAACGATAAGGATTACACCATTTACAGCTTGAGGGCGGTCGAGGAGAAGTTTCCGCAGGCGTCACAACTGCCATTCTGCCATAAGATTCTTCTCGAAAATCTTTTGCGCACTGAAGACGGCTCCAGTGTCACGGCCGACGATATCGAGGCCATTGCCAACTGGGATGCCTCCGCCACACCGAGCAAGGAAATTGCATTTACTCCGAGCCGTGTGCTGTTGCAGGATTTCACCGGCGTGCCGGCAGTTGTTGACCTTGCGG
>JASLXP010000978.1 GCA_030740295.1 Planctomycetota bacterium
AGCGTATTGTTGCCCTGCTTCACCGTTTTGAATTTGCCGGCGCCTATGAAATAAGACGGCGCTTTGCCCGGAGGCGACGCGGTGAAATCTTCTTTGACAGAGCCTGCAGGGACGACTCTCACCCGTGCCATCCCAGTGAGATTGCCGAGCTTGGCGACGAGCATGCCGGCCTGGGGTTTCGAAGGGGTGAACGCACCGTCCGCCAGTTTTCCGGCGAGTCGGCCCGCGACCCAGGTTGGCTTGACCTCACCGATCAGGTTGCCTTTGGCATCGAATGCTCGCGCACTGAATTGCTTTGTCTGGCCGGCAATGATGCGGGCCTCGCCGGGCACGATCTGCAGAAAGGCCGGCGCGCCGCTTCCGATCGTCCGTGCACCCTTCTTCGGACTGAAAGCGGTTGAAATGATGCCCGAGCCCTTCTTGCCGATGCAGTAGACTTTGTCTTCAGTTGTGATGAAAATCCGGCCGTTGGAGATGGCCGGGCTGCCGTAGATTTCTGTCGCCCGCTTGTTGCCGTCAGCGGTGAGCATGAGTTGGACTTCGCTGTGATTCTTTACCCCGCCAGGGCCGTATTCGATGATATGCACTCGGCCATTGACTTCGGTTGCGATGATTTTTCCATCCACCCAGACCGGAGAGCTTTTACCGACCGTGCCCAGACGCTGTGACCACTTCTCTTTGCCGGTAGCCGCATCGAGGCACACGAGCTCACCGTCGTTTTCAATCACGAACAGTTCATTGCCCACGATACATGGGGAAGCGTAACCGACCTCGTGGCCGACGGATTTCCAGACGAGCTTGCCGGTCACGGCATCGAAACAGCCAACCGCTCCCATGCGGGTCTCGCCGTCAAGATTCTCACGGCCGTGGCAGGCGTAGACCTTCCCCTCCGAATAAACGACGGAAGCCTGAAGATCTTTTTCCGTGAAAGGCGTCCCCCAGAGCTTTTCACCCGTGTTGGCTTTGATGGCGTACACGCTGCCGTCTGAGTTGCCGTCGAAAAGCACGCGCATGCCGTTAACGGTGCCGACGACGGGGGTAGAGTAAGTCGAGTTCTTGAACTTCTTCGCGGGCGATGAAATGTAGATGAGCTCGCCGGTGAGTTTGTCGAAGCACCAGTAACGGTGGCTCGGCATGTTGTATGGGCCCCAGCTCGAGCAGGTGAAACCCATCAGGATCGTGTCGCCCTCGACGATGGGCGAATTAGTCCGGCCGCCGTAACCGGAGAGCCTGCCGAATTCTTCGGTCAGCGAATGGGACCAGAGGATCTTGCCGGCCCGGCTGTAGCAGCGGAAGACCCCACCGACGCCATGCGCGTACACGTTGCCCGTTTCGGGATCGACGCAGGCATTCGACCAGCCCACGCGGGATTGCTGGATGTTGGTCAAATAAACATTGAAACGGTCCTGCCAGACAACGCGGCCTGTGTTTGCATCCAGGCAGGTAACGGCTTCCTGGGTGCGAACGCCTTCACCCACACGACCGATAAAGTAGACACGGCCACGATAGACGACAGGGGTCGAACGGCAGGTGTGATTGGCGGCCCAGACCAGGTTTTCCCCTTCGGGAGACCATGTATTGACGATGCCCTTTTCGGGGGAGGCACCAGTCTGTGAAGGTCCGCGCCATGCGGGCCAGTCGAGTCCGGTAGAGGGCATTGCGGTCGAGCTGGTCTTCTGCCCGGTTTGGCAGCCTGTGATGATGAGGAAGGAGAGAGAGAGAGCAGCAAGAGGAATAGACTTCATTTGCATGTTTTTCTTCCAATAAGAGACAAGACAATTCAGTCGCGCCCGCCATCCCCGGGGGCCAGCGTTTCGCCGGCTAAAGGTGAGACCTTCGATTGCAGTGCCGGCGAGACGCCGGAGAACCAGAAGGCGCCTTGAAGCTTTACAAGGCATAAAGCATTACTTTACCAATCGGCGTGCCTTTAATTCAAACCGGGGAAGTGAACCATGCGCCACTAATTCGATTTCCGGGCGGAAATTAAACTGCCCTTTCACTGCATTCATGACCTCCGCAGCCAGCGAATTGGGGTCGTCCACCGACGGTGCCGGCTCAATATCGAGTTTCAGTGAATTCAGACTGCCGTCGCTCACCTGTTGCATCCTGAATTCGGCAACTCCAGAGAAACGCCTTACCACCGCTTCAATCGCTGAAGGGTAAATGTTATTGCCCCGGATAAACATCATGTCGTCTTGCCTTCCCAGGATCCCGCCGAGCATGCGCGGGAAACTGCGGCCGCACTTACATCTCTCATATGTAAGGCGAACGAGATCGCCCGTTCGATAACGGATCAACGGGCTGCCCCATCGACCGAGCACTGTGATCACCAGCTCACCCGATTCACCATCGGGCACGGGCTCACTGGAATCGGGATCAATCACTTCGGGGATGCACTCTGACGCGATTAGATGCGTGTTCCCCTTGCCCTCGACGCATTCGATGCCCAGCGATCCGATCTCGGTCATGCCCGTATGATCAAAACACCGTGCTCCCCATGCGTTTTCGATGCGCTGCTTCATTTCAGGAATGTTGCCGCCCGGCTCGCCCGCGACAATGACCGCTCTGACTTTGCTGGCGGCTATATCCACGCCTTCTTCTTCGGCGACCTCGGCCAATCGCAGCGCATAGGTCGGAGTGCATCCGATCACCGTTGCTTCGTTTTCGATCATGAAATTCAGTCTGGCCGCGCTCGTCATCCCGCCGCCCGGCTGCACCATGTTGCCCAGTCTGGCCGCGCCTTCGAATGCCGCCCAGAAACCGAGAAACGGCCCGAAAGAAAACGGAAGGAAAACGCGGTCGTCATCCTCGAGGCCAATGGCGCGATAGATGATTCCCCAGCACTTCATCACCCATTCCCAGCTCTCCGGCGTATCGAGCCACCGCATCACTCTGCCTCCAGAGGTGCCGGAGGTGCCGTGCAGTCGACAGTATCTATCTATGGGGTACGTCAGATTCGAACCATACGGCGGGTGGTTTTCCTGATCGTCGACCAGCTCGTCTTTGGTCGTGAAGGGCAGATTCCGAAGAGCATCGAGACTGTTGATCGATGCCGGCTTTATGCCCCCGAGTTTTGCCTGATAGAAGGAGTTGGATTTGAGGATTTCACCGAGCAACCGCCGAAGCTTGCTGAGCTGTAACTCCTCGAGTTCGTTCTTCCCGAGTGTTTCTTCATGCTCGTTGAAATACTGAGTCATTGCGTATGCAGTGAAGAGGGTACTCAGATCCTTCTTTATGCCGAAGGCATTGCGCCTTGCAGCCCAGGGTTCGCGAGCCTCATCGAGCAAACCTGGGTTCCGAGGCGGAGCATCTTCTACCCCGAAGGCCGAAGGGGTTGCGCCCATATGATCTGTGAAGGCAGACAGACTGCACGGCCCGTTTTCTTTAAACGAAAGAGGGACAGCCGTCCCACCTGTACATGACTGCCGGGACGGCTGTCCCACGATTCGTTGTCTTTACACCCGTCTGTATTTACCAGGCGTTACCCGAGTAAGGCATCAGCGCGATGAATCTTGCTCGTTTGATTGCCGCCTTTGCCATCCGTTGGCACTTGGCGCAGTTGCCGGAGCGGTTGCGAGAGAAGAGCTTGCCCTGGCGGGTGGTCAGTTTCTGCAGTGACTCGATATCCTTGTAGTCGATATGAGTGATCTTCTCCTTGCAGAAACGGCATGCGCGAAGACGCAGCTCGGGATGCCCTCTACGGCGGCGTTGTTTCTTGACTGCCATGTGTGAGACCTGAAAGATGAAAACTCGTAAACCCAATTCCTAATTGAAGATAGTGCCTGAATTGGGAGCGGGATTTATAGCGAATGCGCTGTGGCACGCAACCGGTGGAGGGATGATGGTCGAGCAGTATCAACCATTCACCAGTGCGGCATCCACCCAGCTCTCTTTTGTACCGATACGCTCGTAGCTCTTTCGATTGAGAAAATTCACCACCCGTTCGTTGGTGCTGGCCATTAACTCGTCCATCGAACCCATTGCGATGATACGCCCCCGGTCAAGCATGACGGCCCGTTGCGCAATGGTGAAGATGCTCTGCAGCTCATGGGTGACGACGACGATGGTCATCCCGAGCAGGTCATTGAGATTCAACAGCAGCTTGTCCAGCTCGAGGGACGTGATCGGATCGAGCCCGGCGGAAGGCTCATCGCAGAAGAGGATGGAAGGGTCTAGCGCAATCGCTCGGGCCAGGGCCGCGCGTTTTCTCATACCCCCGCTCAGCTCGGCCGGAAAAAGTTCCGCAGCATGCTGCATCTGAACCAGCGAGAGCTTTATCTGCGCGATCCGCTTGGCCAGTTTGAGCTCCATACCGAGGTGCTCCACCAGCGGCATGGCAACATTCTCTTCAACCGTCATCGAGCCAAACAGTGCACCACCTTGAAAAAGGACCCCGATATCCTGCCGCGATTCCTCCAGTTGCACTTCATCGAGCTCAGACAGGTCCATACCATTCAGAATCACCTTGCCTTTGGTCGGCTTCAGCAAGCCGATCATATGCTTGAGGAGCGTGGTCTTTCCACAGCCGCTGGGTCCAAGAATGGTCAGAATCTCCCCCCGCTCAATGGACATGTTGATGCCTTTGAGAATGACCTGGTTGGCATACTGGGCAGTCAGGTCTTGAACTTGGATCGCGGGAGAGGACATCTGATCAGGATGGATGGTAAGGCCGCCAGGCAAAGACGATATTAAGGTGGCCTCTTTCACGCCGGACTCGCCATGGCCCCATCTCAAGGATCACCGAAAGCGCCAAAACAAAGCTGCCGAATTGCATCTGCTGTGGCAACAAAGAGCGGATGCAGACAGCGCCAATCGTGCAAATGACAATCGACATGGCTTCTGTCTTTTCGAGTCGGCTCATGCACAGATCCTACAGCTCACGGCAGAAATGAACAGGCCAATCCAATCGCTCCACCAAACACACCTCCCCATACGACGAGCCAACCGAGGTGTTCGCGAATCATTTCCTGGATGATCTCTTTGACTTTCTGCGGGGTGAGCTCGTCGAGGCGTTGTGTCACGATGCTCTCTATTTTCTGCATGATGTCCTCGGCCATTTCATCGGGATGTATGCTTGCATCGATCGCTGATGTGACAACGTCTGACTCGAGGATCTCGGCCACGGTAACCCTCATCTTTTCCTCGACTGGCTCTTGCAGAGGCTCGAGCGCTCTTTGACCGCCGATCATCCGGAGCATACCTCCGTACTTTGATTCCAGGATCACTTCTACGATTCGATCAAAAACCTGGTCGTAATCGATGTTGTCAACAATCTGTTCGGTATTGATTGCCGGCTGGCTCTGGAATTCTTCTTCCAGCATGCGCTCGATATTCTCCCGGGTGAAGAACTGCCCCATGATGAGATCGCGAATGCCCGATTTGAAACTTTCGAATCGGTTGGGGATCACACCTGAACCGTAAAGTCCAGGCACTTTTTCAAACAGCATATGCACCGCCAGCCAGTTGGTGATCGCACCGGAAGTGGCGAAAAGCCCGATGGACAGTAGCTGCTCCCTAATGGGCGTATCGATGAAACCGAGCGGTATGAATGCCGCGGAAATGAGAGTCGTTATTAAAGACTTATTCATGCTCGCTGAATGCGTTCGCCACTTTGTTGATGGCCGCGGCGATATCGCGGATGTCGTCTTCCTGCATGTGCTCGTGCAGAGAGGTGGTGATGACGGTGCCGAGCCCTTGAACCGCGTCCGGGACCAGCTCGGGGCCGTAGTGGTACTCGCGGCTGACGTATGACGAATCGAAGGGAAATCCGCTGCCGCCGTATGTGCGTTTGTCGGTGAGGAAGTTTCCCCGCATGTAGATCGGGTCTTTTATGTAGTGCGCGCCCGCGCCGACTCCTTCCTCTCGGAGGGCTTCGCAGAACTTATCGGGGTCGTAGCCGGTGGCGTGGAAGATGTAATTCCACCAGGAGACTTCACGGTCGGCCGGCAGTGTGACAGCGGTGATGCCGGGCGCGTCATCGATGAGCCCGGTCAGCAGGCGCCCAAGCTCCACCCGGCGCTCGACGACTGACCGCAGTTTTTCGAGCTGTGCAACGCCGACCGCGCCCTGCATTTCTGTCATGCGGTAGTTGGGAGCGAGGAAGGCGTGGTCACGGTCGCCCATATATTTGTAATCCCAACCTTTGTCAGAGAAGAGTTTGAGCCGGATGTAAGTGGATTCGTCATTCGTAATGATCATGCCACCGTCACCGGTGGTCATGTGCTTTGATTGCTGGAAGCTGAAGCAGCCCATGTGCCCGAACGTACCGGCATACTTCCCCTTGTACCTGGTGGCGTGGGTCTGGCAGCAGTCTTCGATCAGGGTGACGTTGTGCTTTTCCGAGATGGCGAGGACCTCTTCGATGTTGCATGGATGACCGAACAGATGAACCAGAATGATGGCCCTGGTGCGGTCAGTGATGTTGGCCTCGATCGATTCGGGCGTCATGTTCAGCGTTATGGGGTCGACATCCGCGAACACCGGCACGGCATTCTGAATCAGAATGGGCATGACGCTGCCGGGATCGGTAATGGGCGCCGTAATGATTTCGTCGCCCGGCTCGGGATCGACCACGCCGACAGCGGTATGTATGGCCGCTGTTCCGCTGGTAGATGCCTGGGCGTATCCGATGCCGTAGAAGGCGGCGAATTCCTCCTCCAACTGTTTCACAAAAGTCCCACTCTTGCCGAACAGGGTCTGGCTGCGGACGGCTTCAATGAGTAACTCTTCTTCTTTCTGTCCGAAAGGTCTTCGAGAAGGAAACGGTTCAGTGCGGGTTTTAGGTCCGCCGTTGATGGCCAGGTTTTGCATGGTAGTGGTGTTTGAGAGTGTGAAAGTTGTGATGTGTGGGAATCCTGAGCATGTTGTTTCGTTGTGACCCGCCGGGGTGCATTGCATTCATGCCGGCAGAAGCCGGATGGGTGTAAGAAATTCTGGCAGATTGGACAACCGAATGGGGACAGGTGAAGATCACGCACAGCGAAAAGCGCCCGGACAATTCGGGAGTCGTGAAAATGCTGATGAGCGGAATTCTGATTGTCGATCATATCATCTTTGGTGTGCTCCTGGGCCCATTCAATGTCTGCAGCGCCGAATGGGATATGCCCCTGCAGGGCGGTCAGATTCATGATGTTGCATCAAAGGACGAGACGGCGTACGTGGCGTGGGGCAGGTCCGGCCTGGCAGCCATGCAGTTTCACGGTGGGAAACTCACCATCCGATCGATGGTTCTGACGCCCGGGGCAGCCATTCGAGCGTTCCCGTCGGGAAAATTCGTCTGGGTGTTTACCGACCGCAGGATTCTTCAGCCTTATCGCATTGGGAATCAGGGCCTCACCCCTAAAGCTCCCATTTTTTTGGGGGCCTGGGACCTGGTCGACCTGGCCGTGAGCGGCGGTCGACTGTTTTACCTGAGGAAGGAGGTTCTCAAAAAGACGATCCGGGATCGAGAGACCACACTCGAACTGTTTTTCATCGGGAGCGGGAGACTCACCAGTCAAGGCATGCGCATCGAAGGCGAGGCAAAGCTCGGTGCCATCCGCCCTCATCAGCTCCTGCCAATCCGAAGTGGTCGCTGGGCAGTCGTCACCCTTGGGACCTCCGGCCTGGCGGTCGTTGATTTCGAGATGCCGTCCCAGCCACGTGTCACCGACTTTGTCAGCAAGGTGGGGGACGTCCGTACTCTTTCATTCGTATCGGACCGAGTCGTCGCCGCGGGCGGTCCGAACCAGGTGGTGACTCTGGATTGGGACACCTACCTGGAAGACAAAGCCAACCCTTCCGAAAAGGGCCTGCCCGATATCGATTTTGAAAAGAAGGAAGAGGATGATGATTTGGATGGAGTTGGAGCAGAAGCCGCCAATCCACTTCGGGCACACCCGGTTAAAGGGATGCCTGTTTCTTTTTACGGAACAGAGGAACGATTCTACGCAGCCCTGGACACTGGCGTCATCGTTTCATTTGTTGTGCCCGAGCTGGGAAGCGATGTAAGCAAGGAAGGAGAAGTCCTGAAGCTCAACTTATCGCGGACAGCCGGGAGCAAGGGAGAGCCCAACTTGTCGCGGAGCGCCAGGACCACCAGGAGGGCGATGCGTCAACTGCCCCGTCTGGCATCTGTTGGAAAGCAACTCCTGACGGCCGGGAGTGATGGTTTCATCCGTCTCTTTAAGCTGGAAGCCGAGCCGAAAGAACTTGCTGCCTATGAATCCGGCCCGGCACCGGAGCAGATGACCGCGGGTGATGGCAAGACCTGCTTTTTCATATCGGGCACGACTCTTTTGCAGGCCAAGGGGGCCACGGTGCAGGTAGTGAAACGCTTCACTGCTCCTCCTCGGATCAGGTTTTTGAAGAATCGCCTC
>JASLXP010000979.1 GCA_030740295.1 Planctomycetota bacterium
TTTTGCGGGACAGCCCTCACTGGGCTCAGCATCTTCAGGACGCTGGATACTACAACGGCTATTTCGGCAAGTGGCATATCGAGCGTTCGGACAAGCTCGAGAACTTCGGATGGAACGAATACCAGGTAAGCGGTCGCAAGGTTCATCGTGCACACTCTCAAAGTGGCGGACCGACGGAGACGCCCCTCGATACGGCGCTCTCCCGCTACCATGAAGGGCCGGACGGCTACAACAGAATCCTGCACTACGGCGTCACCGATGAACCTGCGTCCGAAAGAAACATGGGCCGGACCACACAGGAGTCTCTTGGATTTCTAGAGAAACAGGACGGCACCGGTCCGTGGTGTTGCTGCGCGAGCTTTTATGAGCCAAACGAGGCGATGATCGTATCGCGCGAAGCATTCGAACAGTACGACCTCGACGATATCCAACTGCCGGAGAACCTCCGTGACGACATGAGTGACCGGCCTGGTTTCTATCGGCGGCAACAGAAGATTTTTGAAGACATCACGGACGATGAATGGCGCATGGCGCTGGCCTGCTATTACGGCCGCGTCACCGAGCTCGATGCGCAATTCGGTCGGCTGTTGGACCATCTCGAGAATACAGGCCAGATCGAAGACACCATCATCATTATCACTGCCGACCACGGAAAGTATGTCGGCTCGCATGGCATGGACGGACACAATTACGGCGCTTTCGAAGAGATCTATAACGTCCCGCTCGTCATGTCAGGCCCCGGATTGGCAGAGGGCATCGAATCGCCGGCACGAGTGGGCCTCCACGACATCGGTCCTACACTCCTCGAGCTGACTGGTACGGACTCGATCGATGTGCCTGACTCGCAATCATTCGCCTCAGCAATGAAGACACCAACAGAGGCTTCTGAATTCACCATCGGCTACGCGGAGAATTTCGGAAACCGTTTCATCCTTACTCAACGCATTCTGTGGGACGGCCCCTGGAAATTCGCCTTTAACGGTTTTGACTTTGATGAGCTCTACAACCTTGAAGACGATCCCCACGAGATGAAAAACCTCGTTGACGATCCGGCATACGCCGAGTTGATCCGAGGATTGATGGTGAAGATCTGGAAGAAGATCGGCGACACTGGCGATCAAGCCCTTTTCCACACCAACTATTACACAAGCCGATTTGGAGCCGTCGGTCCAAACGTTGGCAATCAGTCGTGACCACAGGCCGGTTGGCTGGAGGCCGGCAAGCTGGCAGCTCGCCATTACGACTGCGAATCCGACTCACCAAATGCCTCTGCAGCGCGCTTCGTGATTTCCTCTTTGGAGACATCCTCGAGGCGCGTGCCGATCCACCACATGTTGCCCAGCGGATCTTTGATACCGGCGTTGCGATCACCATAAAACTGATCCGCCGGATCCATAAGCGATTCGGCTCCGGCCTGAATGGCCTGCTCGTAGAGTTTGTCACAGTCCGGCACGTAAAGATAGATCATCGACTGCATCGGCAGAAATTCACCGGTCGCTTCACCAAGCATGACCATTGAGTCTCCGATCTGCATCTGCGCGTGCATGATGGTGCCGTCCGGTCTGTTGGAACGGCGTCACCGTATGGAAACCCTCGGGAATTGGGTTTACGGACATGATGGCCTCCTTTAGGGCTGGCTGTATAGATGACCGGGCTGATTGATTCACCCGTCGTCATTCGTGGTTTATCATCTGAACAGTCTGTATCAAGAACCACTCGAACAGGAATCTCACATGCGTCAGATAGGAGTCGCAGTTGTTGGAACTGGATTCATGGGCGCAGTCCATGTCGAGGCTCTCCGTCGAGTCGGTGTGAACGCCAAAGGTATCCTGGGCTCGAGCCTGGAAAAATCCGCAGCGGCAGCCGAAGCGCTTGGCCTGGAGCATGCCTACTCGGATTTCGATGAACTGCTCCATGATGATGAGATTCATTCCGTTCATATTGGAACGCCGAATCGTCTGCATTTCGAAATGGCAAGAGCTGCGCTCGAGGCCGGCAAGCATGTCCTGTGCGAAAAGCCGCTGGCAATGAATGCGGAAGAATCGGCGGAACTTGTCCGGCTCGCAGCAGAGCATCCCGACCAGGCTGCCGGTGTAAACTACAACATCCGCTTCTATCCCCTCTGCCTGGAGGCGCGGGAACGAGTTCGCGGCGGAGAGATCGGTGAAGTCTTTCATGTGGCCGGCAGTTACGTCCAGGATTGGCTCTTCCTGCCGACCGATTACAACTGGCGTGTGCTGGTCGAAGAGGGTGGAGACCTTCGAGCCGTGGCGGATATCGGCACACACTGGCTCGATCTCATCCATGCGATCACCGGACTCGAAGCCGAGGCCGTCTGCGCCGACCTCAAGACTGTGCATTCGAAGCGGCAGCGGCCGCTCGGCGAAGTGGAGACTTTCAAAGGAAAGGAAGAGGCACCATCGGAGACGGTGCCCGTAGAAATCGCCACCGAAGATTACGGCTGCGTGATGCTGCAGTTTCATGGCGGGGCCCGCGGCTGTCTCTGGGTTTCACAGGTCACCGCTGGGAGGAAGAACTGTCTTCGGTTCGAAGTCGCCGGTTCGAAGAATTCACTCGCGTGGAACAGCGAACAGCCAAACGAAATCTGGATCGGCCACCGGGACCATCCGAACGAATCTCTGCTCCGTGATCCAGCATTACTGAACCCGGCGGCTGGTTCTGCCGCCTCCCTTCCGGGTGGGCACAACGAGGGATACGCCGATTCCTTCAAGCAATGTTTCAGAGCCTTTTATGAATTCATCGCCTCAGCCGATTTTTCGGCCGAAGCAACATTCCCCACGTTCGCAGACGGACACCGGGAAATCGTGCTATGCGAAGCCATCCTCAAATCACACCGGGAACGGAGATGGGTGGATGTTGTTGATGAAGTCAGGTGATCTCGTTTGAGTAACGGCTTCTTTTAATGCCGAAATTTGAATCCAGAATCCAGAACACTCAAAAGCCATCAAGGAGAAAACCATGCAACTTGGATTCGTCAGTGCCATCCTTCCCGACCTCTCGCTTCAGGAAGTACTGTCATTCGCGGCTGAACAGCAATACGACTGTGTGGAAATCATGTGCTGGCCAATGGGCAAAGCAGAACGACGCTACGCGGGCGTCACTCATATCGACGTTTCTTCTTTCAAGAAATCAGATGCGCAAAAGGTCATCGATCTGTGTAAATCCACGGGCGTGAGCATCAGCGGGCTGGGCTACTACCCCAATCCGCTGGCGCCAGACAGGCAGGAAGCAAAGGTCTACATCAGCCATCTGAGAAAAGTCATCACCGCAGCCGAAAAACTTGGCCTGGATAAGGTAAACACTTTTATTGGCCGTGACTGGACGAAATCCATCGATGACAACTGGCGACGGTTTCAACAGGTGTGGAAGCCGCTCGTCAAGTTCGCCGGGGAGCATGGGGTCCGCATCGGTATCGAAAACTGTCCGATGCTGTTCAGTGACGATGAATGGCCGGGCGGGAAGAACCTGGCCATCAGCCCTGCGGTCTGGAGGCGAATGTTCGAAGAGATTCCCGATGAGAATTTCGGGCTCAATTACGATCCGTCACACTTGGTCTGGCAACAGATGGACTACATTCATCCGCTCTGGGAATTCGCAGGCCGGATCTCCCATGTCCATGCTAAAGACGTCCGCGTGGATCGTGAACGACTGAACGATGCGGGCATCCTGGCAACACCGCTCGAATACCACTCACCCAAGCTGCCCGGCCTCGGCGAGATCGACTGGGGACGTTTCTTCTCCGTACTGGGCGATACGGGCTACACGGGTCCGGTTTGCGTGGAGGTGGAAGACCGGGCTTACGAAAGTTCGTTGGAAGCTCGCAAACGCTCGTTGCGACAGAGCGCGATTTTTCTGCGGCAATTCATTGGTTGAATTCAGACACTGACTTCAAGGCTCAGAATGGCCAAACAGGTCGCCGCCCCCATCTTGATGACTCTGTTCGCGCTGACCTTGCTCGGCATCGCCGCCTGGTTGAAGCCTAATCCGATGGGAATGGGGACACACGAGCAACTCGGTCTGCCATCGTGCAGTTTTCTGATCCATTACGGAAAGCCGTGCCCGTTTTGCGGAATGACGACCAGTTACTCACACATGGTGCGAGGGCAGGTTCTGCAGTCGGCCAGGACGCAACCCCTTGGCGCGATACTGGCGTTCGTGACTTTTCTTGTGCCTCTCTACTCAGGCTTTGTGCTGGTCAAGAAGAAACCGTTCTTCCCAAAAATGTACTACAGGCGCTGGCCGTGGCTTCTGCTGGCGTTGGCCGTCTTGTGCCTGCTGAGTTGGGTTTATAAGATTGCCGCGTATTCGGCGAGTCTGCCGAAATCCACTTGAGTTCCCCCCGCGCAGACAAAGCTCTGCCGCGCCCCAGTGACAGAAGGCCAGGCATGGAGGAGTTTCCCCGCGTCGTCTCCCTGAAAGAGATTAACGAGTCTTTGCAGTTGACCTTCCAGCCGAGGGCACTGGCGGCTCAGTTTGTGGGGACGTTCGCGTCGCTCATGCTCTTTTTTCTTTTCGCCGTCCCGAGCCTCTATCTTCTACCAATCGGTTTGCTGCCTTTGACGATCGGCTTTGCCCTTGCCTATGTCAGCATGGGCGCGGCGATTATGATCAGCTCCAGTATTCAACGGCAGCAAGGGCCTATCGATTTGCGGCCGCTCCTGCAATCTTTGAAGGCAAGGCTCGTCCGCAGCCTGCTCTATGGGCTGGCCTGTGTGGGTACCATCCTGCTCCTTGGGATACCGCTCCTTACCCTGATCTTCATCGGCGACGTGGAGGCCGGCGGACAGCTTCTGTTGTCCATTTTTATGATCCCACTGCTGGTGCTGATCATTGCGCAGATACTGGTCGGCTTTTTCGGTCTGTTTGTGATGCCGCAGTTCCTGGCATCCGAATATGGCCGCCGCTCGGATCAGTTCCAGGCGATCAAAGAGATGCTGGGTGTCGGTTGGCTGCGGCTTTCAATAAGGCACGCGGTTTCAAGCATCCTCGCTCTGACGCTTGCGGTGCCTTTCTGGCTGATTGTGGATTTCAGCGTCAAGCTGCTCGGTTTTCTCACGGCATCCGCTATCAAGTTTTCGCCGGAACAGCAGGCGCAGTTTGAGCTGCTGCCTCCAGCGCTGAGGCTCATCTTCGAACACCTGACTCTCTTCCCGCACGTCTGGCTGAATTTTTCGATCAGTGCACAGGTCTTCGCAGGCCTCGCTGCTGCCTTTGTCTATGCGATCCCGTTGACGGTGGCGATTCTCTTTCAAAGCTCGTCCGGAATGCAGGCGCTGCGTGCGATCTCGTTCGACCGTGAGTATTTCGATTACCCGCCCGCGGCGTAGGCGGCATCACTCCACCTACAAGAATCTCAAGGCATAGAAGCCCAACCCGAGTGGTGTGAAGAGCAGCGTCAGGAAGATCATATTGAATTGATTGCTTCGGAAAATTACGTCAGTTCGCGGGTGTTGGAAGCACAGGGTTCGGTGTTGACCAACAAATATGCGGAAGGTTA
>JASLXP010000980.1 GCA_030740295.1 Planctomycetota bacterium
ATATGAGCCTGCTAGAAGAAATGAATCCGTCGGAAGAGCTCGCCACGGCTGCCGACTGAGAAAAGGCCTTTCCGCAGGTAGACAATTTTACAGACAATTTAGGGCTTGACCCATATCCTTAAGAATTTCCTCCCCGTAGACCGTGTGTTTGCGCATCTCATCCAGTTCGTGGGGCTCAAACCGCCCCGGCTTATTCAGAATCTCCAGGGGCACTTTGGTCTTGCCGATGTCGTGCAGCAGGGTGGCCGTGGCCAGCATCTCCGCTGTGGACTGGTCGATCCCATCGGCGTGGGCGACAGCCAGGACAAGCACACAAACGTTCACACAGTGGGTCGCCGTATAGGGATCGTGCTCCTTGATCCGGGTCAGCCCCACCATCGCATCCACGTTTCGGAACACACTCTGTGTAATCAGCTTCCCGGCCACGTCCAGCTTGGCCTTATCCATAGCACCGCCCAGCGCCACGCTCTCCATCGCCCCCTTGAGCGCCTTGGAAACCACGGCCTTGGTCTTCCGGGCCACCTTGATCTCTTCCCGGTAGGGCACCGTTCGGCCTTCAGGCAGCGGCTTTGCCCGGCGTTCCCGCGACGGCTGCGGAACCGCCACCGGGCCAACCGGCATCCCGCCGATTACGTCCTTCCCCTTCGTCGTATCGATCGTCACCCCTGTCAGGCCGGCCTCTCTTAGCCGCCGGATCTGGTTATCGGAGGTAATCAGCACTCCTTTGCCCAGCAGCAAAACATTTTGCTTGGAGGCCCCCGCGGCCTTGGAGCCCTCCTTGACGTCGGCCTCCATGTACATCCCGACCTCGAGCTGATCGATATCTATCTTCTTTTTCATTCCCTGAATCCTTCACGGAGAATGTTCATTTTCCTCCAATTGGCCTACCTCTCTATGAAGATAGCCCTACTCCGCAAGGTTGTCAAGCCATACGAACATATATCACCTTAAACCGGATACCGGATCCCTCCAATCACACCCCGACGGCCGAGCCACTCTGTTCCTGGATCGCCCGGGCGCGGGATTGGATCTGAAGCAAGATAGTCTGGATGCGATCCCGGTCCTTGCCCGAGAGCCCGTCATTGCGCCAGGGGGCATCGCCGTCTTTGATCTGCTTGGTCATCTGGACTGTGAGGCTGTTGGAATAGAAGTCCACCACAACCGAAATACGCGAACGGTGGGACTCATCGAGGAAAATCTGACCTGCAAAGCTCGACTCGTCCCGCCAGTCCGTCGTCACAATCCCAGCCTCAGAATCCGCAGCAATCACAGTGTAGCCCTGCTCCTGCAGAACCGTGACGGACGCATTGATGAGTTGGCCTGCGGGCGCGCCATCCGCTACAGGTCCGCCGATGAGGGTTGGGTCCACCACATCGCAGCCGGCGAGGGCGACAGGCAGCAGAATCAATATGAACGTCTTCATAACATGCCTCCCGATGAGAGATTGGAAAGGAACCCGCCCGGCATTCACGGATGGCCGGCGGGCGCCTGCCGTATGCTCTTGCAAGACCTGTGCCAAATTGCTTGGGATTCTATAATATATTGATAACAATATAGA
>JASLXP010000981.1 GCA_030740295.1 Planctomycetota bacterium
GACACTCAACAGCGGGCACCAATACCGCAAGGCGCTGCCGGAGGGGGAGAAGCCGGTGAAGGGGCACGCGTTTCGCGGGAAGAAGACGTACTTCTTCTTTGACGACCGGATCATTTGTCTCGGCTCGGACATCGAGAACCACGACTCCCCATTCCCCGTACAGACCAACCTGTTTCAGAAGTTTCTGGCAGTTCCCGACCAGTCCATCCAAGTGGACGGCAAAGAGCTGAGGGAGCTTCCGCTTACACGATCGCTCGACGCTGAGATTGCGCACACCCTCATCGACACTCAGGGCACCGGTTACTACGTCCCCGCGGGCCAGTCCGTCCATGTGGCACGTCAGCGCCAGAAGTCTCGCGATGGTCACGACAAGAAGGACACGGAGGGCGACTACGCTACGGCCGGGCTCGTCCACGGCATCAACCCGAAAGGCGCAGACTACGAGTATCATCTCCTGGTCCAGACCACGCCCAGCCGGCTCCGTCGATTCGCCAGGAAAATGCAGAAGCCGAAGGCTCAGCCATGCCTCGTGTGGCAGAAAGACCAGCACGCGCACCTCGTCCTCGACCGGGGAACGGGAACGTGGGGGTGCGTCTTCTTTGAGGAACAGGAGGTGAAACGCACCACGGCTGATCCGGCCAGGTCCGGTCCCGGCCTCTGGGCGCGAATAAGGGGGATGAAGGCCGATCCCGTTTTACCGGTGAAGAAGGTCCTGCAACCATGCCTGCTCATGGCTCAGCAGACGGACCGTCGCACCTGGCAGATGAGCCTGGCCTGTCCTGATCTGAATCTCGGCAAAGACGGCATCAGCCTACCCACGACCGTGCAGGTTCTGATGGCCGGCAGATGGCGCCTTTCTGACGCTCCGGATAACGTCAAGCTGGAGCCGGCTGAGGATGGCAATTGGCTACTCACCGCGGAATGTCGGGAAGGCCGTTCCTACGACTTGGAGCTGACGAGTGAGAAAGTGAGAAAGTGAGAAAGCAACTGATTAAAACGGCCAACGGCCCGGCACATGAGCAATGCGGCCCAGACAAAGACCAAGAGATAAGGTGCTTCCCATGAAAGGAGACAGTATTTGCGCCACTCTTCTATCACTCCTGTTCCTGCTCTTCAGGCCCAGCTTGCCCATCACCGCCGGCCCCATGTTCGACCCAGTGATCGATGCCCCCAATCAGGAGTGGTGTTACGCGGCACAGTCGACGACCGTAATTGGTATGCCGTTCGTCCCTGAGCCGGTGCAGATTACCTATGACGGAGCGGTGTACACCCGTCATGCGGAATTGGCGTTTTTCTACGGTGAAGGGCTTCGGCCGGTCATGGCTCGTAACAAGACCTTTCGCGATGGTTGGATGCCAATCGTGGAGTACGGCTGGTCCCATGGTGGGATTGATTATCGTCTTGAGATCTTCAGTGCCGAACTGCCGGTCCTTGGCCGAGCCAATCTCGTGCAGTTCGTGCGGCTGACGATGAGTAATCCGGGCGCGAAGCCGGCCGAAGGCGTTGTGGCGGCTGCGATCCGGGGGACGGCCGGCAACTTCAGACTGGGTAGGGTGAAAGTGCCGATCAGCCCGACCACCCGCTTCACCATGGCTGACGACCAGGTTACCCGCAACGGGTCTGTAGTGTACTTCTCATCACCCGGTGCGGAGACCTGCGCAGTAGCGGGCACCCCCTGCGAAGGGGAGTACACCGCGGCCGATCATCACATCACAGATCGGGTGGCCACGGGGTTCAGTGTTTATCGTCGCACGTTGAAGCCGGGCGGAAGCTTCAGTGCCGTGTTCAAGATGCCGCGCGTGCCGCTGGCGAATCCGGGGCACATTGCCGCGGTGGCCGCGGCCGATTGCAGGGGGGAACTCGACAAGATCGCCAGGTACTGGAGAAACCTGTTCGGCGAAACCGGATTTGAGATTCCTGAAAAGCGCGTCAACGATTCCTACCGGGTGTCGTTGGTACACCTGATTCTTGCAACGCGCGAACAGCGGGGCGGCAGACGCCAGGGCAGTGGGTTGCCGTACGATGCATTATTCCTGAACGACTACATCGACATGCTTCTGGCCTACGACACGGCCGGGCTCCACGCTTTCGTCCAGCCGAACGTCGACTGGCTGCTTCGCAAGCAGCACGGCTCAGGCATGTTCATCGACGTCCACAACCGTGGCAACGACAACATCGTGACCTCACATGGCCAGGGGCTGTTTGCTCTGGCTTACCACCTGGTCATGACGCGAGACAACGACTACGGGCGCAAGGTCTTCCCATCTATTCGCAAGGGTGCGGAGTTCATCGTCAATGACCACAAGACACACAACGAACATGGCCTGATTCGCCCGTCCATTCCCTATGACGCGCCCATGCTGACCGGGTATCACACCTGTCACAATCTCTTCGCTCTCCTGGCACTTCGGACATCGATCCGGGCCGCTCGGATCATGGGCGAAGAAGCGGACGCCAACACTTGGGCCAAAGCTGAGGAGACCTACCGCCAGGCAATCATCAAGGCGATCGATCACTGTTACCGCAAGGAAGGTTATATCCGGTCCGGGCTTTACGACTGGAAAGCCGGCTGGGTGCAGGGACGCCGGGGACGGGTCAATCAGTACCCGAACCAGGACTGGGAAAACAACCTGTTGGTCTACCCGACGGAGCTACTGGGATTCGATGACCCGCGCCTGACGAAGACGCTGTCCGAAATCCGGAGAAGGAAGTACCGCGAAGGTGTTATGAGCTATCGGAACGGCATGCATGTCCACCAGTACGTCACACTCAACCAGGCCCAGCAGTACCGTGCGATTGGCGACCAGAAACACGCACTCCTGGACCTGTACCATGTCCTGCTGCACAATGGTTCGACGCACGAGGGTTTCGAGAACCTGGTCGTGCCGTGGTCAAATCGCACGCCGTCCGCCGGCTGTCCACCGCCGCATGCGTGGGCCGCGGCCAAGACGGCGCTCTTCATCCGTAACATGATGGTTTGCGAGTACGGCGGGCAGTGCGGTATCAACGAGGACGAACGCGACCTCTACCTTTATTCGCTGATCTCACAGGCCTGGATCGATCCCGGCAAGCGTTTGGCCATCCAAAACGCGCGGACGGAGATGGGAACCGTATCCAGCACGCTGACCTTCACCGGTGATGGCGCGACACTGACCGTTGAAAGCGATTTCCATCACGCGCCACGCTTCCTGGTCTTTCGTGTCCCGATGACCGTCAAACTGGATTCGTTCACTTCGGATGCCACGCGCACCTCTGAGGAGGACGGTCTGATCTATTTCACCCCGGACGTCACGCGGGCATCGATTAAGTGGCATCCGCGGCCGGGGGCGCACGACAACAACTACCAGGACATTCTCAAGAGCTATCGCAGCGAGTTCGACTTCATCGTAAAGGACGGCAACTACAACCCGGCCCGCGCCAGTAAGCCTTTCCTGCTCGATGATGAGAGGGATCATCCGGCCGAACCGTTGAGCTTTGAGCTTGTCCGCAAGGCGTTTCTGCGGGAATACAGCCGAAGATTCGAGCTGTATGCTGAGGGCGGCGGCAAACCGTATCCGGTCGAGCCGCCGGCTTTGCTGACAACCGAGGCCCGCCGGGCTGCGTACGACAGGCAGTTCGCGGGCCGGATGCCCTTGGACGGCGTGGCAACAGCCTCTGCCAGTCTGCCGCAGTATCCGCCGGCGAATGCGATCGATGGCAACGCGAGCGACCTTCAATCTTCCTGGCAGACGGATCCGTACCCCGCGTGGCTCCAAGTTGATCTGCGTAAGCCGCGGGTGCTGAAAGCCGTCCATCTCTACCCTTACTGGGGAGGCGGGCGTTACTACCAGTACACGTTGCAGGTATCCGCCGATGGCGAGACCTGGTCGACCGTTGGGGACAAGCGGGAGAACAAGACCCCCTCCACCCCCAGGGGAGACCGCTTCGAGTTCGAGCCCAGGGAAGTCCGGCTTCTTCGCGTGAACATGCTGTACCACAGCCTGAACAAAGGCGTTCATGTTGTTGAGGTGAAAGTGGAGTGAAGAGGCAACGAAGGGAGGCAAGTGGTAAAGACGAGCAATTGAGCAGACGAGCCACTCTTCCGGAGTGATACTGGATGCTGGATACTCGATGCTGGATAGTGCCGGTGCAGTTGTAACGGCGGGGGTGGACTTCAGAGATTTACATCGAAACTTCTGCGCGCTGTGCGTGTAAACCTCATAATCTTTATCGTAATCGTTCACTTGATCTTCCGAGAGCAAGGAGAACAAGTGAACGATTACGATAAAGATCAAGAACCAAAGACTTCATCCTCGGTTGCGGCCAAATGCTGCCGTAGGACGTACGAAATTCAGAACAGACCGGCCCTACAGCATCGAGCATCCAGTATCCAGCATCATGCTTATACAGACCGCCGCTTAAACAGCACCG
>JASLXP010000982.1 GCA_030740295.1 Planctomycetota bacterium
AAGGAAATGGAATTTGTTGAGCTTCACTTTTATGGGAAAGTGCTGGGTGCAGTCGTCCCGACACCTTCTTATTTTGTCTTCGGCCGAATCAAGACCTCTGAAACGGCGGCGAAGGAAGTCACACTGAGCGGCCCGCCGGGCAAGAGCTTCAAGATTGTCTCAAGCAAGCTCCCGGCGGAATTCCTGAAGCTTAAGATCGAAGAACAGGGCACCAAGAAGGTCATTACGCTGACAGCCGAAAGTGCTCCGGAAGGACGTATGCGCGGCAATGTGGTGATTGAGACAGACATTCCGGGCAACCCGCCCCTTGAGATTCCCGTTTACGGGCGTGTGATCAAATAGGAAATCTGCGTTCAGACCGCTCGATTCTCGAAACGAACACATGAGCATCAAATTAGGAATCGTTGGAGTCGGCTCTTTCGCCCAGTGCTTCATTCCCCTGTTCAAGGCACACCCGCTGGTAGAAAAGGTCATCCTCTGCGATCTCGACAGCGACAAGCTGGCCACTAATGCGGAAAAACACGAAATCAGCGAGACCTGCGGTTCACTTGATGATCTCTGCGAAACAGAGGTGGACGCGGCCGTGATCATCACGCAGAACTGGCTGCATGCACCCCAGGCGATCGCTGCTCTGCGGGCAGGCAAGCACGTTTACTCGGCAGTCCCTACCGGCATTACATATGAAGAAATTGAAACGCTTGTGAAGACCGTCGAGGAGACCCGCGGCATCTACATGATTGGCGAGACGAGCACCTACTATCCGGGCGTGCTCTATTGCCGGGACAGATTCAGAAAAGGCGATTTCGGGCACGCCGTATATGCGGAAGCAGAATACTACCACGACTGGGATCACGGGCTGTACGACGTAATGAAGTGGCGAGGCGGTGACAATTGGAAGCGTTTCGCGGGTGGGCCGCCGATGCATTACCCAACTCATTCAACGAGCCAGATCATTTCGGTGACCGGTGCGCAGATGACTCACGTATCCTGCCAGGGCTTCACGGATACTGGGGACGATGGTATCTATCTGAAAGACGTAAACGAGTGGCAAAACGAATTCAGCAATGAGTCGGCGCTCTTCAGAATGTCGGATGGGAGTTCATGTCGTATTAATGAGTTCAGACGTGTTGGTCATCCAGGTACTGTGCGGATGGCTTTATGGGGAACTGACGGAAGCTTCGAGCACAACGCCGCTGGTGCCATCTGGTTGAATAAGAACCGGCAGGAAAGTGAGAGACTCGACGAGCTGCTGGCATGCAAGGGCGCTCCAGCCAATCGGGAGAAGGAGGCCATGGACGCTGTAACTGCGAAAGATGGGACGCACCTTCATGCGAGCGCGGTACATCCTGTGCAAAGGCTGCCGAAGGAGTTCATTGGACTTCCCAACGGCCACGCAGGTTCTCACCAATTCCTGGTCGATGACTTCGTGCGCGCATGCGATGAAGGAAGGCAACCGGAAATGAACCACGTCTGGGATGCCGCTCGATACGCAGTACCAGGCATCATTGCCCACGAATCCGCGGTAAAAGGAGGGGAACTGATGGAGGTGCCGGACTTGGGTGACTGCCCGGAGTGATGCTGCGACATGTTTCGTTGCGAGCCGCTCCAAGGACCCCTGAATTCAGCCACGGTAGATCTCTTCGTGCGCGGCCACGCAGGCAACTGTGGAGAAACTCTCCTGAATGAGCTCCCGCGCTTGTGAACCCATCGCCTGCCTTGTTTCTTCGTCGTTCAAAAGATGCAGCACGGCGGCTGCGGCCCTCGAGCAGTCCCCGAACGGGACCAGCATGCCGGTAACTCCATCGATAATCGCCGGCTGCAGCTCTGGCAAGTCAAAGGCGATGACCGGCGTCGCTGCAGACATGGATTCCAGCACTGCGTAAGGCAGACCTTCGTAGTGCGAAGTCATCAGAAGAAGATCGAACATTGCATAGAAGGGCATGACGTCAGTTCGATGCCCGAGCAGACGCACTCGCTCGTCGAGGCCGAGCTCCTGCAATTGCGTCTGCAATCTGATGCGTTCGTCCCCTTCCCCGAGCAGGAGGAACGTGACGTCCGGATCTGCCGCGCAGACATGACTGGCGACCTGCACCAGCTCACGCAGACCTTTCTGTTCGGTAAGGCGGCCAACGAAGCCGACGACTTTGTCTGTCTCAGAGAGCGCCAGACCGGCACGCAGTCTGGCCGACTGTTCCAAACTGAGCTGCGGAATCTCGACGCCGTTCAGAATGACTTCGATTCGGCTTTCGTGTTTGAGTCCTTCCGCAACAAATCTCTCTTCCTGCCTTTCAGAGAGTGCGATCAGCATGTCTGTGTACTCGCCGGAGACACATTCCATAATGCGATACAGCCAATTCTGAAATAAGGAACAGCCCTGCGCCTGGAAGGCAAGCGTGTGAGGTGTATGAATAACCTTGGGCACGCTCGCTATGGCCGCAGCTATGCGTCCAAGGAAGCCAGCCTTTGAGCAGTGCGTGTGCAGAACATCGCAGGGGTGAGCGAGAAAATACCGAACAAGCCAGAACAGTTGAGAAAGATCTGTTGACAGGGAAATCTCCCTCCGCATTGGAAGGATGACCACTTCGATCCCGCTTGCTTTCATGGCTTCGATGTCTTTGTCGAAGTCGCTCGTGCGCAGGTTGGAGCAGATGACCGTGATCTGAAACTTTGACTGATCGATGTTGTGGGTCAGTTGCCGCAGGTGCTCCCGGGTCCCGCCGACGGTGGCCTCCATCAGAAGCGTGAGCCTTGTCCTGGTAGCCTCAGGCGTTAAGTGCGAGGTGTCAGAGGTCATTCCAGAACCCCGTCTGTTAGCCCGGTCGTTGTTAAGAGAAAT
>JASLXP010000983.1 GCA_030740295.1 Planctomycetota bacterium
GCTCCAACTGGTCTTTGAAGTCTGTAAATTATCTGGCGAGAAGCTCGGGGACGCGCTCGTCCGAATGGGTTACCTGTCCGATGACGACCGGCAGCGCTGCAGGGCCCTCCAGTGGGGGCTGCCCTTTATGGATTTAGACGAATCGCCGATCAGACCCGTACCGGCAGATGTTGTCCCAACGAAGACTTTTGAACGGTATCGCATCGCCCCTCTTTCATGGGATGGCAATACCTTGACCGTCGCGATCTCTGACCCGCTCGACCTGCGCGCGGTAGATGACCTGCGCGCTCTTTACAGCGTGGAAGTGAATCCAGTGATCGCAACGGAGGAACAGATAACACGGGTCATCGATGCCACCTGCACATCCATGAGCGATTCTCAAATCCCCGAGCTTTCGCTGGCTCCCCTCGATGACGAGGTGGTGATGCAGGACGCAGTCGATCGCATCAGAACCAATCTCGATCCCAAGACAAGAGAACAGAAAGGACAATCCTACCAGGTCACTTCTGCGGAAGAAGAAGGGCCGGCCATACGGTTGGTAAATTCCATACTCGTCCGGGCGATTCGGGCGGGAGCCAGTGACATTCACATCCAGCCGGAGCCGGACGCTATCCGTGTCCGACTTCGAGTGGATGGCATTCTGCGTGATGGCACCAAACTGCCCGTGGAAACCCTTCGCCCGCTGGTGGCCCGATTGAAGGTCATGTCGCAGCTCGACCTCACCGAAACCCGTTCACCTCAGGATGGCCGCATTAACCTTCGCATGGAGGGCAAAAGTTATCACCTCCGACTTTCTCTGGTGCCTTCGGTAACCGGCACGAGCGTTGTCATTCGAATCGCCGCACAGTCCGAAGAGGAACTCAACCTGGAGAACATCGGCCTTGGTGCTCATGACTACAAACGGTTCAAGCAGGTGGTCGAACGACCGCTGGGTCTGGTCCTGATCACCGGCCCGACCGGCTCAGGAAAATCCACCACCCTTTACGCCTCCCTCGGACACCTGAATCAGGCCGAGCAAAAAATCCTTACAATCGAAGATCCCGTGGAACGGCAGGTTGCCGGCATCACACAGATGGAGGTGAACGAGAAAAACGGAATGGCTTTCGCCGACGGCTTGCGGAGCTCGTTGCGCCACAATCCGGATGTCATCATGGTTGGCGAGATTCGCGATGCAGAGACAGCCATGATTGCGGTTCAGGCTTCGCTTACCGGGCATCTTGTTTTCAGTACATTGCACACCAACGATGCAGCCAGTGCGGTGACGCGCCTTGTCAATATGGGCGTCGATCCCTTCCTCGTCGCCTCATCGCTCGGAGGCGTCATGGCGCAGAGGCTGGTTCGAGTGCTCTGCCCAGACTGTAAGGGTTCTTATGAGGTCGATGGCTCTGCACTTGGCGACATGACCAGTAGCGATTCCAGCCTCCTGCTCTATCGCAAAACTGGATGCGAAAAGTGTGGTAACACTGGGTATGTCGGTCGTGAGCCTGTCTTCGAGCTTCTTCTCCACAGTCCATCGCTCGAACAACTCATCCTTCAGAACGCTGCAGACACTGCGATTCGGCAGAAGGCTGTTGAAGAAGGCATGCGAACACTCCAGCAGGAAATCGCACGCAAAGTGCGTGAAGGGCGGACCTCCGTAGAAGAAGCATTGAGGGTTGTGCAGTCCCGTTGGGCCTATATCGGCGAGAATGACTGAATGTCTGAATGCAATCTCGATGAAACGCTGCAAAACACGGGTAGAATCATCGACATATCTGAACCGCTCAATTCGGGACAAAACCGCGGCCGGGATTTAATTCATAGATTCCTCGTGTCGTCCATCCTCAATGGCCACCCGCAGCCCTCACTTAAGTCTCAGACTCAAGGTCACTCTTCTGGTACTGGCGATTATTCTGGTTGCACTCTCACTCGCGGCCCTCGCCACCATCAACCAGACCAACAGCGTTATCCGACGTGAAAGCCAACATGCAGTCGAGAGCCTTGCCTCGGGCACTGCACTCGCCTGCAATCTGCCGGTGGCCGTCCAGGACGATGAGCAGGTCAACAAGATCCTTTCCCGGGCAATCAGGGATAATCCCAATATCTCATTTATTGCTGTTTATGACGAAGATACCGAGCTGCTCGCCAAGGCGGTGAAAAGTGCAGATAACTGGAAAGCCTATACCACTGGCCAGAAGCCTGGAGAGACGTTCCTGTTGAGCGAAGCTGCGATCACGCTGTCTTCGATTGATGACAATCCGGAAGACCCCGGTACTGCGACTGCGCGTGATCCTCATGCCATAGGAACGGTGGCGGTCGGAGTCTCGACGAATGCAATGAAAGAGGCCCAGCGCCATCAGGCAACCATCACGGCCCTCACCTTCCTGACTACCGGCGCATTCAGCATCGCCATCGTTTTCTTCCTCATCGGAAGATGGTCGCAACGGCTTCAGAGCCTTGTCAGGGCGAGTGAAAAAATATCTGAAGGGGATTTCGAGGAGAAGATCGAAGACGCGTCCAATGACGAGATCGGCCGACTCTCTGCGTCCTATGAACAGATGCGGCAGGCCGTCATGAGCAGAGACAGGGATCTCCGGCAGTTCAATGAAAACCTGCAACAGAAGGTTGAGGAGCGGACCCACGAGCTCAAAGAAGCCATGGAGGAGGCCCAGGAAGCTGACCGCGCCAAGAGCCAGTTCCTGGCGAACATGAGCCACGAAATTCGCACACCGATGAATGGCATTATCGGCATGACCGACCTGCTCCTCGATACGGAACTTTCGGACAAGCAGGCCGATAACCTTGGGCTGGTGAAATCTTCCGCAAAGTCACTGCTGACGGTTCTGAACGACGTTCTGGATCTTTCCAAGATCGAGGCTGGCAAGCTCGAAGTCGAACCGGTGGAATTCCTGCTTCGCGATACGGTCGGCGATACTATGAAGGCCCTGAGCCTCAGGGCCGCGCAGAAGCACTTGGAGTTTGCCTGTTCATTTGACCGAGATGTGCCCGACCTGTTGATCGGCGATCCGATCCGTCTTCGACAGATCCTGACGAACATTGTGGGCAATGCGATCAAGTTCACTGAATGGGGAGAAGTGGTCGTAAAGATCCAGAGGGATGAAGAGATGGATTGCTCTGGCGCGCTGCGCAGCAGCGACGCAGATGCAGAACTGGATACGGCCGGGCTGCGCTTCATCGTTTCGGATACGGGCATCGGCATCCCGGCAGAACACAGAGAGAAGATATTTCAATCCTTCGTGCAGGGCGATGGCTCCATGACGCGGCTCTATGGCGGCACGGGACTTGGGTTGAGCATCTCGTCGCAGCTCGTCTCCATGATGGGCGGAAGAATCTGGGTTGAGAGCGCAGAGGGCACAGGCAGCGAATTCCATTGCGCCATTCCGTTCCATGCCCGCGAGACCGAATCAGATGGTTCAGCGACATCTATGCGCATGGCGCTCAGCGGATCGAGGGTGCTCGTCGTCGATGACAGTGAAACCCAGAGGGGTTTTCTCGAACAGTTACTCCAGGACTGGGGCATGTCGCCGTTCGTGGTCGTCGATCCCGGGGAGGCCGTCGGCTCCGCAGTGGCCGCGGAAAGTGCCGGGCTCCCCTTCCAATTTGCGATCATCGATTCTGATTTGTCCGGCAAAGATGGCTTCCAGGTGGTGGAAGAGATCGGTCAGACGGAAGGTGTGCGGTCGGGCATCATCATGATGCTGCCTTCACTCGAGGCCGAGCCGGTTGCCAGATGTGAAGAACTTGGATTGAAGCACTACCTGGCCAAACCGGTCCAAGAGTCTGAGTTGCTGGACCTCATCATGAAGGTGACTCATCACAAACGTCCATCTGGCCCTCATCCGGCATTCGTTCAGAAACAGGGCGACGCCGATGGACCGGCGCTGCGGGTACTGCTGGCCGAAGATAATGAAGTGAATCAGAAGGTAGCGATAGGACTTCTGAAGAAGCTGGGACACGAAGTCCTTCTTGCCGAAGACGGGGGGCAGGCAGTCGAGATATTCCAGACAGGTGACCTGGATCTGATCCTCATGGATATTCAGATGCCAGTAATGAATGGACTGGATGCAACAAAGGAAATCCGTGTTTTGGAAGCAGAGACCGGAACGCACATTCCTATCATCGCTCTCACCGCACATGCCATGAAAGGATACCGAGAGCAATGTCTCGAAGCAGGAATGGACGACTATCTGCCCAAGCCCATCAGCCCAGGCAAGCTTCAGATCACCCTCAAGAATCTGGTCCCGTCTGGGCCCGGAGTAAGGCTGGCGGATATCCCCGCGACGGAGGACTCACTTTCCCGGGAAGTTCTGCTGGCCAATTTTGGTGGAGATGAAGAACTGCTGACCGAAGTCATCGGACTTTTCGCTGAGAACTCCGCCACACTGATCGAGCAGTGCCGCCAGCAAATCGAGGAAGGTGACGCCGAACAACTCCGGCGCGCCGCGCACACTCTGAAAGGCAGCATCGGCAACTTCGAAATGAATGCCACTTACCAGAAGGCATTCGCACTGGAAAAGATCGGCACCTCCGGCGAACTGTCGCAGGCCGAGCAAACCTGTTCAGAACTCGAGACCTTGATGCATCGCCTCAACGACGAATTGGCGGAAGTGATGAATGCTGAAGGCTGACCCTCCCTCCTCCTGCCGCCCCTCTTCCTACATCCCCAATTTCCCCGGATTCATGATCGCCTCTGGATCCAAGCTCTCCTTCAGGGCCTCGAGAACATCCATTTCGAGGCCATCGGCCTGCCTTTTGAAAAACTCTGAGTGATTCCGGCCGATGCCGTGATGATGGCTCAAAGCGGCGCCATTCTTAATGAGGACATCCAACACAGCCTTTTGCGCTTCCCGCCATTGTTCCTGCTTCTCTTCCATCTTGGCGGGAACAACGATGGTAAAATAGAGCGAAGCGCCCTCGGGGTAGATGTGTGACAGGTGCGCCAGGATCACCGGCTTGTGTCTGTCGAAACTGAGCGCGGCATTCAGCGCATCCTTCACCTCGCGAGAGAGGATGAAGAGCTTGCCCCACGTGGTGGATGTTTCGAAGGTATCGACAAGGAGGCCCTGCTGTATAAGCGGATCACGCAAGTAAGGCAGTTTGAATCGGTCTTCGAACCAGCTTTCTCCGATTGCTGAATCCACGATGGTTGCCTTCGCGGCCTTCAACCACTGGACAGCGATACGGGATTCATGGCTTACCAGATCATCTTCTCCTTCGAATCCGAGCAGAAGAAGACATCCCTCCTTAGCGGAGATTCCTTTTGCGCGGAGATAGAGCTTACCGACCAAAGCTCCCGCGTGACGGGCCACGCCTTTCTTCGGCTCTGAAGTTAACGCCCGCAAGAACTGCGTCTCCGGCGCGTCGGACAGCCGTACTGTCGCCGGGTGGAGACCTCTTTGGATGAGCTCACGAACGGCCTCCATACCCACCTCGAATTCCGGCACCAGTGCCACTACCCATTTGCAGTCTTTCGGCATTCTGTGAATCCGCAGGGTCGCCTCACAGATGACACCGAGTGTGCCTTCAGATCCACACAGAAGCTGATCCAGATCAGGACCCGCAGCCTCCGCAGGCACAGTCCTCGTTTCGAGCTTTCCAGCAGGAGTCGCCACCGCCATGGATACAACCAGGTCCTCGATCTTTCCGTAACGGGTCGACTGCTGCCCGGCCGAGCGGGCGGCAATCCATCCACCAACCGTCGAATACTCGAAGGACTGCGGAAAGTGTCCGAGCGTAAATCCCTGAGCGTTTAATTCCTCTTCCAGCTTGGGCCCGAGGATCCCCGCCTGGACCCGCACCGTCTGCGCCTGCAGATCGATATGTTGCACGTTGTTCATCCGGGCCATGCTGAGGGTGAGAGCCGGGCCCACCGGATTTACCCCGCCGACCACAGACGTTCCGCCGCCGAAGGGAATGAGCTTTCTCTTTGACTCACTGGCCCAGTTGAGAATGCTCGAAACATGTTCCACGTTTTCCGGATAGAGAACCGCGTCGGGGGCCAGTGAAAGCTCGCCGCTGCAGTAATCGATGATGTCGAGGTAGCTTTTGCCCAGCCCGTGACGCAGCCGTTCGTCATGCTCGTCCTTCACGTTTTCAAAACCTATCAGGTCGCTGAGCTGGCGACGTTCCTCCTCCGTAAATTCCGATTTGGGAATCTTGACAAACTCAGGCCGAGGGTAAGGCAACGCCTCTCCGGCCTTCCACTTCATCCTCTTATGCAAGAGCTGGATCAAGCCTTCCGGCACCGCACGATCAAAATCGGGATCGCCCCATTGAATGGTCGGGCTGTCACTCATCCTTCTTCATCGCCTCCATGGTCTCGCGCAGGACGTCCGGGCGATCGGACATGACGCCATCGACGCCCATTTCAAGAACCCGCTCCTGTTGTTCCGGATCATCAACAATAAAGGTAAACACTTTTTTGCCCCGTGAGCGGAGGTGCGCGACGAGCGACTTTGAAAGGACCTCCTTCCCTTTGTCGATCTGTGGGATGGAGATCACCTCATGAGCCAGCGGGTAGAGGCGCAACAGTTTCAATCGGAAAAGGATGTAGAGACGTTTGAGCCCGTCCTTGCCAGGGAAGGTCGGCATCATGCCGGCAGTATGCCTCACGCGACGCCCCACATCATCGCAGGCCGAGCCGATACATGTGCGCTCGGACAGCCCGGCATCTCTAATCAGCTTGAACACTTCTTCTTCGATGGCAGGCTCGTTCTGCTTCACATCAATGTGAAAAAGCACGTCCGGGAACGAATGCAGTACCTCGGCCAGCTCCGGAACTTTGTAGCCCTCACCTCGGTGAGGATACGAATTCCCACCATCGGGACTGAAACTGAAGCCGGCATCCAGCTCCTGTAATTCTTTGAAGGAAAGTGCCTGTATGGGGCCGTTGCCATTGGTCGTGCGGTCGACATCAGGATCGTGATGCACCACGATGACTCCGTCCGATGTTCTGCGAACATCAAACTCCAGCATGTCGGTCCTGGAGACCTCCACAGCACGCTGGAAGGTTGGCAATGTATTCTCCGGCCCAATGCGCGCACCGCCCCGATGTGAAATGTGCAACGGATGCTGAATTTCAAGGATTGCTGAGCCTGAAACCATCTGCCTCTCTGTCTGGGATATGATTTTTAACATGATGAATACTATCTTCAGAAGCGTTCAGTCTAAAGTTTACAAAGGACTTTACTCAGTCTCGCTCCCCGGATACGCACTTTTCACGGCATGACCATCCCGGTTCTCCAACTCGGTCATTCGGAGTACATCATCCGGATGGAATTCGCCCTGGGTGGAACCCGGCTGGTCACGCTGGATACCACCGGCGTGATGAAACTGTGGGATGTGCAGACCGGACGTCTCCTCCGCAACGTGGTCGAAGCTGGCGCCACCTCGGCCACGGCTGACGAATTCATGAGTATCAGTTCCGATGGCAGCCTTATTCTGCTGCAGTTGCCTGAAGGTGGTACGACCGTCTTCGACGCGCTTGCGGGCAGACGTATCGTGAACTGTCCGAATCACCATCTGATTTCAGCCGCTGCAACTTCTGAGAGGGCCCTTTCTCCCCTTCCCGGGAAGGGAGGTGTCGACCTCTACAGTCATCTGCAGAACGAACTGGTTTCGACTCTAAAATGGCCGCAGCGCGGGCATCACTTCTATGGCCGCATGGCCATCAGCAGCGATACCTCACTTGTGGCCGCGCCAAGCTCGTTGAACAAGATGGTCGTGTGGGAAACCCACACCGGCGACGTGAAGTGCGAGTTTCAGATTCCGGTCAACGATGCGAGTGTCGAGCCACTCTTTTCAGGTGACGGCCGCAAGCTTGCATTCGCCTCTGCAATGGACCCGGTGGTAGTCGTCGATCTGGAAAGCAGAAGTTTTTCCCGAACTTTCGGGGGCCCGGGCGAGGCCGAGCGATTCTGGCTCAACGAGGACGGTGCCCGGCTCGCAGTATTCATGAATAACGCGATCGAGGTCTGGGACGTTGAGGATGGGCAACTCCTTCTGAATTCTGAAGATGTGGAACGAGCGGAATCCGATATGGAGATCATGGAATACGCCTACCCGGAAGAGGCAGCCGTTTTCTTTCAATCGAACGGCGAGGTGCTCTTCGCCTGGTCTGATGGAAACGAGCTTTATGTTGATGAGCTCTCTACAGGCAGGCATCTGTGGAAAGCGCCTCCCCCGCCGGCATGCCCCTTCGGTTATGGACTGAACGTCAGCCCCAACGGCCAGTTCCTGCTGCGCAACTCCGCCCAGATGGTCGAAGAGGAGCACGATCTGATTCAGCACTTGAGCTTCTGGGATCTGGGCTCGCCGAAACCGCTCCACTCGAGCCAGGTCGATGGCGATGGCTTTCTGGGCATCTGCCCTTTCCCGGATGGACAGACTTTCCTGGCCGCGGCCGGAGGCATCCTGGAAAAGCGGCGCTGGTCAGACGGTGAAACCGTAGAGCAACTCGACGCGTGGCTGGAGTCCGTCATGGACATGTCGCTCTCACCGGATGGTCGCCGGCTCTTTGCTACCGGGCTTGGCAAAGTGCCTTATTCTCTCAACCTCGAAACCGGTGAGGTGGATCTCAAGTTTCGCCAGTCCCTGGTAACTCAATTCTTGTCAAGTTTTTCACGTCTTCTGAGGAACGACCCATTCGAGGGATTCGCGCAAGTGGAAGCTTCCCAGGGCTTCAGCCCGGTTGTTCAGCATCTGCTGGCTGTGTCTGAGCCCCACAACCTGCTCGTCACGACCTCCCGGAACTCCGGGCTCTGCACCTGGTCCCTCGATAGCGGCAGGGGGCAGGATCGGCTGTCATTAAGAGGCTCTTACTGCACAGCCCTCGTGGCTTCTCCGGATGGCCGGTACGTCGCAGCCGGCATACGAAATGAAATCGTTCTGTTTTCTCTTCCACATCTCGAGCGAGTCGGATCTCTGCAAGGCAACCAAAATCTCATCCAGACGCTTCGCTTTGATGACTCCGGTGAAAACCTTCTGTCCGGCAGCAGCGACAGCACTGTCCGAATGTGGCGGATGTCAGACGGAACGCTCCTCCAGACCATGCGCGGCCATTGCGGACCGGTGAACGCGGTCGCATTCA
>JASLXP010000984.1 GCA_030740295.1 Planctomycetota bacterium
AGGCTGTTTTTGTCGAGAGCAGTGTTTCAGAGAAAAATGTCAGGGCCCTGGTCGAAGGCGCCAAATCCAAGGGCCACTATGTCTTCATTGGAGGCAAACTCTTCTCCGACGCGATGGGTAGGCCCGGCACCTACGAAGGTACTTACCTCGGTATGCTCGACCATAACGCGACAACTGTTGCTCGCGCACTGGGTGGGAAAGCTCCGGTAAAGGGCATGAACGGAAAACTGACACATGTGAAGTGATTCGAACTGCACATTACGCCCATGTCCGTTTCAGCTACCCAATCCACCATCGAGCCCAAAGCAACCGGAAGCGAGCATCCGGAAGATGCACCGATTTCGATTCATGACATGACGGTGGCTTACCACCGCAAGCCCGTGCTCTGGGATGTGGATTTCGACGCGCCCGAAGGGAAACTGATCGGCATCGTCGGGCCCAACGGTGCCGGTAAGAGCACTTTGCTCAAAGCGGTACTCGACCTCATTCCGAAGGTATCAGGGCGCGTCCTGATCTACGGCAGGCCCTATAAGAAACAGAGACACCTGGTGGGATACGTGCCCCAGCGTGAGAGCGTCGATTGGGATTTTCCAGTCAACGCGCTCGATGTGGTTGCCATGGGCACGTACGCCAAGATTGGGTGGTGCTTCCCTGTCAGCCGAAAGTATAAGGACGCGGCCATGGACGCTCTCGAACGTGTCGGCATGGCCGATTACGCGATGCGGCAGATAAGCCAGCTTTCCGGCGGACAGCAACAGCGGGTCTTTCTTGCCCGCGCTCTCGTGCAGGATGCCAGCCTCTATTTTATGGACGAGCCATTCTCCGGCGTCGATGCGGCAACGGAAAAAGCGATCATCAAGATACTTCACGATCTTCGCGGAACCGGCAAAACGGTTTTGGTTGTTCATCACGACCTGCAGACCGTTCCCGAATACTTCGACCACCTCATCATGCTCAACATGCGCATCGTCGCGGCCGGCCCCACCGATGATGTTTTCAACCGCGACAACCTTCAGAAAACCTACGGCGGAAAACTCACGCTGCTTGACGAAGCAGCACACGCTCTGGCAAGAGCCGTAAAAGCGAAGTGAGGGCGACATGAGGTATCAGGCATCTGGGATTCAGGCGTTGGGGATGCAGGATTCAGGATTTCAGGATTCAGTCCTCCCATCGGCCTCGAGAGCTTGGTCGGGCAGATCAGGCAAGTTACTGCGGCCGTCTGTCCCTGGGCGCTCCGGCACCCTGGCGGCTTCCAAACAACGCCTGCGTCGTTGTAGCCGGCAAGGTGCCGGCGCGCCCGGGATGGGCATCCACAGGCCATGTAAGTCTGGAGGGATTCAGGATTCAGGGATCCAGCATCACCATCCTCGACGACGGAGCTCACGAATTTCGTTTTACGTATTTCGCATTACGTCTTACGTCTTGTTCATCACGCTGCTGCCATCCCTTGCCTTCGGCGAAACAGGCCACGACGGACACGAAACTCACAGCAGCCTGCCCAAGCTTCACAAATCCATCACCGATTCTACCATCCGGATGCCGTCTCGTGAGGATGTTATCCGGCTGATCACCCTTGAAGATTACAACACCCGTGTGGTGATCGTTGGCACGATGTTGCTCGGACTGGCCGCGGGGGTCATTGGCACGTTCATGCTCCTGCGCAAGCGCTCACTCATGGGGGATGCGGTGAGCCACGCGACTCTGCCGGGGATCACGATCGCATTCATCATCATGGTACGAATGGGCGGCAACGGAAAATCTCTGCCCGGGCTGCTGCTCGGCGCCCTGCTTGCCGGGATGGTCGGCATGTTTGTTGTGCTGATGATTCGATATACGACGCGGCTCAAAGAAGACGCGGCTCTAGGCATCGTTCTTTCAGTGTTCTTTGGGCTGGGCATCGCCTTTCTGGGTGTGATCCAGAAGATGCCGGATGGCTCGGCCGCCGGGCTCGAACGATTCATCTACGGTCAGACGGCCTCCATGTTGAAGAGCGATGCCGAGCTCTTCGCGCTCTCGGCCGCAGTGGTCACCGCTGTTGCAGTTCTCCTGTTCAAAGAGTTCGCCGTCCTTTGCTTCGATCAGGAATACGCCGGCTCGCAGGGATGGCCGATTATCATCCTGGACACGATCATGATGGCGTTGGTGGTTGCGGTCACAGTCATCGGGCTACAGGCGGTTGGAATGATTCTGGTAATTGCCCTTTTGATCATTCCTTCGGCTGCGGCCAGATTTTGGACCGAGCATCTTCTGCGAATGATTATCGGTGCCGCGCTCATCGGGGCTGTGAGCGGTCTGGTGGGTGCCTGTTTGAGCGCGCTGTTTGCCCGGATGCCTGCCGGAGCAATTATCGTACTGGTCGCCAGCTTAATCTTCGGTTTCAGCATGTGTTTTGGCACGGCCCGCGGAATTCTTTTCAGGCTGCTCGAACACCTGCGCCTTGAAGATACAGTCGCGCGGCAGCATCTGATGCGAGAGATGTATGAGCTTCAGGAGCGGGCCGGAGGGGAAGATTCTGGTAGTGGCATCTCTTTCGACAACCTCCTTAAAAGCCGTTCCTGGACACCTCGGCGGCTCAATCGCCTTCTCAAAGCGACTCGCAGGGACGGACTCGTTTACTGCAATTCCGGTAAGGAGTGGCATCTTTCAAACGAAGGACTGACAGAGGCACGCCGAGTTGTTCGCAATCATCGGCTGTGGGAAATCTACCTCGTCAGCCATGCGGACATCGCGCCAAGCCACGTAGACCGGGACGCCGATCAGATCGAGCATGTGCTTGGGCACACGATGGTGCAGCAGCTCGAAGATCTCCTGTCGGAGGATTACCCGAATCTTTCCGTGCCGATGAGCCTCCACTCGCTCGAGAAGAACGGGGGCCTCGCGTGACGACCAGAATGCTGATACTGCCCGGCATTGTTGCCCTTTTCTTGCTGCTGCTGGTTTATTCGGGGAGGTTTCGCTCAGCGATTGTGCCAGCCGAACTACAGGGGTGGTCCATCTTCGATTCCTGGATCGTTGCTGCCGGTTGCCTCAGCGCCATGTCCTGCGCGCTCCTGGGTAATTTCCTCGTCCTGCGCCGGCTCAGCATGATGGGAGACGCCATCAGTCATGCGGTGCTTCCCGGTCTGGCGATTGCCTTTCTGGTCACACAAAGTACGAGCAGTTTTACCATGTTCGTTGGAGCTGCAGTTGTTGGCGTGCTGACCGCTGTATTTACGCAATCGATTCTGCACTTCGGAAAAGTGGAGCAGAGCGCGTCCATGGGCGTCGTGTTTACCACGCTCTTTGCCTTGGGCCTGATACTCATTCGCCAAGCTGCGGACAGCGTCCATATCGACGCAGATTGCGTGCTCTACGGCGCCATCGAGTTTGTGCCTTTGGATTCATATATGATCGGTGACAGACCTCTCGAGATCACCATCGACGGAGTTGCAGAGCCAGTGCCGCGTGCGGTTGTTCTGCTGTCACTGGTCTTCGCATTCGACCTGGCAATCGTTCTGCTCTTTTACAAGGAAATGAAGCTGAGCTCGTTTGACCCGGCGCTGGCCACCACACTGGGTATTAACTCTCACTTGATGCATTACCTGCTGATGACACTGGTGGCCGTCACCACGGTGGCTTCATTTGAAAGCGTCGGCAGCATCCTTGTCATTGCCATGCTCATTGTCCCTGGATCGGCCGCGCACCTGCTGACGGACCGTCTCTCGTGGATGATCGTTATCAGCCTCATCATCGGAGTGCTCTCCGCAGTTCTGGGCCACATCTCGGCGATCATCGTGCCCGGCTGGTTTGGGTTCCAGGAACAGAGCGGGATTGGGATGAGCACCAACACTTCAGGCATGATGGCGGTGGTCGCCGGGCTCATCCTCCTTACTACCATGCTTCTTGCCCCCGAACACGGCCTTTTCAGCAAACTGCTCCATCGCCTGTTGCTGAGCCTTCAGATCACCAGAGAAGACCTGCTCGGGCTTCTATATCGCCTGGAAGAGGATGATCTGAAAGACCGAGTCGACAGCGCCATTCGGCTGTTTCGGCAGGCCATGGGCACTGGCCCCGTTTTACGGTGGCTGGCACTCAAAAGCCTTGAACTGGGCGGCCAGATCAGGAAGGACCTCGGCGAGCATCAACTCACCGAAGCAGGCCGGGAAAAGGCCGGACAACTCATTCGCTCACACCGCCTGTGGGAGAGCTACCTGCACAAACATTTCAATCTTCCGCTTGATCTGCTGCACGGCAGCGCGGAACGCCTGGAGCACATCGGTGATCCGGAATTCGGCCAACGCCTTGCCGATGCCGTCGAGTCGCCCACTACGGACCCGCAGGGAAGGCATATTCCTCCGCCGAGAGGTTAATGAGGGCCTGATCAGGACAGACGCTGTCAGGTCAGCTCCAGCCCGAGCACTGAAATGTCATCCGTGACTGGTGAGTTGTTTCGCCAGGATTCCAGGTTCTCCAGTAGAGAGGCGATGGTCTCATCGAGCGTTCCGTTTCTCTCTTCATCCAGCACCGAGATGATGCCATCAATATCGAAAAGGTCGTTGGTGTCGTCCGCTGTCTCAGGAACACCGTCCGAATAAAAATAGATGCGGTCTCCCTGCCCCAATTGCAGTGAGATCTCGTGGTAATCGTCGATGGCTTCCCCCGGCAGTAGCCCGATGGGCACTCCGGTGGCATCGATGAACTCAGCGGCCTGCCCTGCGCGAAGGAGGATTGGGCCGGGGTGGCCTGCGCCGACAAAGCGGAGCTCCGAAGTGTCAGTGTTCAGCACTCCGTAAATGATGGTGAAGTACTGTTCAGTGTCGTCATCGGCGAATCTCTTGCTCAATGTGCACGCGACCTCGCTGGGGGAAACGATGCGGTATCCTGGAGGCTCGTCGCTTGGTTCTTTGAGGACCGATGATGGATCGTTTCCGGACAACATCCGGCTCAGAGACACGGAGAGCAGAGCGGAAGGGACTCCGTGCCCACTTACATCAATGACAAAGAGTGCGATGTTCTGGTCATCGAGTGGAACGATGTTGAGAGTATCTCCGGCAAGCTCATCGCATGGCTGGAATGCCCACGAGAAATTCATCCCCGGCCAGTCTGGAAGATCGCTGGGCAAAAAGGCTTTTTGAATTTCAGCCGCGGCATCAAGGTCCTACATCATGCGTTCGTTTGCTGAAGCCAGGCTGAGATTAGCGTGCTCGAGCTGGCTGTTCTGCTCGGCGAGGTCCTTTTCGAGATTGATGATCCGTTCTCCCGCCCTGAGCCGCACTCGAAGTTCGTTGCGATCGAACGGCTTGGTCAGGAAGTCATCGGCGCCGGCTTCCATGCCCGCGACAATATCCTGCTTCTCAGCGCGTGAGGTCAGGAGCAGGATGTAGACATAATTGCTGGCGAAAGAGTCACGTATCTTGCTGACCAGTTCCAGCCCGTCCATTTCAGGCATTTCCCAGTCGGAGATGACGATCTGGAACTCATGATTTTCGAATTCCTTGAAGGCGAGCTTTCCGTTCTCGACTGCGATGGCATCGTAGCCCCACCTTTTGAGGTAGCTCTGCAGTCGGACTCTTGTCGTCCTTTCGTCTTCGGCCAATAATACGCGCATGAACCTGTGGTATGAGCCAGTGGAGTAAGCTCGAGTGGTGCACTGACGGCGGGTGAAGTCTGCCTCGTTGAGACAGGCTGACTCTTATATTAGATCGACTCGGAATGTAAAGTGTTGGGCATCGGCTGGATGCTGATTGACTGGCCTGGGAGCCTGTCGTCACGACTCACGCATTAATAATCCCTTCCAAAGCTCCACGCAGCCTGTCGAGCTCGATCTCCAGCTTCTCGTATTGTTGGGGAGCAGTATCGAGGTTGTTGTTCTTGCCCATCATTTCCAGAGCGAGAGCTGACTCGAATGAGGCCACGGCGAAGAAGTTGCCAGAGCCTCCCTTCAACGTGTGGGCCGCGGTGCCGACTGCGGGCGCGTCGCCATCTGCAATGGCGGTCTTCAGTTGCTGAAGGATTTGAGGAGACTCTTCATAGAATGCATCCAGGAGCTCCTGCAAGAGCTCAAGATCGCCATCGTATTCCTCGAGCAAGCCCGCCTCGTCGAGGATTTCCAGAGCTTCTTCCGGTTCTGGAGATTCAGTCTCATTAACCACCTCCTTAGATGGCTCTTCCACGTTCTCCGGCATCTTGATGAGCCTGGAGAGTGCTTCATACAGTGCCTTTCTGCGGATTGGCTTTGAGATGTAGTCGTCCATTCCGGCGCCGATGCAGCGTTCCCGGTCACCTTTCATGGCGTGGGCGGTCATGGCTACGATGGGAATGTGTTTTCCGGTTTCTTTCTCCCGATTTCGAATGGCGGCTGTGGCTTCGAAGCCATCCATTTCCGGCATCTGAATATCCATCAGGATGACGTCAAAATCTCTTTCGCCCGATAAATCGAGCGCCTCTCTGCCGTTGTCGGCGACAGTGACTTTATGGTCGTGTCGCTGCAGGAGTTTGATGGCGAGCATCTGATTGGGGAGATGGTCTTCAGCGAGAAGAATATCGAGGGCCTCTTGTGCTCTGAATTTATCAGCGTCAACCTCAGCCTGGCCCGCGGCCAATTGCCTGTCTGTAAACGCGAACAGAATGGCATCCAGCAAAGTGGACTGTTTTATCGGCTTTGTCAGGTAGGCCCCCGCACCGAATTCTCTTGCCATTGTTGCCCCTTCCGAAGTGCGGGCAGAGGTCAGCATCATGACTTTGGTGTCTTTGATCTCCTCCTGGCCGCGAATCCATTCCAAAAACTGGAATCCATCCATCTTCGGCATATAGACGTCGGAGAGCACCAGTTGGAAAGGCCGTTTCTCCGAGATGGCAAGCTGGAGCGCTGCCATGCCTGCCTGAGCGCTGTCAACAACAACCGGGCTCATGTCCCACTGTGTCAGCAATTCCTCCTGAATGAAGCGGTTGGTGGAGTTGTCATCGACAACCAGAACTCTCATGTTGGTCAGGTCACTCAGTTCCGAGGGCTCGACCTTTTCGATATCACTCAATTTCAGTTTGAGGTTAAAGAAAAAGGTGGTGCCTTTCCCTTCCTCACTTTCCAGCCTGAGCTTGCCGCTCATCAAATCGACGAGCTGGGAAGAGATGGCCAACCCCAAACCGGTGCCTCCATATTCCCTGGTGGTGGAGACGTCGGCTTGTTCGAACGCGTGGAAGATCGCCTCCTGCCGATCCTCAGGGATACCGATACCAGTATCCGCTACTGAGAATCTGAGATTTACCCAGCCGCCATTTTTCGATTCCAGCGAAACGCGGGTGACGATTTCGCCCTTTTCGGTGAACTTGATCGCATTGCTGATCAGATTTACCAGGATCTGGCGAAGCCGCCCCGGGTCACCGAGCACGCCGTCCGGAACATCCGGCTTGACGTGGCAGGCCAGCTCCAGGCCTTTGTCGTGTGCGCGCAGGGCAAGAGTGTGGGTGGTGTCCGCGATGGTATCTCGCAGATTGAAAGGGATGTCTTCCAGGTCAAGCTTTCCGGCCTCGATTTTTGAGAAATCGAGGATGTCATTGATGATGGACAACAATGCTTCCTGAGAGCTCTGCACGGTGTCGAGATACTGCCTCTGCTCAGGGCTCATCTTGGTATCGAGCGCGAGCTCGGTCATACCGATGATGGCATTCATTGGAGTTCGGATCTCGTGGCTCATATTGGCAAGGAACAGCCCGCGGGCCTCGTTGGCGGATTCGGCGAGTTTTTTGGCAGCGTCCAGTTCGATACACGAAAGTTGAGGCGCGAATGGACACCTGGCTGGCTGAGTGCGCTCTTTCACCCTGTTCTCCAGGGTGTGGCTGTAGTCTTCGAGCCGGGCATACGAGACCTTGAGCTGGCTGGTCATGTCTTTGAATGTTCGAGACAGCAGCCCCAGCTCATCAGTGGAGTCCACCGTAATATCGGATGCCGCGTCAAAATCACCGCTGGAGAGCCTGTAGGCCGATTTGGTCAGGCTGCTCAGCGGGCGCGAAATGGTATTGGAAATCCAGAGAACGACGGTGACGCCGATGAGGACGAACAGGAGAGATGTGAGAAGGGTCTTGGAGATCATGTTCCTGACCTGCCTGGCGATCTCTCTTTCTGATTTAACGATCTCTTCTCTGAGCACCTCGAGCGAAAAGCCCAGCCGCAGGGTCCCCCATTGCTCAGCGCCCACCTGGATGGGCGTGATCATCTCCAGAATATCTTTGCCTTCTGCTTTGATTTCGTTCGTCGCCGGCTTACTCTGCCCGGCTGCAAATTCCGCTTCCGGACCTTCGACGGTTTCCTGCTCCAGGTCTGAATTCAGGGTGTGTACGAAGGCTGTCCGGTCGCTGTCCATCAAGATGGCATAGCTGAGTTCACGGTCATCCGTGACGGCCTTGTTGAGGACTTCATTCAAGTTCGAAAAATTAAAGCTCGCGATATCGTTTTCGGTCTGTTTGGCGAGATTCTGAGAGAGTGTTTTGCCGCGCTGAACGAGGACCTCTCGCATCAGGGCCAATCGCTTATCCAGTTCCTCACGAAGAACTGTTTTCTGTCCCGAAATCTGCACCCACGTACAGGATGGTGAGCAGGCCGACAATCAGGCCGATTAATGTGACGAGAAGCTTCCAACGGATGCTCCGCTTGATTTCGAAACCCTGAAGCTCTGCGACCTGCCGCGTGACGCCTGAATCCTTGGAATCAGAGATCAAAAGGGCCTTCGCCAAGCCATCAGGAGAAAGATTGTCTGTATGGATGAAATCTTTTGCCCCGGCCACGATGGCCTGGCGAGCGAGCTCATCTTCTGCTGTAAGCACAACAATTGGAACGCCGTATCTTTTCAGCCGCTCAATGACCTCGAGCCCGGATGCGTCAGGCAGTTCCAGATCCGTGATGATGATGTCGTAAGGCTCGTCTCCAAGTTTGCCTAGCGCGTCCTGCATTGAGGACGCATCCTTCACACTGAATTCGCGCCCCTCAATTTGGCTAAGGCATGTTTTGAGCCTTTCCCGCTCCTGCAGGCTGTCTTCGACGAGGAGGATGCTGGTTTTATCTTGCATCTGGAAAAACTGCAGACTTATTTGATCAACTGGTTTACGGAATCCAACGCATCTTCGTTGAGCTTCAGTTTGTATTTTTCAACGACCTTCATGTTCAGTGTGATTGCTGAACCGGCCGGGTCCTGGAACTTCTCCTCAATCTCTTCATCAGCCATCACTTCATCGGCGAGGCCGGCGGCCTGCCGACCGATGGTCGGAATGTCGGGTGAAATCACCATGGCCGGTGAAAATTTATCGGTGACAAAAGCTGCGGAATAAGTGAATATCGGTTTTCTGCGGCTGTCCGCAATTCTGAAAATCGTCTCGATGGAGGCTGCGTCACCCAGAGCGACCGGGTCCGTAATCAGCCACAGTGCGTCGACCTTTGGCAGAATCTTGTCAAGAGCTTTGCCAACGTCTTTGGCACGTCGAACGGAGCGCGCCTCAATCTCGATACCCACGTCTTTGGCGCTGTCTTTTGCCTTGCTGAGCCATTGGCGGTTGTAGGTCTTACTGTAAATGACGCCGATGGTCTTAATCTCCGGGAAGAAGTACTTGAACATGGTCAGTTGCATCCCGGTGTTGAGCTCGTTGGCAACGCCGAAAGTCTGCTTGCCGAGCCTGAATCGCTGCCAGTTGATCGCAGATGAGACAACGACTTTGCGTGACTTGGTGGCATCCTTAATCGTCAGATAAGCCTTACTGCCAATACAGTAGATCAGGCTTGGGTTGGTGGATCGAATGAGGCTCGTTGCACGCTCGGGTTTGGTGCTGGCCAAGTCTAATTCGGTAGTCCTGGCATCCACTGATTCTATGAATGCCTGCTGCACTGCCTTGTACTTTTGCACGTTCGCGTCAGAATTGATGATGAGGTATGAGTCTTCGGCGTTCAAGCTGGTGACAGCAGAGAAAAGCAGAGCGCTCACCACCAGGATCGATGGCAAACGACCATAGGACATGCTGCTGGCAAATCCTCGATACATGATGCCTGTTCCTGTGTTGGTACGCCTTCTGTTTCTCATCTGTCCAGCCTCCTCTTCTCATCCTCAGTGAGAGTCTTCCAACCTTCGAGGCCGATCATTTTGAGGCGTTTCCGCCCATCCGAATCCATGCCCATCATCAGGAGCACATCCAGAAGCTCTTCGGTGGACTTCGTAGCTCCTGCAGGAACAGCAATGATGGGGAGCAACGTGCCTTCGCTGGCGGCCAGCGTCTTAAGCGAGCCATGTAGCTTCTTGTTGACCTTTGAGAGTTTGGTCACGCTCGCTTCGGTGGTGATGGCCGCCTTTGCCATGCCGAAGCTCACTGCCATCAGCGCATCGATGTCTTTCGGAACAGTCAGGATTTTGAAAGAGTCGACGATGGCTCTGTTGTCCGCCCCAAGCATCTCAGCGAGTACTTGCTTCGTGTATTCCTTGGTGCCTGCGCTGGCGATCTTCTTCCCTTTCAAGGATGCAAGAGATGCAATCTTCTTCTTGCTCGAGAAAATTCTCCTCTGGGTAATCTGGTTTTTCAGGAGGCCCACTAAAGCCGGCGCCATCTCTACCTTTGGCTTCTTCCCCTCTGCCACCAGCTCCATATTCTCTCGTCTGAGCTTCTGATAGTGCCAGCTCGAAACAAGAAACACGCCATTCTTTTTATCGGCGATTTCCTTCTCAAAAGTCTTCAGGCCTTTAAATGGTTGGAATTTTCCCTTATCGCCGAAATAAGTATCGAACTCTGTCTTAAGAGAACTGAAGTTGTTTATGTTCGTTTCAGGGCTGAAAAAATAGACGGTCGGGCTTTCCCCCATCACCTGCCCCATAGCTGCAAAAAGCACCATTACCGCCAGCATCGTGCTGGCAGTTTCAAGCTTTGAAACTTTCTTCCTGTGGAAAGTACTCATACGCCGTTTCTTCGAATACCGCTTTGACAGGTGAAGCGCATTCTATGCGTGCTGCTGAAGCGGCACAACAACGCCACCAGATGAAGTACGACGAGTCATTGAAGGAACGGAGCTACAGGCGGACCCAAAATCAGGAATGATAATGCGCCGATGAATATTCATCTGTCGCTCTCTTCACTCGCGCCTCTTTCCCTCCATGCGGCCCGTCCTTTTTAACCTCTTCGGCATCCCGATTAATACCTACGGGACCATGCTGGCGATCGCCATGTTCGCCTGTTATTTCCTGGCTCGGAGGACATTCAGACAGGCGGGACTGAAGCTGAGCGATACGCAAATTATGGATATCTGCGTCCTGTCTGTTGTCAGTGGCGTTGTGGGCTCAAGGGTTCTCTACGTCCTCCAGAACATCAACTCGTTCGAGAGCTTTTTTGACCTCTTTAAATTATGGGAAGGCGGCCTGTCGTTCCACGGTGGCCTGATGGGCGGAACGATAGCCATGGTCATCTACCTCAAAAAGAAACGAATTCCGGTTCTGAGGGCCGGCGACGCGATCATTCCGTGCGTCCTCATTGGCCTGTCCTGGGGGAGGATCGGTTGCTTTATGAATGGCTGCTGCTTCGGCAAGGTCACCGCTGTTCCCTGGGCCGTGCAATTTCCGCCAGACAGTCCGGCCTTCTACAAGCATCAGAATCTCAAGCTGCTCGCGACAGACGCAAGCAGCTCGCTGGCCGTTCACCCGGCTCAGTTTTATGCGACCGTGCTGGCAGTCCTGACTGTGTTGATTCTGTTATGGCTGCAAGGGAAAAAGAAGCCCGATGGAACGGTGCTCACCGCTTCTGCCCTGATCTACGGGATCGTGAGGTTTGTCCTCGAGTTCTTCCGTGATGATGATGTCACGGTGGCGGCAGGGCTGACGCAGTCGCAGTTCCTGAGTATGGGCATCTTTGCCGCCGGGGTGGTGCTGCTTGCCGTGCTTTCCAGGAAGACAGAAGCTAGCCCTTGATTCCCCCTTCAGTCAGATTGGCCGGATCGAGGATCTCATCGAGTCGGTCTTCTGAGAGGTCCGTTAACTCCAGGGCCACATCCTTCAGGCTGCGGCCCTCGGCGTACGCGGTCCTGGCTACTCTTGCTCCGAGTTCGTACCCGATGACGGGATTCAGGGCTGTCACCAGAATCGGATTCTTATCGACAAGACTGGCGATGCGTTCACTGTTGACGGTGAAACCTGCGATGGCTTTGTCAGCAAGCGCACGTGACGCGTTGCCAATGAGGGTTTCGGACTGCAGGACGTTGTAAGCGATGACGGGAAGCATGACGTTGAGCTGGAAGTTGCCGTGCCCGCCCGCGATATTGACGGCGACGTCATTGCCCGTCACCTGGGCGCAGACCATCATGACCGCCTCCGGAATGACCGGGTTGATCTTGCCTGGCATGATGCTCGAGCCCGGCTGGAGGGCAGGCAGCACTATCTCACAGAATCCGGCAATAGGACCGGAATTCATCCAGCGAAGATCGTTGGCGACCTTCATCAGGCTGGTGGCGACGGTCTTGAGCTGGCCGCTTAATTCAACCAGCGCATCTGCGGCCGAGAGTGATTCGAAGAAGTTCGGATTCGATACGAACGGCTACCCGGTGCGCTCCGCAAGGATCGCTGCCACTCCGGCGCCGAAATCCGGATGAGCATTGATGCCCGTCCCCACGGCGGTGCCTCCAATCGCCAATTGCCGGACCCGTTCGAGCGCGGCCTCGACCCTCTCCTGCCCCTTGCTGACCTGGGCCGACCAGCCGCCGAGCTCCTGGCTCAGCCGGACCGGCATAGCATCCATGAGATGGGTTCGGCCGGTCGTAACGATCCCGTCAACTTCCTCTGCCTTTGTATCGAGCGTGGACTGCAAGTGCCCGAGTCCGGGCAGGAGGTTGTCTCTGGCCTCCAGGTATGCGCCGACATTCATCGCGGTCGGGATGACGTCGTTGGATGACTGGCTCATGTTGACGTGATCGTTAGGGTGCACATCACTGCCAAGTGTGTCGGTCGCCAGAGAGGCGATCACTTCATTGGCGTTCATATTTGAACTCGTGCCCGAGCCTGTCTGAAAAATATCAACAGGAAACTGATCGTCGTGTTTGCCGTCCGCAACCGCCTTCGATGCTTGCTGGATGGCGGCGGACATCTCCTTTTCCATCAGGCCAAGATCTTCATTGGCCTGGGCACAGGCAGCCTTAACGAGGCCGAGTGCCCGGAGGAAGCTGCGCGGGAATGCAATGCCGCTGATTGGAAAGTTATCGACCGCTCTCTGGGTCTGGGCCTTGTATAGAGCGTCTGCGGGTACCTGGACCTCGCCGAGCGAGTCTTTTTCGATTCTGTATTCGCTCATGGGCAAAAGTTGTGGCAGGCAAAGAAATAAGAATACGATTCAGGGACACAGTTTTTCGACAAATGGTTCGAGGCGGAGGTCTGAGCCGGTCAGTTTTTTCAGGAGGTCGCGCCAGGGCCAGCGAGCGCCGTTGGCAAACATCTTCTCATTCAGGAATCTCCCAGCGGCCGGGTTAAGCGCTACTCCGCCAAGATCCTCATCGATGTAGTCCTCGAGCTGCGCACCAAAGACTTCACCGAGAAGATAATTCTGATAATAAGCCGGCGAACCAGCGAGGTGGATCTTGGATGCCCAATCCGGTTTCGATTCCGAATCCGGCCGGGGAAGGCCCTGGAATCTTTCAACCAGGTCCCACCAGTAGCCGTTCAAGCCCGGATCATCAGGTCTCTCGTAAAGGGCGCGCTCGAAATGGCACATCACCATGACCCAGCGAGTAAAGACCAGATGCTTCACCGCCATGACGGATGCGGCCGCACTCTCGATGGCATCGGCCTGTTCTCTTTCGACCCCTGCAATTTCCTGCAGCCATTTCGATCTGTAGCGCTGGCGCTCCATCATGAGGGCGATGGCTTCCGTAGTGAGGGTATGCGCGTGACCGCGGATGAAGTACGGAAGATCCCGGGCGAGCCCGGCCGAATCCACCCCGTGGCCGTATTCGTGCAGCATGACCATCATCCACCGGTCGTTATTGATGACATTGCACAGAATTCGAACATCATCGGGAGCGTCCGGCGAGGTGCAGAACGCGTGCTGGCACTTTCTTGATGTCTCCGGATCCCCGGGATAGAGGCTGCTCTTCTCAACGATTGGTCGGATGTCGATTTCGAGACGGTCGAAGGTCTTGATGGTAAGTTCGACGACATCTTTGTCCGCAAAAATTGGATCGAGATCGATTTCCCCGGCTTTTGGAGGAAGCTGAAAGAAACGCCCGCCATAGTGCCAGGGCAACAGTTCCTTCTCGCTGCATCCGAACCTGGCTGCAAGTTTCTGGTTAAGGTCGGTTTTGTAGGTGCGGAACGGCCCTTCGCTGGCCTCAGCCAATGCGTCAAGAGTCTTGAACAACCAGTCCTGGCCGAGCTCGTTCATCTCGACAGACATCTGGTAATTATTTTCGTACCCAATCTCCCTGGCCCCTTCGTTCCGCAGGCACGCGACTTCTCGAATCTGCTCATGCACGGGAGGAAGGGAGTCGTTAGTTCCGCAATAGAGAGCGATGCTCTTACTTGCTCGATATGCCTCTTCAACGGCGCTGCTGTCGGTACTGTTGAGCAGACAGTTCTCGATGTCGTTGTCGGTCACCCTTTTTCCACCGATCTCTGCCCGAAAGGTGTTGTAACACGCCTCGAGTGCCACGCCTCGACGTGTTGTTTCTTCAATGATCCTTGCAGACATCTGTCGGCGGGCACAACGCTTTTCAAGGCGTTCAAGTTCGCGCCGAAGGTCGCTTTCGCCATCGGATCGTTTCAGAAGGCCTTTCACCTTGCCGTAGTGTTCTTTGTCTGCGTAATGTGCGCTGACCGCCAGACAGAGGTCCTCATATTCTGTCAGATGTTTTTCATCCCCCGTCACCTCCAGTTCCCACTGAGAGATGGCACATCTCTCTTCGAGAGGGGCGGTCTTTGCTTCAAATGCTCGAACAAGGCGGGCGGCTTCTTCTTGCCAACTCATGGGCTTCACGCGGAAAGTGGTCAATGGGGAGGAGCTTCTTCTGGCTCGGACAGGCAGCTATGCCATGTCCTGCTTAGGGTAGATCATTGGAAACGTAAACTGAAACAGACCTGATCGAATACCTGTTGCGGTTGATCGGCATCAGACGCTTGTTTACTATTCTTGTTTCCCTGCTGGGGCATGTAGGCAAGGATACTCTGGGAGATCCTATGAATCGTCTGGTGTTAGTAGTTGATGACGACGAGCTGATCAGGCAGAGCCTGAGCCAGTTTTTGCAGCATCGCGGCTTTCACGTGCTGACGGCCAAAAACGGCGAAGAGGGATTCGACCTCTACCAGCGGGAACGTCCTGAAATCACCTTCACAGACCTGGAAATGCCCCGGATGGGGGGCCTGGAATTGATGAAGGAGATTTTGAGTGTCGACAAGGAAGCGCATATCGTCGTCATGACGGCCTTTGGACATGAAGAAGCAATCCTCGAGGCGTTGAGAGGAGGCGCGGAGGACTTCTTTAAGAAGCCGCTCGACTACACCGAGGTCAACGAAGCCCTCACCAATCTTGAGACCAAAATCCTGGAAGCGGAAGGCCACGGCGTCGACCAGGGCTTTGTCCTTGAGGAGCGCATTCGCCTGGAGATCCCGAACGACCTGAACATCGTTTCAACTGTGGTGAACAAGATCACTGCGTCTCTTCGATATTTTTATGAGAGCGCTATCGTGCACGGCATTCAGGGCGCTTTGATCGAAATGATCGTCAACGCAATCGAGCACGGCAATCTGGGTATCTCGTATGAAGAAAAGACCCAGGCCCTCGAGGAGGACCGTCTGAACGCAATGATCCTTGAGAAGAGTCAACAGCCTGATCTGGCCCGCAAGCGGGTGAGCATCGATTACCACCTCAATGCCGAAAATGTGACTTACGTTATCACGGACGAGGGATCGGGATTCAATATCGAGGAATTGCCCGACCCGGGAGACCCTGAGAATCTCTGGCTGGGACATGGCCGCGGTATCCTGATGACTCAGGCCCTCATGGATGATGTTAAGTATAACGACAAGGGCAACGAAGTTGCTCTGGTAAAGAACCTCCCCACGTTTGATGTGCTGGACATGGATGGCTTTGAAGAGGTGGAGGAGGGTGAAGAGGATGAAGATCTGGAAGACCTGGCGATGTAGGGCTCGTAATGCGTAATAAGTAATGAGTAATTTGGTCAGGCGGGTTTTAGCGGCGCGGCACAGCCCTCAGAATCTTGAATCTGCTCCCGTGTACTTTTGGAGCAATTGCGATTAGGATGGCCTCTCCTGTAGAGTCATCAAGTTACTCATTACCCATTACCCATTACGCATGATCGACACACATACTCACCTCGGACAACTTACATTTGAAAACCCGGGCCTCAAGGCCTCAGACCTTCTTCGATGGATGGATAGAAACGGCATCGATCAGGCGGTCGTCATGGCTGTGGAAGTACCTGAGGAGCTGGATTTCTTCGTCACTACGCGCGAGCTCTTGAAGATGACAAAGCGCCATCGTGATCGGCTGCATCCGTTATGCGCAGTCGACCCGCGGCACCGGTATCCGGGGCGGTTCAAGCCGCTGCCGATCATCAAAATGCATATGGACGAGGGCTGCGTAGGGTACGGGGAAAACCTCGCCGGCCTGCCGGTAGACGACCCCATGCAGCAGATAGTATACGAAGCCCTCGACGAGCTGAAGCTTCCCATCGTGATGCACTTTGATTCCTGGATAAATCGGGACAAAAAGGGGCTGCCGAACTTCGAAAAAATGCTCGCCGCCTACAAGAATGTGAAGTTCATCGGCCACAGCCCGAATTTCTGGCGGGAGATTTCTGCCAAAGTGCCCCCAAAGGTCGGTTACCCCAGCGGCCCGGTCGTGCCCGGCGGCCGCGTGGACGAGTTGTTCAGCAAATACAAAAATCTCTACGCCGATCTGTCCGCCGGTTCAGGCTACAACGCGATCACGCGCGATCCCGAATTCGGGCTCGCCTTTCTCAAGCGCTGGCAGAATCGTCTGATGTTCGCTACAGACATCCTGACAAAGGGCCAGAAGACACCCATCATCGAGCACATCCGCACGGTCGGCCTGTCTAAATCGGCATTCGAAAAAATCACGAGAAAGAATGCAGAGAGGGTTTTTTATCTGCCGTAGCCGGGCTCTTCGACCCAGCCAGGTTTGGCTGAAGCCGCTACTCCAACGGATCTCAATAGGCCAGCTTCATAAAATTCTCGAGCAACTGATATCCGGCCTCTGACAGAAATGACTCCGGATGGAACTGCACGCCCTCGACCAGGGCTTCCTTGTGCCGAACACCCATGATTTCCGATTCGTCATCCTCCGCGTGGGCGGTGACCTCGAAGGTCTCCGGCAGCGAACCGGGCTCGATCACCAGGGAATGATAACGCGTGGCGACGAACGGATTATCCAGGCCGGCAAAAACACTCTTGCCGTCATGGACAATGTTGGAAGTCTTCCCGTGCATCAGCCGTTCAGCACGCACTACGTTTGCGCCAAAGCTGTATCCGATGCACTGATGCCCGAGGCAAACGCCCAGGATCGGTATCCTGCCACTGAAGTGCCGTATGACGTCGTTGGAGATGCCGCCCTCTTTGGGCGTGCAGGGCCCGGGAGAAATAACGATATGGTCCGCTTTGCGGGATTCGATTTCGTCAAGAGTTGTCTGGTCGTTCCGATAGACTTCAAGCTGTCCCCCGAGCTCGCCGAAACGCTGAACGAGGTTGTAGGTAAACGAATCGTAATTATCGATGATCAGAATCATCCGGTAGCTCGCTATTGAAATGAAACGGCGGCTATTGTAAGACTGCCCGTTACAGCCGCAAAAGGCTCGAACCCCGCCGGACACGCCATCCTGAGTGTCCATCTGACCCGCCTGCTTTTCGATCTTTTCTCATATTTCCTCATCAATTCTTCAATGATCCACGAATGGAACGGGATCAACGTGACCGTCATGGGCCTCGGCCTCTTCGGCGGCGGCGTCGGCGCAACGCGATGGCTTCTGAAGCAGGGCGCTAGAGTCACCGTTACCGACCTGAAATCATCCGCGGAGCTCGGACCATCCGTACGGGAGCTTGAAGGCGAGGACATCTGTTGGCGCCTCGGAGAGCATCGACTGGAGGATTTTACCGAAGCGGATGCCGTCGTCGTCAGCCCTGCAGTTCCGAAGTCATCCGGATTCCTGCGAGCCGCATATGATGCCGGCAGGACGGTTACCTCAGAGATGAATCTGTTTCTGCAGCGATGCCCGGCCTCGGTGACCGGCATCACCGGCAGCAACGGAAAGACAACGACGACCAGTCTTACCTACGCGGCCCTTGAGCAAACGAAGCCGGGTACTTTGATGGGCGGTAACGTCGGGCGTTCACTCCTTTCCCACCTCGATTCGATCACCGAAAAAGACTGGGTGGTTCTGGAACTTTCGAGCTTTCAGTTGGAAGACATGGCTCGCGAAAGACTCGGCGTCGATATTGCGGTCGTCACCAATCTGACGCCCAACCATCTGGATCGGCACGGCTCTTTCGAAGCATACACCGCAGCAAAGCAAAATATCATTCGATTCCTCAAGCCGGGGGGACGGGCGGTCCTGAACGCCGATGATCGCAGCGTCAGCAGTTGGGGAAAGAACATTCCCAACGATGCTTTCTATTTCTCGCTTCAACCCTCACATACGAATGGCGCGTTCATCCGGGATGGGTGCCTGACAATCCAGACTGGGGGCGATGTCATGCAGCTCCTCGCCATCGAAGAACTGCCCCTCAAAGGCCCGCACAATGTCTCAAACGCCCTCGCCGCAGCCATGGCTGCTCATCTGGCCGGCGCCGACGCGAACTCTATCTGTCGCGGTTTTCATACGGTCACTCAACTCGAGCACAGGATGGAGCTGGTGAAAGAGGAACACGGTATTCGTTTCTACAACGACTCCAAGGCCACCACCCCCGAAGCTGCCATGGCCGCGCTCAACAGCTTCGACAGTCCGGTGATCCTCCTCGCAGGAGGCTACGATAAACAGCTTCCACTGGATTCATTTGCCCGTGAGATTTCAAAACGCGCCAGCCAGGTGATCCTCATGGGCCAATCCGCAAACACCGTCAAAAACGCGGTGGTGGGAAATCTGGCCAGGGAGCACACGCTCCGAGTGCGCACCGTCGATTCCCTCGAAACAGGAGTCGACCTCGCCCGCCGCTCAGCCCGCGAGGGGGATGTTGTCCTGCTCTCCCCCGGCTTTGCCAGCTACGGGATGTTCAACAACTACGAAGAGCGCGGCCGCCGCTTCAGGGAACTGGTCCTCGGCTCTTAATCGGCAAGGTTTTGGAACCGCCTCCCGTTTCGGCGGCCGAGACGGCCATCCTACGTCCTTAACTCCGCACAATTCCGCACTATCATCACTTGCCCCTCACAGTGTGCCGATCCCCGTATCCGCCGCGGGGAAAACGCTTGAGAGAAAGGTCTCCCGGCAGGTAATGCCAGGCCGTGCTGTAGCGGGTGCGGTCGCTGTGATTGTCATACGCTCCGTGTAGCAAATTGGCCGAGAAGAAGACCACCGTGCCTGCGGGGCAATCGACATCCAAAGCGTCACTGTCATCAAGATCCACCCAGGAACCGTAGGACAGCGGATTGGATTGATGAGCGGCAATGGTGGCCGTGAGGTGACTCCGCGGGATGAGCCGAAGGCAACCATTTTCACGTGACGAGTCCTGCAGATAAATGGCGCAGCTCACGATCCGATCGGAGGTCGTTCCGAAATAATAATTATCCTGATGCCAGTGGGTCGATGTGCCCCCGTTCGGCAACTTTGGAAAAAACTTCGTTCCAAAGACATCGATGTCAGGTCCAACGAGCGCCTCGATCCGATCCAGGATGACCGGCTCGCGCGCCAGAGCGAGAACTCTCGGCTCAACTTCGCATACGCCCTGGATTTTGTGCATGAATCCCTGCACTGGTTTTCCATCTTCATCTTTCTCAAAAGTGTAGTGCGGCGTATCTACCGGCAGGTCTCGGCCTCCTTCGACAAGTCCATTAAATACGTCAACGTGGCGCTGGAGAGTGCCGCCATGGAGGAGAGCTTCAAAGAGCAGGTAGCCTTCGTCCTTGAAGTGTTTGAGTTCATCAGCAGTCAACATTTTCTTGGTTTCTATTTGAGTTGAATCGGCAAACCGTAGCTGCGCCCCTGATCGTAACCGCATCTGAATTGTATTCGACGCTGATGTTCTCTTGCATTGAATGCCAGGCCACGAAATGTCGAACTCTGCAGCCGGCCTCCGGTCTGGCCACTGCAGCGCGGCTTCATGTTAATAGACGTCAGACTTGTATGACTGATAAGAATTCGGTACACGAAACAGAATGCAGCCCGGGAAAACCCAGATGTCATGCCTGTGCCCTTCTCCTCATCGCGGAGTGCTGAATCCACGAACCGTCAGATGCGTTCGAGCGATTGCCCTGACGCTTGCTTTCGTGTCCTGCTGTGCAGGTGAGGACGCGGGTAATGATAGAGATTTCAGTGCCATCGAGCTGCGAGAACTGTCCCTGGACAAGCTGGCTGAAAAGCTCGAAGGCATGAAAGCGACTTATCGCGGCCAGACGCCTGAGGAGCTGCTCCAACTGATCGAGATGCTGGGAGAAGTAACTCCGGCCAGGACAGAGGAACTTCTCGATCAGCCCGACACCAGCGCGAGTTTCGCGAAAGTGATCGAGCTGATTCTGGATTTGCTTTTCGAGTGGCCGTCACCGGAACAGAACAAGGCCGTCTATGCCGGGCTTGTCAGCGAATCGCCGGAAAGCAGATACCCGGCGTTGCTGACAGCAGGTTCATCCGCCCACGGTCATGCTGTCGCGAAAGCCCTGTTGGCTCTGGCCAGACGAGATGGCGATCCAACTGTCGTTAAAGAAGCGGTAATTGCGATTCGCGCACTCGCAGGGAGCAGGGAACCGGCAGTGGAAGCTGAGCTTCAGACGCTGGCGAAAAGTCGGCGTGTAGCCATCCGTGAAGCGTCTGCTGTCTCGCTCCAACAGATCCGAGTACGGTTTGGCAAATGGTCTGTTCCGCGGCTGGACAATGCTTCGAGTGCCAGGACGGCGTCAGTCTCCGCCCCAAACATCCTCACCGAGTATCGGTCTCTCCCCACGAAGCCCATCGGGGAAGCAGGTGTCCAGATCATCGTCATTCAATTGAGTCAGCGCCATCGGGACCCGTTTACCGAACAAGTGGTCAGCGCGATGACCAGGCTATTAAAGTCTGGGGGCACTGTCCTGATCAGCAACCCGATCCTGAAAAAATGGCCTGACGCGATTCTGGCGTGGGCAAGGGCTCACCGATTGCGCCTCCCCACAGATGTAAGAATGCCGCCTTCAGGTCCGGGGATCCCTTCCTATGCTCACTATCGGTCCTTTGTTGATTACCCGTTCGGCCTCGGCGATCAGCCCGGTCCGGCTGCGGAGATGTGCTGGCAGAAATGGGATAAGGACCATGAGACGCCGATTCTCGCTTGCGACCGCAGCGGCGCACTGGTCGTTGTGGCCGACAAGGTGCTGGGTGCGGGACAAATGGTGTTTACAACAGTCGATCTCGCTGAACGGCCCATCTACAACGAGAACATGCTGCGATGGCTCTACGGCGATGCACTGCTTTCCCACACGTTTCAATGGTCCAAGACCTATTCAATCGAGACGACTGGGCATACTCCTCACAAGCCTTGGGCCAGGCCGCTGGCGGGAAATAAGCCAAAGGTCCTCTACCTGACGCTGGACACCTCGAAGCGTGGCCTCCTCGAAATCGTGCAGAGGCTGGATGCCGAATGGCGATACGTTCCTTACGACGCGACCTTTGCCGCGCGCCCGAGAACCAAGGAACACGTGCCACCCAGCCGCATGGGACAACGGGCCGCAGCCCTCCTTGATGCTCACCTGCCATGGGCCGACGTCCTGGTCTTCGATGTGGGGCCGAAGAATCTGATCCGCACACTGACCTCCAATGCAAAAGCCGGGATTGCATCGCTCAAAACATTGCCGGCCCGTCTGCGCCGTAAGATCTTTCGGCGGGTGCATCAGGATGGCATGGGTCTGGTCTGTGTCAGCTCCCGCCGAGCCGGGGATGATATCAAGGAGTTTGTCTCACGGATCGAGGCCGCAGAATCGGATCCGGCAAACTTCCTGAAATACGCTAAACCGCTGGTGCCCGTGCCGGAATGGGGAGCCGATCAAAAGACTTCACCACGTCTCATGAGTGCCGAAATGGGGAGCGGGAGAATCCTGTGGTTTGGCCGCTACCTGCCGCACGTCCTTGATACATCGGGCGCATCCGCGCCCGTGACGTTTCCGGAAAAATTCGCTGTCCCCGGTCTCCTTCGTCCCCGGCAACCGGTAAAGCTCCACGATTACTGGTACGCGATGCTGGTCAAAGGAATCCTCTGGTCCTGCAAACGCGATGGAGGTGCGACTATTCGTGAGTTGAGCCTCACCAAATCAGTGGCCGGCGAACCAGGCGCCATCGCTGTTCAGTTGAGAGAGAAAACTAAGGGCACGCTGGACTGCGCGGCGCGCGACGCCTGGAATAGTGTCACGAATTTGAAGCCGAAGATTGTTGACGGTGATTCGGTGTCAATCACCTCACCTCCCCTGCCTGCGGGCTGGTATATCCTGGAAGCGATCCTGCGCGATGAAAAGGGAGAGGTGATGGACTTCGCCGCGGCCCACGCGCGAGTTGAATCCAATCTGAAGATCGCCGGAGTGGCTCCTGAGAAACGGTTCTGGAAGGAAGGTGAGACGGCTCGTCTGGAGGTGAAGCTTTCATCACCCACAAAAGGCGCCATTCATGTGTCCGCCTTCGACACATTCGGCCGAATGACCGTCGACAGGACAGAGCCCGTAAAAGCAAAAGCGGACCTTGTGTTGATTGATGTTCCCGTGAGACACGCACTTTCACGGCTGTGGGACATCCATCTTACGCTGCAGCAAGGCGACCGGGAGGTCGACCACTGGCGACAACCGATTGGGATCGAGAGGCCGCCGCCTGAACGGGACTTCACGACCATGGCCGGTACTTTTTCGCGAGAGGAGGAGATCCCTCTTTTTCAGAAATACATTGACATTGATTCGACGCTGGCCTGGCCGGAAACCGCCCTGCGAAACAACATGGCCCTGCAAGGGAACTCCACCAACACTTTTGCATTCGGTCACAGCGCGACCCCGGGCTCGAGGCTTGTCCCCAACGAACGAGAGCCATGCATGTCATCGCCTTCGTTTCGCATGCAGGCCATTCGCGGGATTCGCCAGAGGGGGCCTCTCCTGCGCGGCTTGGGCGTTAACAGTCTCATGATCAACGACGAGTGTCCCCACGGCGGACGCTGCTTCTCTCGCTACTGCCTGTCCCGTTTCCGATGGAAGCTCAGGCAGGCCTACGGTGATCTGGCCGCACTCAATCGTGAATGGGCCACGTCGTTCAAAGCCTGGGACGAGGTGATGCCGCTTCAAGGCGAGAACCCTCAGCATCCCGGCAGTTATGCGGATTTCGAACAATTCTCGAAGTGGGTCTTTGCCGAGTACAGCAGCTTTCTGGAGATACTGGCCAACGATCACGTTCCCGGATTCCGTGCTGGCCATTCCTCTGGTCCGTTTGGCAGCTTCATGCATCAGCTTGCCGGGCTCGGACATTACTACGGTGTCATCGAACGGTATGTTTCCACTGGGCCGCCCGGTGCGATTCTTGGCTCGTGGTATGCGCCAGGCTACCGGTTCGTCGAGAGCCACGAGACTGTCTCCCGGCACTGGCCATGGTGGCATCTGTTTCGGGGGTCGACACGGGTCGCTCTCTGGTGGAGTAACAGCGGCTTGCCCGGCTACCACGCGGACTTCAGTCGGCCCTACATGTCGCACCTGTGGCTTGGCGAAGAAATGAAAGACATTCGAAGAGGCATCGGCAAGCTCCTGATCCATGCCCGGCGCGAGGAAGGGCCGGCAGCCGTGTACCACTCCCTGCGCAACATCACAGTCATCAATGCGGTCGAAGAGATCGAGAAGAAGCGGCAGGAGAAGAAAGACGGCCTCACACCGGGAAGCCTGGCAAGGCAATTCATGAAGGCCTACCCGCGTAGAGCCAGCAACATCCAGCGCTCCGTGCTCGACCAACAGGTTGAATGCCGGGTCCTCTCTGACAATCTTGTCGAAAGCGGCGCCATCGACAGCCGGAATATCAAGTTCATCTTCCTGCCGGGCATCGTCAGCCTTTCTGCCACCGAGCGGAAGAATCTGAAACAGTTTGTGCGCAAGGGCGGCATGCTCGTCGCCGACCTGAACGCCGGCCTGAGGAATGAGCACGGCACCTGGGTTGGCGACGGCTTCGCCCGGGAAATGTTCGGCGTGACTTTCGACGAAGGATTCCAGTCCATTGATGCGAAATCGGGAAAAGGCAACCTGGTCATTGCCGATGGAGGCCCGAACGACCACTCCCTTACGGCCATCCGGAAGCTGGACGGAATTTCTGTCACCGCGACCGGCCGCGGAGTGAAAACAACTGACGGGATCGCTTTGGGCAGTATCGGCGAGCTTCCTGCACTCATCCTCAAGAGCCACGGCGCCGGGAAATGCCTGTTCCTGAATTTCACGGTTCCTCTGGGCTCAGACTATGCTTCAGCCCTCGCCAGAGACCTCATGCAACTGGCGAAGCTCGAGCCTGTGACAGAGGTGAGAACCGAAGACGGCAGGCGACTTCCATTGGACTTCGGCAACTTCCGGGACAGCGAAGCTCTCTACTCAGGTTTTGTCATGAGAGGCAAGGGCGGCATGGTGTCCGACGAGGACACCCACGAGGTGACGGTGACGTTTCCAAAGAAAGGGCACGTCTATGACTCGCGACACGGAAGGTACCTGGGGCATATCCAGACCCACAAGACCCGGGTCACTCCTTCCATCGCCCATGTTTACGGCATCCTTCCTTACAGGCTCGAGGCCCTGGAGGTGCAGGGGACACGTGAATGCAAGAGAGGCGACGTAACCCGTTTTTCTGCGACGGCAAAGACAGGAGCTGGAAGGCTATTGGGCAGACAAGTCTGGCGCGTGGAGGTAGAAGATTCAGCAGGAAATCTCCAGCCCGCGCACGCGAAGCGGTTGGTCATCGAGAATGGAACCGTCGATGTTGAACTACCAATCGCACTGAATGCCGAGATCGGAAAGTGGCAATTGACCGTCCGGGACGCCGCAACCGGCGTACGTGGAAGTTCTGAATTCGAGGTACAACCGTGATGCTCTTTGCTCGTGGCCGAAAGATGAAAAAGCTCTACATCATTTTCAGCATCTTAATCACCTCATGGTGTCTAACTTCATCAACGCTCTCGGCTGAAGCACTCCTCTTTGACGAAGACGAAGAAGAGATAGATGAACTGTTTGGCGAAGGGGATCGGGTCAGCGAAACAGAACTGCTCAAGCGTCTGAAGTTGGCCGTCACTGAACTGAACGCGAGCAAGAAGCGCGAGCAACTGCTCAGTGCACTTTCTGTCCTGACCCGCCAGAAGGAGATCGTCGTTCCACCGCGCGAGATGGCCAAGTTCCGGAATGCTCTGTTGGAAACGGCTTCCTCTGACGCTCTACAACCCTTTGTTCCCAAACTGCTGAAAATCGATGATGCCGATCTGTTCGATGTGGGTGCCAGAGCGTGGCTCAACCTCGGCATCCAGCTTTCGGTGGCAGCGGGTGGCGCCTCGTTCAGTGAACTGAATTCGCTCTTGAAGAATCGTCGCGAC
>JASLXP010000985.1 GCA_030740295.1 Planctomycetota bacterium
CCCACCTGGATTTACTCTCATATCTGCGCTCGAGTCTCAGGAGTTGTAAGAGCAATCAGCTCAGAATTGCCTTCGCCAGTGCTTTATGGAGATACGGAATTGAGGAAGACGACAGGGTCTCTGCCGTCGAAAGCTTGAACAAGGCAGCGCTTTCAGAGGTGCCTGAAGAAAGAATCAAGGCAGGCTTTGCGCTTGCCGAGCTGAACAGCTTTACAGTGCTGCCAAGCCGAATCATCAAGATCCTGGAGTTGATAGAAAATGAACCAAGTGCTGATGGTATTCGTGCTAAGCAGGTACTTGAGAAACATAGGCTCACCCAAAGTTTGATTTCTGATGACCGGTATTATGGAAGGTTAGGCCAACCGTTACTGGATGAAATGATTCAGAAAGTAGAGCAGTACTACGTGGATGTTAAATTCACAAATCCTGCCTACCTTATTGAATCTGGAGCAAGAGGAATAGCTGGAGGGTTGGACCGATTTTCATCTTACCTGGGGGTAAAGCAGTGGGGCGATTTTAAGGAGGGCATGTCTGGAACTTATGCTGGGATAGGTGCGGTCCTGAGGCAACAGGGAGATACGGTTATCATCGAGAGAGTGTTTTACACTGGTCCTGCGTATGAAGCGGGTATACGATCCTATGATGAAATACTAAGTTTTGCTGAGGAGGGCAAGGATGCGGTTGGAGATAGTAAATCTATTTTGAAGAAGATTCGCGGCAAGCCCGGCACGAAAGTGACTTTGCTAGTCCGTAGGTATGCGTCGCCAAAGGACCTGGAGATTGAGGTTCTTCGTAAGACCATTCGTATTCCGTCTGTATATACTACAAGATTGCCAGGCAAGATTGGGTACATCAAGCTTACTTCGTTTGGAAATGATTCAGACAGCGACTTCAGAAATAGGCTTGATGAACTTGAGCAGAAAGCTCCAATACCGGGCTTGATTATGGACCTTCGGAACAATCCAGGGGGGCTGATCAACGCGGCCCAAGGCATAGCGAGCTTATTCCTTGATGACGACAAGTTGATTGTTTACAGCGAGGGCAGGAACACCGATGTTGCGCCGCGCCGCGAGTATCGTGTGCAGCGGAGTGGAGAGGGCGAAGACACTGACAGCCAAAGGAAGAATGCAAGACGAGACTATCCGTTGGTTGTGCTCATTAATGGTCAGAGCGCGAGCGCTTCTGAGATAGTTTCAGGAGCGTTGCAGGATCATAAAAGAGCCAAGCTCGTCGGCGTGCGCACGTATGGAAAGGGGAGCGTTCAGCAGGTTATGCCGCTTGACAGTACCAGGGGCACAAGTGCTTTGAAGCTGACAGTTGCCAAATATTACCTGCCTTCCGGGAGGTCCATCCATGAAGTCGGGTTGCGGGCAGATATCGAAATACAGGATCAGACGGGACCTAAAGAAAGGTATGACCGGGAGAAGTCCTGGACGCAGAAGCCATTCGTTAAGTACGTCTCCGGCAATATGGACAAACATCTGGAGTTGTTTGAGAAACTTGCCTGGTCTGATAATCAGGAGGAGAAGAAATATCCGCAGTTTGAGTCATTTTATTCCGGCCTGGAAACGAAGGCACCCAGGCAGTATGTGAGATATAAACTACGACAGTACCTGAGGCGGATGTTGTCTGATCGCAAAGGCCAGGAGTACATTGTGGATATTGTTGAGGATGCGGTTCTCAAGAAGGGGATCGAAACGATCTGCAAGATGTCCGGAATTCAGCTCAAAGATATTTCTGATTATTCCCAGTTGCTTGGCGAAGGAGGGAATGATTGATGTTGTTTCTTCTTTTCTTGAGCACTGTTGGAGTAGATTCGTGGGCGTCGGAGTGTTCCGTAGAACTGATCAAGGGTGGCGAGTTTAAAGCGAATCTGTCTGGCTTTAAGGGTGGCCGACTAATACTGGGGAAAACAGATGCTGATATAACACTTGCGGACGTGTTAAAGTTCAAGTGGCCTCGCACGGCGTCTGCAGGCGCGAAGTCAGATGTCCTGCTTCTTAAAGGTGGCGACATACTGCGAGGATCTATCATAAAGTTTGATGGACAGTCGGTGTCTTTAGACAGTGCTAGTTACGGATTGGTCCGGATTGCGAGTAAGGACATTGTCGGTGGGGGATTTACACAGCCACTCAAGTCTGAAAAACTGGGCAGGCAGTTGGTCTCTGCAGAAGAAGACAGGCTTTTCCTTGTGAACGGGGATGCTTTAGGCGTGACGATCCTGTCGATGTCTGAAGCATCCGTTGTTGTTAAGTCGCAACTGGGAACCCTGGATTTGCCGAGGAAGTCTATCAAGCGGTTTGCCTTTGTTCTTGCTCAGCGAAAATCCGAACCGGAAGATGGTATCCTTGTCTCGGCACGATCAACAGATGGGGATCATATTACGGGCAAAATACTTGGAATTGATGACAGAACGGTGTCCCTTGAGACGGGATATGGGAAGTTCACTCTCATGCAAGATAAGCTCTTCGTGCTGAGCGTTAATAACGGCGGGGTAGTATATCTCTCCGATCTGGAGCCATTTAGAGTTGAAGAGGTTCCATTTTTTACAGTGATCAAACACTATAGGCGAGACGAGAGCATCGGTGGCACTCCTATTAGTCTGAGGGGCAAGAGGTTCGAGAAAGGCCTGGGAGTACACTCCAAAACGCGCTTGACTTATAAGCTGGGCAAAGCATATAGTTCATTCAAAGGAGTTATCGGTATTGATGACGAGGCAAAGGGAAAGGGCAATGTCATCTTTAAAATTCTTGGGGACGGGAAGGTACTATATGAAAGTGGAGATTTAACGGGATCTTCACTTCCACAAAGTGTTGACGTGAAAATAAGTGGAATCGAACAGATTGTTCTGGATGTAGATTATGGCAAGGGATTTCATATAGGAGACCGCGCTGTCTGGGCAGATGCGAGGGTAATAAGATAGAGTGATGGAAAGTAAATTGTTTTCGATCGAGAATCGCGCAGATACGGTAGTCGCGAGATTCCATGGGCCTCGAATAACGAATGTGGATGATATTAGAAGCGCCGGCCAGGCGTTGATGCGGGTGATCGAAGAACAGAAGCCAACTACCCTGGTGCTCGATTTGGAAAAAGTAAACTACCTGCCCAGCGCAATGCTGGGCAAATTGGCGGCCATCCGGACGTCTGTCTCAAAACAGGGAGGCAAGTTGAGACTAGTCAATCTGCAGGAGCCGGTGGAGCAGCTCTTCGAAATGACTCGCCTGAATACTATTTTTGAAATATTCTCCGACCTGGATTCAGCTCTGAATTAAACATCGGTTTGATGTTTATCTGGAACAAATGAAAGTTCCATTGTTGGAGAGAGGCGTAGCGAATGACAAGACTCTTGAAGTTTGTCAAAGCCAACTGGCGGTTCTTGAAGATTTGAGACTACTATTCTGGCTGTTGCTTCTGTTTCCGTAGTGTGAAATTTCAGGGATACAATACTCCCTTCATATTGCTGTTTGGACAGGCCAACAAGAAGCAAGTGAAGTTTATCCATGAATTCCTTTGTGAGCTTGAGAGAGTCAGGAACGGATTCATCGGCGATGAACTCCATTTCGCGGAGCGCATAGAAAGATCTCAACCTCGAATTGAGTAGAGCAACATATTCCCCTGCGTCCAGCTCAAAAGCGTGCGTCTTACGGCGCCTTCTGTTCTTAGGTTGTTTTCCTTCTGGAATCGGCCTGGAATGGAGATAGGCCCAGAAGAAAACAGCCGCTAAGATGACGGGGATACCGGCAAATTTTCCTGCAATGCTAATCAGATCAAGTGGCCCATCTTCATTTAGCTCAACGGCCATACATATTTTGCATGGTACCAGCGAAGATTCTTTGAGATCAACCGGGGGATAAATCTCAGTATAATTCTGTTTCGAGATCTTATAGCGTATGGGACAGTAAGGATAATGGAGGATTTCGGATTTTCGAGATTTGACAAACGGATATTGGCCGTATTTTCCACTCCATATGCCGAGTTTGGACTCGGCGGCTTCAATCTGTGCATCTACCAGGCTTTTGGAAAAACTCTTGAGGGCATAGTAACCGTCTTTCCTGGCGCCAGCCAGTCCGTGACTTACGACCTGCAGATTCAATACTTTAGTATCCAGAAATACTATTGCTGGTTGATGGCTGTAGTTCTTGCTCTGTCCTCTAATCTTAATGGGTTTTATCCGTACAGGATTCTTACCAATGAGCGCACGATGCAAGTCTGTAAATCTCTTGAAATCGGTTGGCTCAAGGTGAATCCAGGAGGGGAGGTCCAGGCCTGCGTATTGAAATATATTCCCACTGGAGTCACGGATGCTCATTGGTCCCACGACCTCAACTTGCGCCGGCGACAGAATCTCTTCGGCCAAGATGCCGATGGTGAGCAGGGATAGCAGGAGAGACAAGGCCTAATCGAAGTGTATCAGTATGGAACAGATGGCCAGGATTGCGAATAGCAGGCTTAACAACCAGGCCCGGATGACTATTTTGTTTTCGCTGACCCCAGAGAATTGAAATGTGTGGTGCAAAGGCGCACGGAAAAAAATGCGCCTGCCGAGAAGCGCTACTCCAAAGTAGGACTGAATGAGGCTCGACATGCCTTGAGCAACGAACAAGAAACCACCAATTAAGAGGATGGCTTCCAATCTCAGGACCAAAGCCGCGGCCGACAGGCTTGCGCCAATCATCAGGGACCCAGTATCGCCAAGAAATACCGAGGCTGGATATGAATTGTACCACAAGAAACCTAAGAAAGCCCCGGCGAGGGCTGCCAGAACAATGCTGACCTCCGGATTCGAGGGTTGGGCATGGAAGAGCGAAGCAACAGCCAGTGTGATGGCCAACACCGCAGCAGGAAAGGCCAGCAGGCCGTCCATTCCATCTGTGATGTTTGTTGAGTTTGTGAAGAAAACAATGAGCACCAATCCAACAGCGAACCACGTGGTTTTAGTGAGGAGCAATGGAGCCTGCATGAATGGAATCACATAGGGGGCCCCAACAGCTCCTTGAGAAGAATGTATTCGCCCGATAAGGAATAGAATAACAAGCGAGCCAACAACCTGGAAGAAGTACTTCTGTACTTGTGACAGGCCGGCTCCCTTGCGGGCGCTCTTGGCCTTAAGTAAATCATCAAGGAATCCAATGCCACCAAAGAACAGCGTGCTGATTAAGATCGCCTGAACAGACTGCACCTCGAGCCTTACCAGGAAGAATAACGGCATCAAGGCCCCCGCCAGCACTGCCAGGCCACCCATAATTGGAGTACCTTGCTTACTGGACGGATTTAAGCCTTGAAAGTCTCTTACAGGCTCAATCAGGCCTTTAGCCTTGAGGAGCCTGACAAACACGGGCAGGAGAATGATGGTTATCGCCGCTGCAAGGACTAATGCCGAACTGATGCGGAATATGACTCCTTGCGATGTATCAAACCAAAGGTTGAGAGTGTGGTTGCGAATAAGAGAAAGCAAGGGGTCTATACCTGTAATTCAAAGTTGCCATCCGCGCGCAGGATCAATAAAGGGCAGGCTTGGGCTGGATGAATGTTCTGCTGATTGTGCCACCTGTGCGAGGATCTTTTTCAATGGGAAGACAGGTTGCATGCCGTGGGAATGAGGTTCAATGGCTTCAACAATGATCCTTGATTCGTCTACCTGCTCCGGGTATCTGTGGGACAAATGATTTAACGCGATCGCTGACTGTGCCCGGACCAGCCAATTAGGATGAAGTGCTAGTACTGACAGTCCTTCAAGCGCGCGCGGCGGAGTTCCTACTGTTCCCAGGGCAGCAACGTAATGCATCAGGACTTCAAAATTCTGCTCACGAAGAGAGCCTGTTTTAACATTCATGAGGCTTTCAATAAGTTTGGCTGTTAGGTCGTGTGATGGTTCGGAAATCTCCGACAATGTCTGCAGGGCCTCCGCTCGAGCTTCCCAATATGGATCGTCGAGGCAACCGATCAGAAAGTCTGTGTCCAATTGGAAGCTTGGGTTGCGCAGGCTTCGGTGCGCATTGCGTCTGATAATTGGGGCTTCTCTCAGATCCAAACATTTCGTTTTAAGACAACCCTCGTATTCCTTCAGAGAATGTGCACCGATTAATTTGATGCCAATGTTCCTGACATACCAGATAGGGCAAGACAGAAACGTCTCTATTCGATAACCTGCCGCGCAAAGCTCCTCGTAATTCATCTTCAACAACCGGCCTTCTAATCGAAGGTGCCGAAGGCCCCAGAGGAATGATTTAACATTATATTGGGGTCGAGGAATTTCAGACATATGAACAGTCAGTGTTTGAATGCGCGTTGGCCGGTGTAAGCCATGGTTACTTTTGGGTTTGCCTCATTACATGCCTGAATAGATTCAGAATCATTCAGAGAGCCGCCAGGCTGGCAAATGGCTGAGATGCCTTCGTTAATCCCGACATCTACACCGTCTCGGAAAGGAAAGAATGCGTCCGAGATCATGGCCGATCCTGTCAGCCCTCCATTTTGCGACCGAGTCGTCTCTTTTATTTCATCTGAATCGGCTGACGAGAATTTTCCGTCCGCTATTTCTAATTCCAACTGAAAGAGTGGGATCCCATGCTTACGGTAACATAGTGCGTCAGCATGTTTTTCGTAGGCTTTGTCGCGAGCTATCTTGGCCACACCGACCCTGTCCTGTTCTCCCGTGCCGACAGCGACGGTGCATTGATTTTTCACGTAAAGGACTGAATTTGATGTTACGCCCTGCTCCACGCTCCAGCCAAACAGCATATCACGCCATTCATGCTCAGTTGGTTCCCTCTCTATTTTGTATTCGACACCTTTTCTGGTTGTTGCAGCAATAGTGAGGTCTAACTGAGATTTGACGCTGTTTACTGGAGATTGCTGAACGATAATTCCTCCGTCCTGAAGGCTTTTGAAGTCCAGGAAACGCCTGGCCGCAAAATTCGACAGTGCAGCAAGGTCTTTTATCTCAACGATTCGGAGGTTTTTGCGTTGCTTCAATATATCTACAGCGCCGGTGGCGTAATCGGGGGCCGCAACGACTTCGAAGTATTGGCTGTTGATCTCTTGGGCCAGTTCTCTGTCTACTGTTTCATTAAGAGCCACGCAGCCGCCCATCGCTGCCAGGCGGTCTGCGAAATATGCCTTTTCAAATGCTTCTTCTATAGTCGTACCGTGTGCAGCTCCGGATGGATTGTTGTGTTTAATAATAACGGCGGCGGGCTGGTCCGTGAGATACTTGAGGATATTTATGGCCGCATCAATATCGGTAAGATTGATTTTCCCCGGATGTTTGCCAAATTGATGAAAATCCTCTTCCGACAGATTGCTTACAAGACCGTGGCCGGGTTCGATGAATTTGCAGTCCCCCAGAATCAGGTTTCCGTTTACTAGTTCAAAGAGCGCCGCTTCCTGTCCGGGGTTTTCGCCATAACGAAGGCCCTGTGTGACGGATTCAGAAGTTTCCGGATCGGTGATTGTCCAGGTGCGTTTTCTGTAGATGAGTTTCTGTTCCCCGAGAGTGATGGTCAGTTCATCGGGGAAGTTTTCATTCTGGACTGTGAGGTAGGTTTTTCTGAGGCTAGCCATTTTTGCGGTGAAATATCGGGATGAGTGATATGGAAATCTACAGGGGTAAGGTATTTGAAGCAAGTAGTTTAACAGAAGTCTGTCACCGCTCATCTGGTTGACGTTCAGTGGTGCTGGGTCTAGGATTCAACTCCTCAGGAGGCTGTAAAAGGTGAAAATCCACGTTAACGGTCAGATTATGGAGTTGGAGGGTGAACTGACTGTCACCGAACTGTTTGTTCGGCTGGAGGTAGATGCTGCTTACCGTGCCGTTGCCATCAATCGGGAGGTCATTCTAAAGAGCAATTACGACTCAACAATCGTAGTTGACGGCGATAAAGTAGAAATTGTCCGACCGGTCAGCGGAGGCTGATATTATTATTCTGTTTCGAGAGTTCAGGAGTAGACATGAACGTTGATAAGCCATTAATCATTGCGGGCAAGGAATATACATCAAAGCTGATTGTCGGTACCGGCAAATATCCGAATTTCCAGGTCATGAAAGAATGTCATACGCTGACAGGAACTGAGATGGTGACGATTGCCGTTCGGCGAGAGAATATCAGCGACCGTTCGCAGGAGTCCATCCTGGATTATATTGACACCGAAAAGATCGATTTACTTCCCAATACTGCCGGCTGTTACAATGTGGAAGACGCGGTCCTGACCTGCCGGCTCGCGAGAGAGATGGGTCTGGGTGCGTTAGTAAAGCTTGAGGTAATTGGGGACGAGAAGACACTTTTCCCGGACGTTGTCGGATTACTCGAGGCTACGAAGCAGTTGGTCGCTGACGGGTTTACCGTATTGCCTTACACCAGTGACGATGTTGTCATCGCCAAGCAACTTGAGGATGCGGGAGCCGCAGCCGTCATGCCGCTGGCGGCACCGATAGGAAGCGGCCTGGGTATATGCAATCCGTATACAATTCAGATTCTTAGAGAAGCGATCACGGTTCCGCTGATTGTAGATGCTGGAGTTGGCACTGCTTCTGACGCTGCACGGGTTATGGAGTTGGGCGCGGACGGTGTGCTAATGAACACAGCTATCGCATGTGCGAAAGATCCGAAGCTGATGGCCTCAGCCATGAAGAGCGCTGTCGAGGCGGGCAGAGCCGCATATCTGGCAGGCAGAATTCCTCGTAAATTGTATGCATCCGCCAGCAGCCCGATAGAAGGCATGATCGAATAATTCAAGTCTGAGGAAAGCATCATCTCACGTCGCCTTTTCAGCATTGCTCTCACATTGCCAGTCATAGGGCCTGTGGTCGCCTTGCTGGTCGGTGGGTTCGCAGCAGTATGGCCTCCATCGCGAGTTAGAGGGGGCGGCTCAGTGGACGTTGCTCCAAGTGAGGACCTGAAAGACGGTGAAGGGGATGTCTACTCTCTGGAGTCCGGTCCAATATTGATCTTTAAAAAGGAAGGCGAACTGAATGCTTTTTCTGCGATATGCACACATCTGAGCTGTCCAGTGAAGTGGAGGGAGGAAACATCGGATATTTATTGTGCCTGTCACGGCGCAATATTTAATCCGCAGGGGGAGAAGGTTAAGGGCCCTGATGCTGCGCCCCTGCAAAAAGTACCAGTGAAGGAAATTGGCGGACGTATGATTGTTGAAATTGGATAGGTGCCCCAGTGACCAGCAAACTGGCTAAGGCAATTGATTCAAGACTGGGAGAAGGAGTTGCCGGCCGCGTCGGTTCTTACATCAAAGGTGGTTTTAAACAATATATCACTGCCAGGCTGGGGTGGAAATATACGTTGGCCTGGGCAGGTTCAGCGGCTTTGCTTCTGCTCGTGCTCAGCGGAATTATTGTGCTTGTTTATTACAGGCCAACAGCCAAACAAGCTTACGAGAGCATTTCTTATATTGCTGATAACGTTCGCTTCGGATGGCTGGCGATACAAGTACACCGGTGGGCAACTGGCGTGTTGGTGTTCGTACTTGGCCTGGCGATTGCCAGGGATTTTCTGTGGGCAAACTACAGATTTCCAGGCGACTTTGCATGGATGATGCTAATCGGAATCTTTGGGGTCGTTCTAGGTTTCACTTTTACAGGAAGAGTGCTCCCGTGGGATCAGCATGCCTATCATGCAACGATGATCTCGACTGAAATCGCCCGCAGCCTGTGGATTCCGGGGGAATGGGCCTGTTATCTCATGCGAGGCGGAAAGACGGTCTCAAATGAAACAATCACGCGTTTCCTGGTCTTACATATTCTGTTTCTTCCGATGGCTCTGATGGCGGTTGCCGCCGGCAGGGCAATTCTTGCAGGCATGGTGGGGAGAGGTGAGGAAGGAGAAGGTGAAAACGCGACCCATGATTTCAGAGTCCAGGTTGGAAGGGGGACAATCGTTTTCTCAATTACGATCCTGGTAATTCTTTCCGGCGCTATATTATTTCCGATACCTCTGGACGACCGCGCCGACCCGACAACAGTGCCAGAGTTACTCAAGCCGGAATGGTATTTTCTGCCGCTTCACCAGTTGACTAAATACTTTCCAGCTTGGGTTTGTGCTCTCGTTGGATTGATTGTGCCGGCCTTACTTGCCTTATTACCTTTTGTTGATCGAAACAAGTCTAAAAGGCCAGCAGATCGCAAGAAATACCTTTCGATTGCAGCATTGCTTCTTGCCGTGACCCTTTTTCTGGGAATCCTCGGGCATCTGTCCGGCAGAGAGAGAACCTACTTCGGGAAGAAAATCAGATTCAGCATGGAAGGCATCCCAATGTTCATCGGCGAAACCCCTCTGGTTGAAGAAATTGAAGACTAGGTTCTTTATTCTTATTTTCTGCGCTGCAACGGTAAAGATCGTCTCTGCTGAGAGGCCAGTAATACGAACCCAATGTGAACGTTGTCACAAGGTTGAATACAAAATCTACAAGGGGAGTGTTCATCAACAAGCTGGAACAAGTTGTCATGATTGCCACGGCGGAAATGCGGATGTGGACGTAAAGAAGGAGGCCCACAGAGAAGAAGACGACTTCGTAGGCAAGCCTGCAGACCACGTGCAATTCTGTGGACGATGCCACGAAGTAGAACGCAAGTCGTACGAGAGAAGCCCGCACTTTGACAAATTTGACGAAAACTATTTCGACCTGCTCTCGTGTTCCACGTGCCATAACTACCACGAGGTAGAGAAGCCTGATTACACCTGGTTTGACTCAAACTGTGCGCTATGCCATTCGGCTGATCCTGATGCAATGAAAGTTGGGAAAAGCTTCTCGAACGCATTTAAGACAGCATGGGACCAACAGGCGAAGTTCGAGAAATCCATTGAGCTGTTGAAAACGAAGGGCTTCTTCTGCAGTGATGAGCTAAGGTCCACCAGGCTTGTCAGTGGTTCTATCAAGAATGCTCAGCGATTGAGCCATTCATTAATAGTTCAGGACATGAAGAAATATCAGGATGAAACACAAGGCATGAATCAACAGGTCGGTGATGGGCTTGCCAGGAAAGCAGGGTACTTCAACATTGCACGTTCGGCGCTCATCCCTGCCTGGTGTCTGTTGGCCGCCATTGCGGCCGCAATCTTGCGTATGGCCAAGCGGTTGTAATATTCCGTTTGGTCTTGGTGTCACAGGGGGACCAGCCATATACTCGATGGCGTTGTCAGGAAATCCAAGTGAAAAATGATGTGAATCATGGGCGCTCTAGTACCTCGAAATGGAAATAGCCGGACGGATTTCTGTAGCCCCGGTCGCCAGCCCGGGGATGAAGATCAGGAACAGAATCCAGCCCCGGAGGGGCGAAAGTGGCCTTTCTGCGGAATCTGCTTTCGCCCCTCCGGGGCTGGATTTGCCGAGGCTTTCGAGTCCTGGGGCTTTCGCCCCAGGCTACATGCTTCCGCCCCTCCGGGGCTAAATCCGTCAAGCTATTTACTGTGGGCTGTACTTGTCCTTTTATGGGGCTTGGCTGAATGTACCTGCGAGGAATTACAGCAAACAGAGAAAGCTCCCCGGAAAGTAGAGATATCAGATATTCGTCTGGGCTATGGCATCGGTCAGAGTCTGGCGAGACGTGGAGCATGGTTTCCTGTTTCATTTGAGGTGAGCAATCCAACAGAGAGGTCATACCAAGGCCAGGTGGCTCTGAAAAGCCCGGTGCTCGAGCATCGACAGGTTGCCCTTTATGGAACCCGCCATGGGTTTGACCTGTCAGTTCCGGCGGAGACGTCTAAACGTTTTGAGTGTTACGCCAGAGCGCTTAGCGGACAGTCAAAGGATGCATTCAGCCGGAAAAAGACCAAGCTCGAGTTACAGATCCGTTCCGGGCTGGCGCCGATGATGAAGGTGGTGGAGGAAATTCGAACTCTTACTGACGGAGAGGTCCAGGTTCTCGAGGTCAATAAAAGCGGCGTCCCTATTCTATTAGGCAGAGAATATAGATACTCTGACGAAGAAAGGGCTGAGTACATAACATTTGGAGGCAAACAGGTTCAGCGGGAGACCATTGTGCCGGAGGCGATTAAAGTCGGCTGGAGAGAATGCGCGACCCGAGTCGGCGATCTGCCGTTCCGTTGGGTTGGTTATACGTCTGTTGACTGCGTCGTCTGGGCGGATGGAAAGATGGCGGACCTGGCGCCGGCACAGTTACACGCTTTGTTGCAGTTCGTTCAGACGGGTGGGACTCTCATATTTTATTCAGGTAAAGATTGGAGCCATGGCATAGGCTCTGTGAAGGAAATTTTGCCGATTGAATCGCCCACCGTGCTTGACGTGGGCAGCTCGGTCATTTGCACTGGTGAACCGAGGGGAGGCACGCTTCTACTAAATGTGCCAGGCATTGGGGATCGGCCAATGATTTACGAAATGCCATATGGAATGGGTACCGTTTCCATGCTTGCCTTTTCCGGTTCATGGTGGATTGAGAACGCTGCGGTCTTACGTTTCCGGCGATATAGCAGTGTCGTTGTATTTTTGACAGTCGAAACACAGATTTTCGAACCCGCGAACGGGAGGTTTCTATGAATACATTATTTGTTGAACAACTGTTAGGAATTGACGAACTGCAGGTGACTGAGTTTGAACTGGATTCTGAATCTAAGACTCTCCGTGTGCATCTTGAATGGCGTGAAGCATCCTGCCTTTGCAGATCCTGTGGAGGTGATGCTTTCCTGAGAAAGTCTGAGGCACGAAAGAGTCCAGTTCGTCATCTCGATTGCATGGAGTACAAGACTTTGCTGTATCTGGATTCGGTAGAGATGGAGTGTTCCGAGTGTGGAGCGATGTTCAATCGCCGTCCCAAGTTTCTTGGAGACTGTCATTACTTCACGGATTCGTTCGTGGAGCGATTGATGACCATGAGTAGAAACGCGGCGCCTAAGAACGTTGCAGAATGGCATGACGAATCCAGTCGCACTTTTCAGGATGTTTATTACCGAGAACTTGAAAAAGCCGACAACAGGCGTCAGGTAGCGCCTGTAAAGCATCTGGGCATCGACGAGATCTCCAAAGAGAAGGGACATCGTCGTTACCTTCTCCTGCTTTACGACTTGGATACCCATGAAGTGATTGACGTCCTTCCGGATCGTTTGAAGGAAACGCTCATCACCTATCTGAAAGAACACAAGGAAGATCTGTTTAATGAGTTGCAAGGAGTTTGTACCGATATGTGGCCGAAGTACAAGGATGCCGTTAGAGCAGTATTTCCGTCAATGACGGTGGTCGTGGACCGCTTTCATGTCATCCAACAGATGAACGATGCGGTTGAGGATCGCCGCCGGGAAGTCCAACGAAAGATCTCCGATGAAGAAGAAAAGCACCGATGCAAAAAAGTGCTTCGACATGTTCTCCTGCGAGCAAAAGAGAACCAGTTGAGTAGGGACGGAGGTGGCAAAGAACTGCAAGAAGCCCTCGGCATTGATGGTGAGTTGAAGCAGCTCTACGAATTAAAGGAAGACATGAGGAGTCTCTATTCGATCAAAGACCTTGAAGAGGCAAAAGAGGAACTCAATAAATGGCTACGTCGAGCCACATACTTAGGTTCGAAACACCTCTCTAGCTTCATCAAAACCGTTAAAACGTGGAAAAAGGAGATCCTGGCATTCTTCAGACTGCGGATAACCAACGGGGTCGCGGAGGGGCTAAACTACAAGACCAAGCTGATAAAGCGCCTCTCCTATGGACTGAGAAATTTCGACCATTTTCGACTAAGAATCCTACACACATGTGGCAATACCCTTTCTTAAAGCCACTTACCGTGATCGAGACCCGCCAAGAGCCCCTTTTCCTTTGACGGAAAATTGGGAAGGAGCGCAAGGACCAATCGTGAGCTGTGGGCTTCACTGCTTGCGCCCTCCGGCCTCCTGTGCAGGAAAGAGCCGGGAACGGGGCACAATAAGAATATTGAGAGTGCTTTCCGGGCGCATCAGCGGCTGAATATCCCGCAGAGAGGTACGATCGGTTGGTTCCTTGGAATTTACGTCTTTCTGCTAGTGCCCGCGAACTACGCGTTATTCAAATTGTTGAGACGTACTATATATGCATGGTGTCTGTGCCCTGTCCTGGCAGTCGTTTTTACTTTTGGATCCTATCGATACGATTCGCTTTCGGGAGAAGACGTTCGGATGCAGTTGAGGAGTGTCGTTCACATCGCGCCAGATTCTGAAGTGGTTGAAATCATTTCTTACATGTCAATCTTTTCTGCATATACGCGAGCTTATCAGGTAGAAGTAGAAGGGTCGGACTTTGCTTTCAGCGCGCTAGAGCTCAAGGCTGGTATTCAGGATGAGTATTCAAATCCTGATATTCTGTATCAAGCCAAAACGGAGAAGCTGAATATTGATGGTCAGGGAGCGGGCGTGATCAGCAACCTGAAAATAGGCGCACGCTCGAGACGCACTGTTATTGGAACAGGTATCCTTCCGGTGCGTGCCAGGATTCGCGAGGCTTTCGAACAGTCCAAGCCCAAACCGGGGACGTTTCCCGGTCCAGGCGCTTTTGGCACGAGTGCTGAGACGCGGGTCTACGATGGGCCGTTTTTGCCCGTGTTGGTGAATGGGGAAAGAATCGTCCCGGAAAGCGAGCAGACAATATTTTTTGTAAGGGGGCCGCAGAACCGATGATAGAGATAAAGGAATTCCGCAAGAGCTATGATGGGTTTGTGGCTGTCCAGGATTTAAGCCTGAAAGTTGAGGAAGGTGATATCTGTGGTTTTATTGGCCCTAACGGCGCAGGTAAAACGACGACGATGCGGTTCCTTTCTACTCTATTGAAGCCGACGAGGGGCAAAGCCAAAGTCAATGGACATGACGTGATAAAGCACCCGGTCGAGGTAAGAAAATCAATTGGATTCATGCCGGATTCGTTTGGAGTTTATGATGGAATGCAGGTTTGGGAATACCTGGATTTCTTTGCCACTGCGTACAACATCAAGAGAAGTAAGAGGAAAGTTATTATTGATGATGTGCTGGCTCTGTTGGAGCTCGATGGCAAAAGGGATACGGACGTGAATCTCCTTTCCAGGGGAATGAAACAGCGGCTCGCGCTGGCTCGGACGCTGGTGCACAACCCCCCGGTATTGATTCTGGATGAGCCGGCCTCCGGCCTCGATCCGAGGGCCCGTGTGGAAATAAAAGAACTGCTGAGTGAATTACAGAAGATGGGTAAGACGATTCTTATTTCCTCGCACATCCTCTCTGAACTGGCAGATCTGTGCACTCGAGTACTCATCATCGAGCGTGGGGAACTTATCGCGGAGGGGCCTATCCAGGAGATCCTCAATCGGGTTCGAGACCAGTGGAAGATCGAGATAGAGGTCTTGGATCACGAAGACCTTGCTTATTCCATTGTGAGAGCTTTTCCGAGAGTGATGAATATTGACTGTCGGGATAAGCGGATAAGCTTTGAATTCGGCGGAAAAGCAGATGATTTATCTGAATTGGTTAGGGAATTAGTTATCAAAGAAATACCAGTCTTGTGGTGCCGCGAGGTGGATGTAAACCTCGAGGAGGCGTTCATGACAATCACTAAAGGTGAGGTGAGCTGAAAGGAATGAGCGAACGACCAGTTACGACGGTTCTTTTTGACCTGGACGACACTTTATTTGACCATCGGCACAGTTGTATGGCCGGCCTGAGAGCGATGAGGGATCTGATGCTGTGCCTTGATGGCGTCTCGGACGAAAAACTGGAACAGACCTATCATTACTGGCTCGAGCTGGTCCATAAACGAGTATTGACGGGTGAGGTCAATTCGGAAGAGGCCCGCGTGGAGAGGCTGACAGGCTTTTTCGGTGAATTTGATCATGAGGTCAGCGAAAAGGAGCTTTCGGTTGCGACTGAACGTTATACAGGGTCTTATCAGAAAAGTCGGCGCACGGTGCCGGGCAGCGTGGAAGTCCTGGAAGCGCTCAGCGGTCAGGTCAAATTAGGCATCCTTTCGAACAACCTGGTGGAGCATCAATTGCCGAAGATTAAGGACCTTGAAATAGGCCAATTCTTTGAATCGGTTACTATTTCTGAGGAGGCGGGAGCAAAAAAGCCCGAGCCGGAGATCTTTCAGATTGCGATGGAGCGACTCGCCTCGAGACCAGAGGAGACGGTGATGGTCGGCGACTCCTGGGAATCAGACATCGTCGGCGCTACTTCCTTTGGGATCAGGAGTGTCTGGGTGAATCGCTACGGCATCGAGATACCCGATGAGGGTGTTGCCGCGATACTGGATTCGTTTCAGCCGGCGACGGCTGCGGTTGATGCGATCCTTAATGCGTGATAGCGGGCGGCGAATCACCTCTCTATTCCGTTCATCGTCTCCAGTGCCAGAGCCAGGGCATGTGTGCCGAGTCGGCCGTTGCCCTGGGCCTGAACGGCCAGGTAAAGTTGGTGGGCGAGGGCGAGTCCGGGCAGGCAGAGGTCCATTCGCTTGGCTTCGTCGAGAGCGATGCCCATGTCTTTGATGAAGTGCTCGACAAAAAAGCCAGGGTCAAAATTACGGTTCACGATACGGGGGCCGAGGTTGTTTATTGACCATGAACCGGCTGCTCCGGCGCCGACTGCGGCAATGACGGTCTCCAAATCCAATCCGGCCTTGTGACCATAAAGGAGGCCTTCAACGACTCCGATCATGTTGGAAGCGATGAGGATCTGGTTCACCATTTTTGTGTGCTGGCCAGCTCCGGCCGGGCCGAGGTGGACGATGTTCTTGCCCATGGCTTCGAAGAACGGATTTGCTGCCTGCACGGCCTCTTCATCGCCGCCGATCATGATGGAGAGGCGGGCTTCTTTGGCGCCGACATCGCCGCCGGATACGGGAGCGTCGATGGAGTGCACGCCTTTGCTTTGGGCCGCCTCATAGATCTCCTTCGCCAGCGATGGCTCGCTGGTCGTCATATCGACGATGATCCCTCGCTCTTTCATACCGGCCAGCGCTCCAGATTCGCCGAAGGTGACTTCGCGGACATCTGACGGGAAACCGACAATCGTGAATACAACGTCGGAATTCTCTGCGACCTCTCTCGGCGATGATGCGACGGTGGCGCCCTTCTCTTTAAGCGCGTCGGTCTTCGAGACCGTGCGGTTAAAAACCGTTGCGCTGAATCCGGCGTTCATGCAGTGCTCACACATCCTGCGTCCCATGACGCCCGTTCCGATCCAGCCGATGCGGGTGGTGCCGGGGGTGATTTCTACGATGCTCATTTTGTCGCTCCAATTGTTGTCTGTGATGTAATGCCCAAGCGATTGAAACGACGGCGCGAAGGCATGTCAAACAGGCGAATGAGTAATGAGTAATGAGTAATGAGTAATGAGTAATGAGTAATGAGTAATGAGTAATGAATGCCGGTTCTGTCTGGTCGCTGGTTCTGAAAGAGACAGAGACTATGCTCGAGGGATGTTGTTGGTTTTCGGGACCTTGCCGGAAAGGCAGATGGGATTATCGATTCCGGCAGGCACATCGTGACAGAGACAGACACTCCCTTCTGCAATCTCTACGTCTTGATGCAGGAAAGGATGGGCGTTTCTATTGAGAGCTTCGGCGACAGTGCGGGGAAGGTGGAGCTGGCTTAATGTGATCCTGTTGCTCGCGACAAGTTGAGCGGTCGCGGAGCGACTGAGCTACAGACTGGATTTGCGTCGATAGTGCGAGTCGGATATGCCCTGCTCTGCTGACGCTCCGAAACTCGCTCTTCAACACAATGGCTAAGAAAAAGCTACCAAACCTGCCGTTCAAGAAATTTTTCACACACGAAGAGTTCGCCGACTTTCTCAAAAAGCTCCCTGCCGCACGCCCCGATCTCTGCCAACTGAGCTCGCTTGGAAAATCACGTGAAGACCGAGACGTTTCACTCTTGACGATCACGGATTTCAGCACGGGCGCGGCCGAAGATAAGCCGGCGTATCTGATACAGGGAAACATCCACGCGGGAGAATTGGCGGGCACGCATGCGGCCCTTTATACGGCGCAGCAACTACTGGCAGATGCCCCGAAATCAGATCTGCTGAAGCGAGTCGCCTTCTATATGGTGCCGCGACTGAATCCGGATGGCGCGCATTACTGCGCGGCCACATTCGGCAAACTGCGCAGCCGGACGGACCGCTCTGAGCGCGAGCCGAACACGCTCTACCAGGAGGATGTCAATGGCGACGGCGTTCTACTCTCCATGCGGCAGAGGCACCCGGATGGGCAGTTTGTGAAAGATCCGAAAGATTCGCGGCTGATGATTCGCCGTCGCTCAAAATCGAAAGGGCCGTTTTATCGAGTGTTTCCGGAGGGCGTGATTCACGTTTGGGACGGAACGGATAACTTGAAGATTGAAGGCCGCTCATTCGACTGGAATCGAAACTGGTCTTACGACTGGCGTCCCGAGCCGGAACAGGGGGGCGCGGGTGACTTTCCTTTCAGCGAGCCGGAGATGCACGCGCTTGGCGAGTTCATCCACAGCCGTCCGAACATCTATGGCGTGCTCGGTTATCACACTGGCCCGGCCGCGGTGTTGCGTCCGCCATCAACGGGTTCGCTGAGCGACCTTGATGCGGGCGACGATCGCATGATGGATGACATCGCACGCATTGGTGAAAAACATACGGGTTTCCCCATCGTGCCGGTCGTCAAGTATCGGAATAAGCGGGACCGCGACTGCAACCTGCGGGGCCACTTCCATAATTTCGGCTATCACCACCTTGGGCTCTTTGTCTTCGAATTCGAGCTCGGACAGATCTGGGACAGCGCGGGTATCAGCACAGACATTCGTTTTGCGACCGAAACCGAGGAGGAACAGGAGCAGCACTTGCGCAAGGTCATGAAATGGTGGGATCGGCAGAAGAGACGAGAGCCGCTGTTCGAGCCCTGGAAGCGATTCAAGCATCCGCAGCTTGGGCAGGTCGAGGTCGGCGGCTTCATCTTCCCTCACCAGATCAATCCAACTCTCAAGGCGCTGTCAAAGATCAGCAGGGACACGTACAAGTTCACCCTCGAGCACGCGGAGATGCATCCGCAGGTCGTGCTGGAAGAAGTCGCTGCGGAAAAGGTCGGTGATGATGTGTGGCGCATCCGGGCCCGCGTGGCCAATCGGGGAGAATTGCCGACCCACGTGACAAACAAAGGCCGCGGTCTGCGAAGACTCAGGCCAGTGAAAGTGGAGTTTCGCCCGGCTGAAGGTGTGGAGCTGCTGTCCAACATTGGCCACAAGAGCGTCGGTCATCTGGGCGGCGTTACCGGAAGCCGCGATCTCGAGTGGTTTGTAGGTGCCGGAGGCAAGGTGAAGGCTCTGTGCGAGATCAGGGTTCTCGGCGGGACGGGCGGGAATTGTGTTGTTGAGGTCGGTGCTTGAAGTGAAAAGGCTGGCCCAGGTTTGTTAAGTTAAAACGCCCCTGCTTTCCTATCGTGTCTGTCTCTGGCAATTACCTCGCCAGACAAAAAAAGGGACGACCATTCGGTCGTCCCTTCTTAAATCAACCCTCGAGGGCAACGATTGGATTGATTCTTATTTCTCCAACTGTGGGCGCTCAGCTCCTCCTCCCGGCTGACCTCCACCCGGCTGACCACCTCGGCGGTCCCCTCCCGGGCGACCGAATCCACCTCCCGGATGGCCTCCCCGGCCGCGCATCATCATCATGGGATTGAAGCTCTGGCGTCCACGGCCCTGGAGCGCTTCTTCGGAATCGCCCAGGGTGTAGTGGTCTTTCAGCTCGACTGCTTCCTCGTAAGTAAGAATCTGTGTGATTGATTTGAGGGTGTTGACCGCTTCGTCGGGTTTCTCAGCACGGGAGTATGCCGAGGCCAGCGCACGCAAGATATCGACTTTATCGCCTTTGTCTTGAGTCTGCTTGGCGAGCTCGGTGAGCGTATCAATGGCGAGCTGCAGGTCTTTGGCCTGGTTCTGGAACATGTCGAGCAGTTCCTTCAAAGAGCGGGCGCGAAGTTTGCCTTCTACCTGCAGATACTCTTCTGCAGCGTGCGAATAATAGTTGAGCCCCTGGCGATATATCTGCGCGGAATTGAATCGTGCGGCGCCCTTGGCTTCTGCGTCCGGGCTCTTGTCGATGATGATCTTCAGTGAATCGACCGCTTCGACGTATTTTTGGGCTTTGAAATAGGTCTCGGCAAGGTCGTGATAGGTCGCGTCGAGCGGATTCATTGAGACCTTCGCGAACATCTGCTGCTGCGCACGCGCCTGCATCATGCGACGCATCATTTCACGCGGGTCCTGGCGTCCTCCCTGCTGGCCTCCCCGGTTGCCGCCCCGGTTTCCAAAACCGGCCGCGGTGCGGGCGTCCTGGACTTTTTTGGCGACGGCCTGTTCTTTTTCAGAAAGCTCCTCGCCTCGTTGCGACTTTTGAACGATCCCCCGGATCTGATCTTTGGTGTAGCCTTCCTTCTCGAGATCCTCGAGGAGTTTCTTAAAGGCTTCATGTCCTTCCCGGCCCTTCTTCTTGTCATCACGTTCCTGTGCGGAAACCGAGGTTATCGCGACGGCTAATGCCATCGCTGAGATTACGGCGAAAGTACGCTTCATAGCTGAATCCCCCTGTGTGGTTGGGTAAAAGGTTCGTTGTGGTCCAGTCGCTCCGCGGCTGGTAATAGCGGTTGCTAAACGCCCGCGCCACGAGTTCGAATGCGGTCGCGAAGCGCCCGCACATTCTCTATTCCTCCAATTCCGGCCGTCTTGGCATTCGTTCCGGTCTCTGGCCTTGCCGAGCGCCGTGCATGCCTCCGCGCTTCATGCGCATCATTTCCTTACGTCTGTGGTCAATTCTGAGGCGAATCTCTCGAAACCGTTGCGTCTGTTCAGTGGTCAGGACAGTCTCGACCTCCGTCATGAATGTCTTCCGCTGCTGCATCATCTCCTGGCGCATCTGGCGATGGAATTCTCTCTCAGCACTGTGGTGTTTATCAAACAAACTGCTGAGAGATTCAAGCCGCGCGTCATCGAGTTGCAGCTCGTTCGTGAGCTTCTTCAGAATCATCTCTTTGTGTTTGGGTGAAGCCATGCCTCCATGCGGAGTATGATGCTTGCCAACCGGACGCGGTCTCTCGCTGGTGGGCTTCATAGAATCTTCAGTGGCCTGGGCCGGCGATAACAACTGCTGATCGACGAGGATGCCGATGACGATGCCCAGTCCGAGATTTACCATAAGGAGGGCAACGATCCATTTGCCCGAGCTGAATGCCTTCATGGTGATTCCTCCGATTCGGTGACAAGGGAGGATAGCCCCCAAACGTCCGCTTCCGTCTCAGAATTATAATCAAGCTCGGACTCCAGGTACGCCTGGGCCAGTTCTCCATCGGTGATGTTCTGCGATCTCGAATGCATGCCGCGAAGGACGAAACCAGAAAGGACAACCATCAGCATGGCTGCCAGAGGTACAAACCAGCGGGCGAAACGTTCTACCTCCTCGAAGAGAATGAGCTTAGCCTCCCGGGCCTTTGCATCACTTGACCTCAGGCGTTCCATCACGTCGATAAGGACGGCTTCCGTTTCTACTTCAGGCAGGCCCTGAATCAACTGTCGCATCCGATTCTGTTCACGCCATTCACGTTCACAGGCTTCGCAGGTTTCGAGGTGCGACTGGAGATCCTGCTCTTCATCGGAGCTCAGACGCGCATCGAGGGCGCGGGAAATCAATCGCTGGCAAGGGTCACAGTTCATCTCTGGCAATCAAGGGTTCAAGGACTTGTTTGAGTTTCTGTCGGGCTCTGAATAAACGGGATTCAACGGTGCCCAGAGAGCAATTCATGGCTGCGGCGATTTCCTCGTAAGAGGCTCCCTGGAGTTCTCTGAGCATCAGGACAGTCTGGTGGTTTGGTGAGAGCTGGGCAATTGCTGCCCGCACGACATCTCCGGCCTCTCGGCTCTGCGCTTCTTCGACCGGTCCCAGTGCTTTACCAGGCTGGTCAAACTGTTCGCGCAGGTCGGAAATGGCGTGCTTTCTCAGCCACCTCTTCTGTTTCTTCTGCAAGTCGAGGAACTTCCGAATCGCAATTTCACACAACCATGTAAAAAAAGAGCAACGGAAATCGAATGTGTGCGCTTTGAAAAAGGCCTTTACCAGTGCTTCCTGGGCTACTTCCCTGGCGACATCCGGGCTGCCGGACATCTTGGTCAGGAAGCCGAGGAGCTTGCCTTCATGGGCATCAACGAGCGCTTCAAAGGCCTCTTCATCCCCTTCGGCAACACGTTCGACAAGCTTTCGTTCGTCTGCTTCGGGGTCTGGCACGGGCTCGGATTTCCTGTTTCAGTGAGGCTCTGACGCCGTCAGTTTTGCAGATATTCCAATCTATTGAAAGATATCGGTCATCGAGGACGAACATATGAGGGCCATGAAAAATCCGGTATCGGGGTTACGGCTCTACACGACCGCCATCATGGTCAGAGAGCATCTGCCCGGCCGAGCCCTCGCCGGATGGACCTTTCCCATGCTCTCAATCCGACACCAGATCTCAATCCAGGCCACTTTGTGGCATGACGCCCGTTGCGAGTTCCTGGCCGAGCTCCACAGGTGTACCTCTAATTGCGATTCGACCGGAGGTCTGGTCGGTGATGTTGAAAGTGATGCTGACATCCTGTTCGCCTGCTCTGAAACTTACCGCTACCCGTTCATCACTCCTTGAAGCTTCAGCACTGGATATATTTGCCAGACCGCTGTCCCCCACCTGTATGAGGTGCAGGAAGATGTCCTCCCTGCTCGGTTCGGCCGGTGAGACTTCCATGCGCCAGTTGCCGAGCAGCATTGCTTTGCCGGTCTTTTCCTGAAACTCCTGTTGACCGACTTTGAACTCTTCGTTCAGTTCCCAGTTTCTGCCGTTGGCCCAGAATTCTTTGCCCGGGCCGCCGATGGGGGTCAACGCGGCGCGCTCCGGGAGCAGGGCCTGGCAGAACAGGCGTCCGTCGCCTTCGTCACAGTGAAAGGTATTGGCCGTCACCTGGGGCTCGTTCTGCGTGTGTAGCAACCAGGTTTTCCTGTAATTCGGATCGGTAGAGGTCACACGGTCGAGAATCACAAAATGGGCGGGAGGAATGAAGACGAACTGACGAAGTGCGAGCTCGCATTTTTCTTCGCTGTAACAGGCGGTCCCGTCGCTGGCGATGTATGTGTAATGGGGGTTGGTCTCGAAGGCGAGCAGTTCTCCGAGTCCCCGGCGAATCATGCCGCCGTAGTTTTCTTTTCCTTCAGGTCCTTCGTATGCCGGCCCCCAGTAAGACGGCTGAGGCTCTCCAGGCATATGGATCAGAATGCAGTTGTGGGCCACGGTCTGCGCGTAGTAGTGGCGGAGCTGAAAATCCGTCGATTGGGCTCTCGTGCCCGTATCAAGTGCGAGAAACCCCTTCTTGTAGATGATGAAATTGTTCTCGTCGTAGTGCCGGTGATTGATCGCGTGGCCGGCAACAGTGAAAAGGCATCGGGTGGCGTCCGGCCCGTTGCCCGACCGCATGATGATCTGCCCCATGCCTTCAAAATGGCGCGCTGCCGGCTGGGAATCATCCTGTGGCTCCGGAGCCGGCGCGTTCTCCAGTTCCGTCAAAAGGAAGGGGTAGACAGGCCAGCTCGTCGGGCCTGGGTTTTCCGGCACGATGTTCCGGATGTGAGCGGCCAGCGCAGCGCAGCGGGGATGCGACTGACCATGGAAATGCATGATCTGTGACATGTGCTCGTAGAGAGCGTACGTGCGCAGTTGGTTGTCCCCGTGATAGGTATCGCCGCTGCCGAACTCCAACGGGTGCTCGTCTGCAGGAATCCAGTTCCACAGAATCCAGTTCGGGAACAGGGCCATGTGCGGCCAGTGCGGCGCGAGGTCCTCTCCGAACGCCGATTTCCAGGTATGGAAGATATTGAAGGAAGCCCACGAATACGCGCCCAATGCGTAACCAGTGGTTGTCGATGCGAGGCCGCCGTCATCGAGAGCGCAGGCTTCACGGAAGTTCAGCATCTGGCTGTAGTGTTCGTATCCGGTCTGCAGTAGGCGGCCAGCCAGTTCATCTTCGATCCCATCGCCGTATCCCGCGAGCCCGGCAAACCAGGGGATGTTCTTCACGCCATAAAAACCGGTCTTGTGGTCGCTGTCATTAATTCCGAAAATAACCGGTTTGTCCGGCGCCGGCTGAATGTCTTCCACATGGCGCAGCAACGGCGCAAGGATGGCCCTGCGCTGCCCGCCGGTGAGGTCGTTACAGATCCAGTCGTAGGCCGCGATAGCGCAGACTCTCGACATGCAATACCAGTTCACGACCCTGCGGTCCCGGTAACACTGATGATAGACCTCAACGCTCACCTCCAGCATTCGCCGGGCCTTTTCGAGAAATTGGGCCTCGCCGGAAACCAGGTAAACGAAGGCCGTCTCCATCGCCTGCACGCCCCATTCGGTGGACCCCTTCACAGTCGGCATCATGAATGCCTGGCCCGCGATTTTCTGTTCTCTTTCGAATGCCGGCCCGCCCGAATCGCCTTCCGGTTCATCCGGATAGCCCTTCACCTTCTCGATCAGTCTTTCCCACGCATCTGCTGCAACGCCCAGTGCCCGCGCTCTGACAGCAGGCCAGGTTTCGCAGTTGAAGAACAGCCGGGGATGGCCCTGCCTCAGTTGCGGCAGCCAGTTTTCCAGGTCATCAGATTGGCTGAGAGGGACTGAGCCGGTCGAAGGTTCCAATGTTTCCTGCCTCCGTAAATATTTACCAGACCTCTGCGCGATGTGCGTGCAGGTTTCTTACATTCAATCTCTTAATCCTACTTCTTTAATCTCAACTTTCTTTCTTCATGGAACTGCCTCTGTAAGACTGCCCTGATCTGGCAGGTCTGAGACTGGAAGATCCTCTTCCTGGTTTATATACAAAGGGCGAGCTCCATGTGGCCTGAATTGAGTTGGATTGACCCCTCAAAAAGTTCGTGTACCAGACGAAGACGAAGAAAGATAATGCTCACTCCGATTCGCACCAGTCAGAGATCGGGGACACCACATGGTCCGATAGAGGAACCCGCTTATGTCTGACACAAACGAACTCGATCTGATCGTACGCGCCGGACGGATTTTCTGCGCAGTCGCTGGCCTGGATGGACCGGGCGCGGTTGGCGTAAAAGATGGACAGATCGTGGCCGCCGGACAGGATGTCGATGCTTCGGCTTCCAGGACATTGGATTTTCCTGACGATCTATTGCTGCCGGGACTCGTCGATCTGCATGCCCATCCTGCACGGGGGGGCTCAAAGTTCGGCGTTGATCCCGATATCGAATTCCTGCCTCGGGGAGTCACGACAGTGATGTCACAGGGCGATGCGGGGGCGAACAATTGGGAGAGCTATCACGAAAAGGTCATCAGGGGATCAAAGACGCGAGTGGTCATGGCTCTTAATCTTTCCGCGTCCGGCGAGTCAAAGGATGGAGGTTGCTTCGAAGATATGAACGACGTGGATGTCGATGCGTGCGTGCGTGCGATCGAGGAGAACGGCGACGCCGTCTGGGGCATTGCCATGAATACCGCGCCCGTCTGCTGCGGCGACAATGATCCGGAGGAAATCTTCTTGAGAGGCCTGGCTGCGGCCGAGCGTACGAACCGGCCTTTGCTGGTAAGCCCGCGCCAGATCGAACGGCTGCGCTCCGGCGATGTCGTTACCTATTGCTTTCTTCATGAAGAAGGGCTCGTTAAGGAAGGCCGGATCAGGGACGAAGTCTGGGCAGCACGGGAACGGGGCGTACTCTTCGACATCGGACATGGGATGCAGTCCTTCAGCTTTGAGATCGCCGAAGCGGCCATCGCCGAAGGCTTTTACCCGGACACCATCTCCACCGACCAATACCGCCGGCACGTCGGGTCAGCGCCCCAACACGATTTGCCCCGCACACTCTCCAAGCTGCTGGCCGCGGGCATGCCGGAAGCAGAGCTGTTCACCAGGGCCACGGCACGCCCTGCCGAGGTGCTCGGCCTTCAGGATGAGGCCGGCTCGCTCGAAACTGGAACCTGTGCGGATTTGACCGTCCTCCGCTGGAATCCTCAAGCGCTTCCGCTGGTGGATGTTCGAGGTATTGAAAGGCCGGGCGGATGTTGGGAGCCAGCTCTCACGATACGTGAAGGGGAACAGATTCAGCCCCGGTAGATCGAACTTAACTCCGCATCTCCTCTTGAAAATCATCCCACATCCTGTCGATCTCCTGAATCGCCCCAGGAAATGAACCGATGTTCCGCACGACAAGCCTTGCGTTGCCGGTGAACAATTCTCCCGGCACGAGGTCGCCGCTGAAGGTGAAATCGTGGGCGGTCTCGTGCTGATGCTTCTGGCCGCACAGGATTCGGTTCTTTTCAGGCTCCACGATGGTGACACAGGCCAGGCCGGTCTCCTCCTTGTGGCAGACGATGATCGGTCTCGAGTAACAGTAATCCTCGATTCCTCCACTGTTCTCTGTGACGCCGCTGTAGCGGCCATCGAATATCTTCTGGCGATAGTCTTCATCCCGCGGCACGCCGTACATGCGGCCCCAGGGCTCGGTCTTGCGATTGTCCAGCTTCCGCCACTCCTCGGCGCCATCAATGAGACCCGGCACCCACGTGCTTTCCATGTCTTCCACGATGTAGGACGCGAAGAAGAAATCGAAATCTAAGTGCGGCTTGTTCGGCAGCAGTCGCATTTCAAAATCGATCCAGTCCGGCCCGGGGGTGTATCGGAATTCCAGAGACAGATCCCAGTCGCGGGTCTGGCCGGCATCCACTTTGAATACCACTGTGTCTTCTTCGAGGAACGATTCAGCCTGTGCATGACAGGGATTCCAGAAGATCCCGTCGCTGCGATTTTCCGTCTTCAGCCACTCGGGCATAAGCAGCGCCTGGCGCGGCACTTCAGGCAGCAGGTCGTATCCGGGTTGGTGCGGTGGCCGCGGTTCGCCTTTGTGCGCCAGGTAGATCACGCCCGGCTTGTATGCAATCGTTGGAGTGGGAACGTCGCATCGGATTTCGCCGAGAAGGTGTTCCGTTTCGAAAGGGAAGGTTCTGATGGTTCGGATGCTCATTGGTCACTCCCTCAGGCATCTATAAAAATCGATCCAGCGATCGTCCAGGACGAACCAGTCTGATTCATAGGTGCACAACCCGTCGTAGCCCTCGCTGAGGGCCATGTCTTTTGCCTTCTCCAGGCCCAGCGCGAACGTGCTGCGAATGAGCGGGACTTTCGACTGCACCATCTCCTTCCATTCGGGCCGGACACCGTAGACCTCTTCGTTCCATTCGTGGGGATTGTAGGACTCGACTACGACCTCATCGCATAAACCTTTATCCAGCCAGAGCGGCAGGTCGATGGAATCGAACAGGCAGTGGTTGGGCCGGAGCCAGAGAGAAATCTTCACGTGCTCCATTCCGCGTTCGTTGAGCGCAGCACGAAGGTCATGGCCAAATTGAGTCATAAATGTCGAGCGATACCTGTACCACTCCTGGCAGTCTTCACTCATATCAGGCAGGCTGGAGAAACAAGTGCGGTCTTCTGTCTGTGGCGGTGGAGGCGGTTTGCCGTGCTTCTTCTTGAATCCTTCCACAAGGATGGGCCCATAAAGCATCGGGGGCGGGTGGCGAAGAAGGCCAAGGTTCAGGCCGTCCAGTCCATAGCTCGCAGCCTCGACGAGGATATCTATCTTGTGTTTGCGAACTTCAGGGTGGGCAAGACAGAGCTTGTTTGTGGGGCGACCGGGATCCCATTCCTCATGCAGTTCCGGGTGATTCCTGTAAAAATCGCTCTGCACGTTGCCGCTGTAACTATTGAAACGCATCCAGCCGTAGAGCTTCAGGCCGTATTCGTGAGCGGCCTCGACGGCGAGCTTCAGCATATCCACCTTCTTCAACGCCCGGCCGTATGCTTTGGCCTGCGGGGTAAAGATGCCATGAACCTTCGCGCTGATGTAGCGCATGGTGTTGAACTTCGACGGGAAGTCAGAGCATTGTCCGTCGATACGCCAGTAGATTTTGTCGAACTTTGACCGGGCGTGTTCCCAGATGTTCGCCCGGTAGATCATCGGGTCGGGGTCACGCTGCGAAGTGAATGGCGCGATATCCGGAATGTCGTTGAAACCGCACAACGGGATGCAGGGCTCTTTGTCTTCAGCATCGTTCCAGCGGGCCACCTCTTCCTCACTCAATGCCTCAAAGCGCAGGTAATCCACGACCGTGCGCGCGTACGAATTTGGATACTGGCTCAGGGTGATGGACTTGCCTGCCATATCATGGACGCCGAGGGAGATCTCGCGGCTTTCCTGCGGTCCGGACAGGCGAAGGTAGAAGGGCGACTGACAGGCACTCACGCGACCACTCTCTACACCGGTGATGCGAATGGTCGGCATCGGGTCACCAGTGAAATGCGCGATAATGCCGTCCCCGTTCCCGATCCCGACAATCACGCGGTGTAATCCGGTAAGCTCAGGAAGGCACGTCAGCGCGGGAGCATCCACGCTCGGGCCGGCCATCAGTGCGCGTCCACCACGACAGCAAGGCAGTTCAGCAATCATCCACTTTCCGCGGTGGAATTCTTCACTCTTCGCTTCGGCGTCGGCAAATTCGAGAGCATCAAAGATGACCCCTCCGGGATCCTCCGGCGGAGAGCCGGTCGGCGGAGGATTACCGGTATCGACCGGCTCAGCGAGTTTCGCTGCAGAGAGGATCTCCTCGTGACGGTCTTCATCCCAGGGGCCGATCTCGAAGGCCGCGCGGTATTCCTGCTGCTCCGAAAAATCCATCGCCGAGTGGGCCAATACGTAGTCGGTGTCATACGCAGTCATCACATGCGGCCTGAGGTCGAAGCCTTTCTCGACGATCTGGAAGTGGCTCATCTCAAACTTGGATCGTGTGGCGGCCAGCATTCCTTCCGCGGCCTCCTCTCTGAAGAAGACGCGCCAGCAAGGAAGCTCTCGGCCGCCTCCGATCTCTTCGCCATCGAAATAGCAGTCGCGCTCGTCTTCAAAGGCGTCGGCAAAGCCGGACGCGAATTGAACTTTCGGAAAAGCGATCTGGCTGGCCTGCCATCCGAGACGCCCACGCACCGAGACGGAGATACGAAGCAATGGACTCTCAGGAGGTAGCTCGAAGAGAGTCGTTACCTCCACTTCGCCCCTTCGAACAGTGCGTGCCACCTGTGATTCGTTCGTAGAGACCTCAACGACCTCGAAAGCAACGGACTCATCCGCCTGATTCGGATCCTCGCTGACGAGAGTGCCGCTGCCTTCCGCATCGATCACATTGCAATGGCAGAAAATGCCCGTAACGAGATTATGTCCGTCCGGTTTGGAAAGATGGATAAGCCTTCCATCCGGGGCGAAGCGCGCTTCGAGGTATCTGTTTTGAAGGACGGTTGTTTCGTTGGATGTGTCTGTGCTCATTTTTTTACTAAAGCCTCGTGGCGACAGGCTGCCACCAGCCTGTCAGCCCTCTGAAAAGAGATCGGGCACTCAGGGCAGCTGACAGCGTGTTGAGTTGGCCTGGCACGCCGAAATAGAAGCCGGCAGACAGGCGGGCAGCCTGTCGCCACGCCCCAGCAATCTCGTTT
>JASLXP010000986.1 GCA_030740295.1 Planctomycetota bacterium
GCTCGGCCTTAAGATCGTCGACGGTGTCATTCACACGCTTGGCCGCGACCAGATCACAAAGCTGCACGATCTCAACAACGACGGCGAAGCAGATTTCTATGAATGTTTCAACAACGACGTGATGATCACCGACAACTTCCATGAATTTGCATACTGCCTCGAGACGGATAAGGACGGCACGTTCTATTTCGCCAAAGGCGGCCCGGTCAGGCCCGGCGGCCGGGGCTGGGGAAAACTCGTGCCTCACCACGGATGCATCATGACGGTGCCGAAGGACGGCGGTCAGCTCGAAGTCTTTTCCACCGGCTCACGGGCGCCCAACGGCATCGGGCTCGGACCAAACGGCGAGGTCACAGTAGGCGACAACGAAGGCACGTGGACACCCAAATGCCACATCAGCCTCGTCAAAAAGGGCGACTTCCTCGGCGTCGTCGACCTCGCGCATGGCAAAGAGAAACCGACGACTTACGAGCCCCACATCTGCTGGCTGCCGAAACACATCGACAATTCGAACGGCGGCCAGGTCTGGGTCACGAGTGACAATCGCTGGGGGCCCCTCGAAGGGCGTCTGCTGCACATGTCGTACGGCACGACCAAGCTCTACCTCGTCGATTACGAATACCACGACGGCATCATTCAGGGGGGCGTCGTGCCCTTCAAGCTGAATTTCAATACGGGCATCATGCGCGGCCGTTTCAACAAGCGTGACGGCCAGCTCTACCTGTGCGGCCTCAAAGGCTGGCAGACCCGGGCCGCCAAAGAGGCCGGATTCCAGCGGGTGCGCTACACCGGCAGGCCCGTCGATATGGCCACAAAAATCCATTACACGCAGAGCGGCATCGAGATTACTTTCAATCGCCCGGTCGCCCCCGAAAGCATCAAGCCTGAAAACTTCTCCGCTGAAATGTACAACTACAAATGGTCGGGCGCGTACGGGTCGGCCGATTACTCCGTCTTGAAACCGGGCAAGCGCGGCAAAGACAAACTTTCCATTGCCTCCACCACCCTCTCCGCGGACGGCAAAACGGTCTCGCTCGATATTCCGCAACTCCAGGAATGCATGCAGTGGATGGTGCGGTATCGGCTCAAGACCCCTGAAGGTAAACCACTCGACAACGAGCTGTACGGCACCATCAACAAGATGGATAAGCCGAAGGTCGCTGCGGTCGAGGCCCCGCCGATTGCTGAAGGCGCCGTTCCCCGTGAAGGCATCGCGCTGGAGCTCGAGTCGTTTGTGTCTACAGGCCCGAAATCAAGCCCGGCGGTCGATATCCGTTCGGAGCGGATGGTTTCGCTTTACGTGCCGGCAGGCTCATCTCCAAGCCCCTTCCTGCCTGCCGGGCGTTTCAAAGCCACCTGGAAGGGCAGCCTGATGCACGACCTGAAAGAGGAGTTCACTTTCAGCGCAAAGGGCATGGGCAAATTCAAACTGACTCTTAACGGCCAGCCGACGCTGGATGGAAACTTGAACCCAAAGAATCCGATCAAAAGCAAACCGGTCTACCTCAATAATGGAGCGAACGAGTTTATGGCCCAGTTCGAGAGCCCCGGCAAAGGCGATTCGCAGGTACGGCTCTACTGGGAGTCGAAAGAGTTCCCGCCCGAGCCCATCAGCATGGCTCGCTTCACCCACGACGCGGGCAAGCCATTCCACCGCGGTCGGGACCGTGAACGAGATGGCCGCCTGCTTGTAGCGAAGTATCGCTGCCTGAGCTGCCACAAGGATAAAACCGGAGCGACGGCAGGCAGCTCTTATCCTGAGCTGACCAAGGACGCCCCCACTCTTGAAGGCATCGGTTCTCGCCTTAACACTGCATGGATGATGCAGTGGCTCATGGATCCGAAAAGCTTCCGATCCGATGGGACTATGCCGAGTCTCTTTCATGATGAAGAGGACCTTCCCAAGGCCCGCGATATCGCTGGCTACCTGGGCACTCTCCGCGCGGGCAAGGCTGAATCGGAAAAAGAATTCACTGATGAGCAGAGCGCCGGCGGCAAAAAACTTTATCGCGACCTCGCATGCGCGTCCTGCCATACCAGCGGCGAGGCCGAAGCTTTTGAAGGCATCACTCGCATTCCTCACGACCACCTCACCTCGAAGTGGCAGCCGGCCGCACTGGTCGAGTTTCTGAAGAAGCCGGAACAACACTACAAGTGGACAGGCATGCCTAACTTCGGTCTGAGCCCCGCTGAGGCCGAGCAGCTCGCCGCCTACCTTCTGTCCGAAAACGATCAGGAACACGATTCCTCAGAGGTCCTTGGCGGCGAGCCGGATATCGCCAACGGCAAGAAACTCGTGGAGAGCAGCGGCTGTCTCAATTGCCATTCACTGAAGACCGAAAACAGATTCACTGCTCCGGCATTGCACGAGATCGCAGAGGACAAATGGACCGACGGCTGCCTTTCGGAAAAACCGAGCGGGGACGCCCCCTTCTTTCAACTCAGCAAATCCGAACGCGATTCACTGCTCGCCTTTGCCGCGACAGACTGGAAGTCACTCGCCAGCGTCTCGCCGGCCGAGTACGCCCAGTTCAAATTCAGAGAACTGCGCTGCGGAAACTGCCACAGCCGCGACGCGCATGAAAGCCCGTGGGCAGACATTGTCACTCCGGACGATTCAGAGGAAGCGGAAGACGATGAAGACGCGACCGAAGACGTCGAGGATCGCCTCAGCCTCAGTCCACCGCGCCTCACATGGGTTGGTGAAAAACTGCGTTCGGACTGGACTGAAAAATTCATCGCCGGGCACATCAAATACAAACCGCGCCCCTGGCTCAGCGCCCGCATGCCCGCGTTCCCCGCGCACGCCAAAGCTCTGGCCGAGGGTTTCGCACTGCAGCACGGGCTGCCGCCAAAACCGGACAGTCAGCCTAGACCCAATGCCGTCCTGTCAGAGCAGGGCCGCAAGATGATCGGTCCGACCGGATTCAGTTGCAACGCGTGCCACAATATCGGGGAGAAGAAGAGCATCGGCGTATTCGAAGCGCCGGGAATCAACTTCGCTCACGCCCGCGACCGTCTTCAAAAAGAGTATTTTTTGCGCTGGATTGCCATCCCGCTCCGGATAGAACCGGAAACTCGAATGCCGCAATTCATCGAGTACGGCAAGAAAAGCCCGTTCGCCAATATTTTCGAGGGAGATGCGAACAAGCAGTTCGATGCCATGTGGCATTACCTGCTGTCAGGAGTAAAGATCAAAGCGCCGGAATGAGCGCGGCCTGTGAAGTCACTATGAACCGAATGCATCAAAGAAAAGAAAGGGGGATGCCATGCTCTCAGAACGCATTTTGAAGGAACTCAACGACCAGATTCGAATCGAATGGCAATCTGCCTATGCCTACCTGGCCGCCTCGGCCTACTGCGAAAACCACAACTTCAAGGGCGGCGCGCATTTCTTCCGGCTTCAGCACGAGGAAGAAATGGTGCACGCTATGAAGGTTTTCGATTACGTGCTCACACGCAGGAACGGCACCATTCAACTGCAGCCGATCGACAGTCCGTGCAAGGAGTTTGATTCACTGCTTTCCGTGTTCGAATACGCGCTGGAAAACGAAATGCGAAACACGGACAGCATTCAGCAGATTCTGAAATTCGCTCACGAAGAACACGACTACATGACCGTCACCGTCCTCAACTGGTTCGCAGAAGAACAGGCTGAGGAGGAAGATCTGATGGATTACTTCGTCGACCGGCTGAAAATGGTGGGCGAAGATGGCCCGGGTCTGCTGCTCGTCGACAACGAGTTGCTCAATCGTAAAGCGACACCGCAGGAAAAGGGCACTGAAGTGTAAGTGACGGGAATGTTATCATCACCGAGACAGTAAAATGACCATCGCCAAAGACAAGGTTGTGAGTATTGATTACACATTGAAGGACGGTCAGGGCACCGTCCTTGACAGCAGCGAAGGTAGTGATCCGATGCCCTATCTTCATGGCTCGGGGACTATCGTCGCCGGCCTCGAGTCCGAGCTCGAAGGAAAGTCCGTCGGCGATGAAATATCGGTGGAGGTGTCCCCGCAGGATGGCTACGGCGAAAGAGACGAATCCCTGGTCGCTGATGTTCAAAAGGAGAGTTTTGAAGATGCGGATGCCATCGAGATTGGCGACGAATTACAGGCTGAGTCCGATGAAACCGTCTATTTCGTTACGGTGACATCCGTCGAAGAGGAATTCATCACCGTGGATGGGAATCATCCGTTGGCCGGCCTCAGTCTGCACTTTCAAGTGAAGGTGACGGATATCCGGGATGCCACCGAGGATGAGCTGGCGCACGGGCACGTGCATGGCCCGGGGTGTGATCATTAGGATTGGCAGGGCGCTGTCACCCACTTTCTGAGAGCCAACCAGACACAGGCCAAATCCTTTATCCAACGAATCAGAAGGCTCGATCCTGCTGCCTTCCGAAGCCATCGATGCTGATTCTGTTTTTGGCATCAAGGCTTACCACGCCATAGGAATTGTTCTTCAGTGTCGGGCCTTCCACGAGTGCTTTCAGAACAAAGTAGTGGATGCCGTTGATCCGTTTGTATGCGCCGCGGTGGTCGTGGCCTTGAAAGACGGCGATGACATTCTCTGCCTCTTCAAGCACTCTGCGTGTCAACGGGGCATTCTTAATGCCGTGCGCATTCTTCTCATCGTGAAGATTCTGATGGACGAAAACGATGGTTGGCCGGTCGGCGGCCTTCTTTAAATCGGCGGCCAGCCACTCGCGCTGCGCGGCATGAATCCAGGTATCTGTCCAGTTGTAGTTGCCTGAATCGTAAGGCCTGCCGTCCTTCAGAAAATTCGCGTCGAGGAC
>JASLXP010000987.1 GCA_030740295.1 Planctomycetota bacterium
GTGCAGAACCTGGAAGTAGTCTCCCTTGATAAGGAGAAAAACCTTCTGGCGGTCAAAGGTGCGGTTCCCGGCCACAACGGAGCTTTTGTTGTCGTGAAGAAGGCCCTGAAGAAATAAGGCGGCTCTATCGCCTTGTCGCGGAACGCCAAGACCAATAATAAAAAAGGCCGAAGGACTTAGTCCTTCGGCCTTTTCTCGTTCTAATCTGATTCGCTTCAGGCGACCATGTCCAACTGCCCGCCGGGGGCGAGTGAGTTGGCGATGTCGGCGAGGGCATACTGGATTTCGCCGACCAGTTCAGGGTCTTCCATGAGGAAATCGGGCAGCGTGCCAATCAGGTACTGAATCGCACCGGCGAATGCCTGGGCGTCGCGGCCGTTGTAATCGAAGCCGACGTTCGGATCGAGAGGCTGAAGGGCCTCTTCCAGGCGGGCGATGTTCCGATTCAGGCTGCTCGAGTTTGCACCTGAGCCGACAATCCTGGCGATGGAGTAAATGGCCCGTGCGGCCTGGCGGCTCTGGCCGCTGACATTCTTACCCACTTGGCGGATGAGGCCGGCGAGGGCTTCTCTGTCCTGGACCATCAGCTCCGATGTCGCATTGGCGAAGTTGAAGACCGGGTCGCGGCGGGTCTGGTTGACACCACCGGTCGGGTCCTGCGAACCATTCTGCACGGCGCCGAACCATGAGAGCAGGTAGTTCGGATGAGGATCGTTCGGATTCGGGGCGGGCGTCTCATTGATCTTGACACCTCCGTCCGAATTCGAGAGCTGAGTGTTGTCCTCATTAAAGTAGGCGTTGTTGGTGGCAACCGCGCCGTCTTCAGACTGACCGACCTGCGCAATCTCTACATTCTGTGCAGATCTGACATCTGCATGATTCTCGTTGCCGAGGTCAATGATTTCGAGGTTGCGAGCGTTGTACAACAGGTCAGTCAGTGAGTTACCTGTGTCGATGTTCGTATCGACCGTGCTCGTAGTTTTCTGGAAGTTGGTCTCGTTGCCGAAGAGGTTGTTCTGAGCGTTTGCTTCGAGAGTGGCAACGGCTTCTTGAATATGAGTTCGGGACTGCGCCGAATTCATGAAGTTCTCTTGAACTTGACCACCGGTAGTGATGGTGCTTCTCGGGGCGACGATAGGTGGGCCTCCCCAGATAGGACGGTTAGGCACACTGTTGTGCCCACGATTACTAAGAAATGAGAGGAAGTTACTCCCCAAACCTGTGATTCCACCAGCCATAGTGAAACTCCTTTATGAATGCGTCTGAATCCCCATTCAGACATTCCCCAGAAAAATCCAAGGCTTTCGAGCCTCGGAAGCACCTGATTTATCGTCCCCCGACGAAAACCTTTAGTGCTTGAACTTTTGTGTCAGGTTTCCCGATTTAATTGCCAGAAACGTTAAAAAGTGGCTTCAGGTTTCGGCGCTCCCCCCAGAGCACCCAACGAGCTGTGATTCCCTTTCGGGCAGCTCATTACCCCTTAGCCGATCCTGGCTTCAGGAAAAATGACACTCTCATTCTCCTGTTTGTGAAGTTTCAAAAGAGCAGGTTAGCAGCAGTATTAAGCAAGTGACCGCACACCAGAAGCTTGAGTGTCAGATTGGCTGGATCGAGCTGTCTCACGCTTCGTCTGATTCTTAAACCGATCTGACAGGGATAGCGACGGCCAATGAAAACTCAGACCATCTTAATGCACATCAATCCAGGCTGGGCAGCGTTGGCGACGCCGGCTTCACCTCCCGGTGATCCACTCTGGGGGCCTTGGGCATCTCTTTAAACAGCCGGACGAACTCCACCAGATTGTCGACCGCCTCGTTAAAGATGATTTCGCCCTTTTCTTTGGTTCCCATAGTGGCCGCCCCTGAGACACCTGTCGGCGACGCCGAGCTTGTCCAATTGATCACCTTCATCGGGCCCCAGCCTTTGCTGAGGTCGACTGCAGTGAACTTGGCGATGCTGGAACTGATGTCCCCGCCGGCAGCCCCGCCGTAGTGGTCGGCGGCTTTGGACATGTCCACCCTGGATTCGTCCAGATAGAGGTAAGTGGAAGTTTCCAGTTCGCCCGCATGGGCTGCTCCGCCAAAGCCGGAATCCCTGATCTCGTCAAACTTCTCTTTGGCCAGATCCACCCAGATGCACGAAGCGAAGAGCGCATCGGTCTCCAGATTTCCTCGCCGGGCAATGAACTCACAGAGATGCTCGTTCGAGCCATGTCCATCCACCAGGACGATACGCTCGAACCCGTAGTAAGCCACGCTCTTGCACACGTCCAGGCAATACTCGATGAAATGATCGTAGTGGACATGAATCGTGCCGGGGAAATCCATCGCATGTTCATTGTAACCGTATGGAATGTTCGGCATGACGAGCATGTTTTCCGGGTCTCGCTTCGCGGCTTCAACAGAAACGCTGGTCGCCAGGTAATTATCGGTATCCAGGGGCAGGTGGTGGCCGTGCTGTTCCGTGCTGCCAATCGGGAGAAGGAGGACTTTCTTTGCTTTCGCGGCTTCGTTGATCTCGGGCCAGGTCAGGTCGGCGTAGAGGTAGGATTTCATGGTTGATGGCTGGTGGTTGGAATGCTGGTTTCAACTGCGAGTATCCAGTATCCATCATCGAGTATCCAACAAAAAAGGCCTGCTCTCTTTCGAGAACAGGCCTTCTGATTTCTTTTCAACTGCGATTACCCGCTGACCGGAATCGGCTCGCCTGCGGCTGCTGCGTCGAGGGCGGCGGTGGCGCTGGTGGCGCCGTCTTTGCCCTTGGTGGCGTCGCGGGAGCTGTATTTCAGGCTGATGCGGATGTTCATGATCTTGCTGCCGACCAGCTTGAAAACCAGGCTGGGGGACTCGAGCGCGATCATGCGGCTCCGTGAGTAGGCCGGTTTGGCGTCGCCCTTGAGGGCCTCTTCGAGTTCCATTTCGATGTGGTCGACACATTCGTCGAGATCGAACGGCATATCAGAGCCAAGGCCGTACTCATTCGCATAGGTGCGGAGGGCCTTGGGCGTCAGCTTAAAAATCCTGCCGCCAGCGCGGGCCAGGATGGGTTCTTCCGGAAAAATCTCCGGAGCAGGTGGAACAGGTGGATCCATGCGTGTCCGGTTCCCACGAGGGCGGATATGTTTCGCATTCGGCGTACTCATAATGAAAATCTCCCAGGAATTCTTAAGGCCAGTGATGCAAGTGACTTCAGAAATTGACTAAACTGGCCGGAAACAATAAATCAGGCCTGTCCAATGTAGTCGTCTGGAAATGTCTTTTCTTCCACGACGAAATGAAGGCCTGGATGACACCGCTCAGACGCCTGTTACCGCTAACCTCAGGAAAGTCTGGCGTGGATGAAAGCAACGGGCTTGGAAAGGAATTTCGACGACCAGGAAGGGCAGAGGCAACTGGAGGTTTTGCCTTCCTGCAAGGATGCACGAATGGGCTGGAATTACGAAAATCGCAGCTCTCGTGGGCAATGTGGGCGGAATAATAGCGAATTCATGACTTAATGCCCCATTTTAATACACAAAAAAGCTTGCCATCTCTTGACCATCCGATGATGACGGGAAGCCTCTACTTTCCAATGACTTAAAGCCACTTTTGGACTGTATTGGCCGTCAATATCAAGATTCGTTCAGAACTTTCCCGAACGGACTTCGAAGTGGGTGGGCTTGTTGAGGGAAGAGCCGCCGATCTTGACCCAGTGAGCGGTCCAACGGACTAATGTCTCGACATCGACAGTGGGTGGGCCGAAGAGTTCTGTGGCCTGTTTGGAATTACTCAGGAGGGCGTTCTCGGCTTCTTCCCCTTCGAGAACAGGCTTTCTGCCAAGATGGTTGCCCAAGTCGACGACCAGACTGCGGATGGAGAGAGTTTCCGGGCCGGCGATGTTCATTGGCCGGGCCGGGCTGGCACAAAGAGGGAGGCAGCGCAGGGCAAGGGCGTTCGCATCGCCCTGCCAGATGATATTCACATGCCCCATGGCCAGATCGATGGTTTCGCCGCTCATGACCTTCTGTGCAAGGTCGTAGAGCACACCATACCGCAGGTCGATGGCATAGTTCAGCCGAAAAAGCAGCACCGGGATCTCATGACTGTAATAGGTAAACATCATCTCACGGCCGAGACAGGACTGCGCGTAGTCACCCACCGGATCAGGTGTCACAATTTCTGTAGCCCCCCCGCTCTCGACCGGGGTGAATGGGTACACGTTTCCGGTGGAGAATGCGACGATGCTGCTATCACTAAAGACATCACACACCCGGGAGGGAACGAGGGTATTCATTGCCCACGTGAGCTCGGGTGAGCCTTGAGTGCCGAATTTGCGCCCGGCCATGAAAATGATATTTGGCACTTGCGGGAGCCCCGCAACCGCGTCTGTATTGAGAAGATCGCATTTGATGGTTTCGATTCCCCAGTCTTCCAGCTTCTGCCGCCCGGCCGGGTCGCTGAATCTGGAGACACCGATTACTTTTTTGGTGACTCCCGCCTCTTCGATGGCTCTGACTGCCAGTCGGCCCAGGGTCAGACCCATCTTGCCGTTGATGCCCAGGATGAGGATGTCACCCTCAAGCTCGCGCATCAGCTCGACCACCGGTTCGGTGGGGAGGGTCATGATTTCGTCCAGAGCTGTTTCGTCTTCGATGTATTGGGGAAGGGACATCTCTCATACTCCTTTTTTAAGATGCAGGTTGAGAACAGACCTGTTGGTCAGATTCTCCGGCGCGTTTGGTGTTCCAGATGCCTCTGTTCGTGTCGATTCCGACAGCTTTGTTGCATGTGCGCTGAAACTACATTTATGAATCAGAGCCCGGCTATTCAATGTAAACGAAATCGTAAAGCCGAATGGGAAGCCTGAGTTTCAAGTTTCCCCCCTCTGAGTTCATTCTGATTTTCTGCTTCTGCTGGCTTCGCGCTGATTTCGCTTCACCGAGCCCGGAGAGCGTAACGGTCACCTCATCCAGCGCTTTACCTGAGTGATTATTGAGGATCAGCAGGCGCTGCCCACCCCTCTTCCAGACGACCGCTTCGACATAAACGGGATCACATTTGGCAGAGTGCTTCACCCCGGCTCTGTCGGCCGGGCTGGTGATGAGCTTTCTGACTGAATCGTCGAACCGTATCGGGCGAAAGTGCATCAGGTCATCCGGCTCGAGGCTGCGGCTGAACACTCCAACTGGCACGGCCGGTTTCATATACGCAACACCAGGCAGTGCCCCACAAATCCACGCCTTGCCGTTGCCGAAATCGTTTTGAACCATGGCAGGCGTAGTGCGGTCGGCGAATCGGGCGAGCACTTTTCCTGTTGGCTTTGAGAACGTCTGCCGGAATGCGAAAGCATCCATCGCCGGGATGCTGAAATCAGCATCAACAGAATAAAGACGGTCTACAGCAGCTTGGCGGGGAAGCTCCACCTTCAGGTTCATCGTGCGATGTACGCGAGTAAGCCGGCTTTCGGTGACGCCGTAGACCTCCTTCAGTGTGTCGAGAGGTCGGTTGTATTCGTTGCGGAGGCCGCCGCCCGCGGGTGAGAAAAGATGTCCCCCCCTTTCGGTCCAGTCGCGGATCGCCTTTGCCGCGTCTTCCTGGATTTGTTCACCCACAAGATAGAGCACGCGGTAATCTTTGAGGAGGCCCTCCGCGCAATCGTCTTCGGTAACGATGTCGACCCAGATGCCCGCATGGCGCAGTGCGAGGTGCAGCCACTGAAATTCTTGAAGATAGACGTTGAACCATTCGTCGCTGAAGTTCCGGCGCTGCGGCGCGCTGTCCCAGATGTGGCTGGTGCGATTCCAGAGCAGGGCGACTTCGGCTTTCGGCAATTCACCGTCAAGCAGAAAGTCTTCGACCTCTCCGATGGCGTAATTCAGGCGTGTAATTTCCTGAAGCAGATCTTTCTGTTCAAGGATAGGGCCTTCCGTGCTGCCGGGGTAAGCTCCCTCTCCGCAGTAATACTCAAGGAAGGTTGCCCCATGCGAGACGATGGCCAGGGATTTGATGGCGGTTGAGACGCCGTCGATGGCCCGGTTGGTATCGCAGATGGCGTACTGGCCGAAGGGATGGCCGTGGTACTTGGCCGCGCATCGGAATAGATCCATCATGGTCGCATCGAGCTGGCTGACGAGGCCAGGGACGTTGTCGTGCCAGGATTCGGAGAGCATCATCGTGCTGCCCTTGCTCCGGAAAAAGTCGATGTAGTCGATACCATCAAGCCACCCCTGCTGAAAGCTCAGCTTGTTGGGCGCAAGATTCACCGGACAGCCGATACATTCTTTGCCGTAGACCTCGTGCGCGATTTCGGTGTAGGGCCGGTAGTAATCTGCGAAGGCCCGCGAGCGATAGATCTGGCTGTGATAGTAGAGCTCAGGATTCCAGATGTGGTCTTTGTTATTTCCGAGCCTGATGAGTTTCAGCAGTTCACCGTCTGTCATTCTCTTCCCCGCCTTCGCATCACGTGCGACCTGCGCCGCGGCTTCAGCGCTCAGAAATTTTTCCGGCGGGAGCTTTCTCTCTTTAAGGTATTGCTGAAAGCCGCTATGGAAAATCTCCTCCTTCCCCATCCGCCCGAGTGACCACATGGAAGGCTCGTCGATGAGCTTTATCACCTTGGGATAGCCCTCAGCCACTCCGGACCTCTTGAAATCTTCCTGTCGTTTCTGACTGAGCTTTCGATATTTATCGTAAAGTTGTTGCTCAGGCTTTTTCACGTAGCCCACATACCAATCTACTTTGAAACCTTTGAAACCGTGCTTGCGCATGGTATCGCCGTCGATGAGTTTGCCGACGTTGGGCCAGGTTTCGCCCATTGAGCGTGTGATATCGAGCTGAGGGATCTGCCAGAAACCCACGGTGATGGGAAAACGTTCCGGAAGCCGGCCGATCGGTTTTGCATCGACGATGGCCTTGCGCCGAGCCGCATTGACTTCATCCCAGGTCGTTACGTGCTCCGGCTCGCGGCAGTGGCGCGTCATAAAGACGCTGAATTGCGAGACCGGCTCCTTCACCGTGATGGTCCGCAGGATTCTCTTGCCCTGTGGATCCGCGGCCACTTCAATGCGCAGGCCCTGAAGATTTACGGGCTCCTTGATGGTCTCGAACAATACCTTATGTGTGCGGATATAACGCTTCAGGGTCGCAAAGTGCCGTGCCCCTGAAGGCCAGGCTCTCATCCAGAATCGATTATCCCCCGTGGTACGGACTTTGGTCGGCATCCATGGAGTTGAGTCGCCGGGCTTCAAAAACTCGTCAAGTTCTGGAACCCTGTAGGGCCATTTGTAGGCACCTTTGCCTTTCGGGCCCATGAAGCTCTGACCGAACACATAGTAAGGAGGCTGGTGCGGCCAGTACGTGACGCCATGAATAGCGATCGGTGTGGGCGCATCCGGAGAAACCGTCAGACGCATGTAAACCAGGTTCGCATCCGCCGTGCGATTGATGAAGTTTTCAAACCAGCCACGCGATCCGGCCTTGATGGGATTGTCTTCGAGGTCGTCCGTCAGATAAATAAAATCAATGAAGCGCTTTGCCGGTGAAGGTCCGTTCGCTGCCTTCTCGATCACCACGTTCGCCTCGCCCGCTTCCATATCGACCTCTCGGTTCTCGTAAACGATGTCACCGTGGTGATACCACCAGCGAAGGTCGTGAGTGGTCAGCGGCGTCGGCGCGAATGGGCAGAACTTGCTGGCCTCCTTGCGGCCGAACTGAGCGACCAGCCTCTCCTTACCTTTCTGAATCACACGCACTGTAAAGTAGCTGTCGAAGCCTGCGATGTCCTCGTAGTGAACCCAGAGGTTGTATCGGCCGGCCTTTGCGATGTTGGCTGTCTGTGTCACCTTGGCCGGCAGATCGCCTGCGTCTGCCTCCAGCTTGGCACGCGACCAGAGATGCGGCGCGCCCCAACAGTAGCCCATTTCAGACTTCTTCCAGCCGACTCCTTTGAAGTCTTCGGCTTCAAGCAGGATGTCGTTTCTGGGCTTTGCCTCTTCGCATTCGGCATTCAGTAAGAGGCCGGACAGCAGAGACGCGACGATTAACGTTGTTCGGCAGGACATGAATTGGGCGTGCGCGGCATGAATCAGCAGGCTGAACGTGCATAACTGTCACTTATTGAATCCAGAGTCAAGCTGGCTCTGTCGTCATGCGACAGCGAAAACCTCACACAAAGCATGCGGGCTGAATTCAAGGTCTGACATCGGTTTGACCAACTATGGTGACTGGTTGAAGGAACCCGCATTCCTTTCTCAAGGTTCTGCTTCAACTTAGGTCGGGAATGGCCCTGTCCGCTACTTTGAACCTAACCAGAAAGCTAAAGCTGAAGAGAATGTCTGTGTAATTCAGTCGATAACTCTATGAACAGATTCCTCTTCCTCATTCGCTGTTTCCCTTGATTCGTTGGAAGCCACTTTTTCCTCATTCGTTGTTTCCTTCGATTCGTTGGAAGCCACTTTTCCTCATTCGTTGTTTCCTTTGATTCGTTGGAAGCAATTTCTGAATCTGTTTGGTCGCGGCCAACGGCTGCCATATGCATTACGCATCACTAATACTAATTCGAACCACCCATCGAGGCAAAATTTATCACTGGTACCGGGCTTCGATTGATTTTCACTGTGACCGAGGACAGTGCGGAACTCCCCGGCAGACCGGACCCATCAGTGACGGTGAGCGAAACCCTGTAAACTCCACCCTTGGTGTAAGTGTGAATTGGGCTGACCTTCTCGCTTACATTTCCATCCCCGAAGTCCCAGAAATAGGTCAGTTTGTGGCCATCAGCGTCATTTGATTTAGACGCATCGAAACGGATGGTCTTCCCGGGGCAGCACGGCTCATCAACAGTGCTGAGGACAGCGACAGGTGGGGTATTCGCGTGCACGGTCTTGCTGGCTTTGGCGATATACGCGCGCTCGGCTCCTTCATGAACGGTGAGTTGAACCTGGTAAGTGCCTGCCCGCGCATACTTGTGCCGAGCAGTCTTGCCGTAATACCTGGAACCATCGCCAAACTCCCACTGGAAGCGCAGTCCTGCCTCTTCACCCTCGATAACGGCCTCGTAATTCTGGGGGCGTCCTACGACAGAATCACCCGCCTTCAGGGAAACTTTAACCGGCGATGAGTGAATGCGAACAACTCTATTGACACTTGTCTTATGTTGACCGTCACTGACTGTGAGCATGACGTTGTATTGCCCCGCGCTGCCATATCGGTGCGTTACTTTCTGTCCTTCTTTGATTTTGCCGTCGCCAAACGTCCAAAGATAAGAGAGCTTGTCGCCTTCAGGATCTTTTGAGCCACTCCCGTCAAAAACTAATTCATGCCCTCGATAGCCGGAATCAGACACGGATGCGATGGCCAGCGGTGCACTGTTCAATTTGATCTGAATCGTGTCAGTGCTCGAATTGAAGGGCGTGCCGGAATCGTCCTTGACAATTAGTTTTGCAGTATGAATTCCTGAATTAGTAAATGTCCTTTTAATGCGCTTTCCCTCCATGGTAACTCCCCCCGCAAATTCCCACAGGTATTCAAGCTTGTCGCCATCAGGATCAGAGGAATCTGCTGCATCCAGAATCACTGCCGAAGTGTCTGCTTGAGATCCCTCGAGTATTTCAAAAGCGGCTTTAGCCACGGGTGGTGTATTAACAATTACTTTCCCCTCGATCTCTCTGCTGGAGTTCTTCAGATTTCTGTTGTCACTTACAGTCAGTCGCACTTTATAGTTGCCGCGCTTTTTGTAAATATGGCTGCTCTTTGCACCGGTTGCTGAATTTCCATCACCAAAATCCCAATGGTACGAGAGCGTTTCGCCAGAAGAATCGCTGCTTTCAGATCCATCAAAGACACTTTTTTCGCCAGTCCTTGCATATTCAGGTAAATCAACCTTTATGACCGGCGGGATATTCACTTGAACTAATTGACTGATCTGACTGGTACTGTTTGCCGTCCTGGAACCGTCACTGACTGTGAGCGTGACTTTGTATGAGCCCGGTTCCTCGAATGTATGTGCCGCTTTTACCTGGCGAACCTTTGGAGAACCATCGCCGAACTCCCATTCAAAACTCAATTTGTCATTATCGGGGTCAAAAGAACCGGAGGCATCAAACACAAATGTCAGGTTTGGGTCGGCCGCCCTGCCCTTCCCTAGAGGCGGGACTGCATCTGTTACTACCTTGCTCGCCGTTCTTTCTTCTGCAGGTGTTACTTTTTTGTATGCTGTTTTTTTGGGCTCCGCTGTTTCAACAGGGCTGAAAGCCAAGGGGAACTGCGAGTTGAACAGGGGCAGTGGATATCCCTTTGAATCGGTAAATGTGAAGAGAAGCCTGGTATCTTTCTTCCCATGATTGGCAAATGAGTAAACCAGCCGTTTCTTTGTCTCCTCCTCCACAAGATCCAGATCGTATCGGGCCGGCGCGACCCTTGAGATGGTCGGGGATGACAACGAGAGTTTTTCTCTCGCCGGTCACGATATTCTGTGAGATCAACTTACGTCCCAGGGTCGAAAGCAACTCGTCCGGATGACCGACACGCCAGCGAGGCGCGACGAGCCCCGAGCCGTGCGGCAATCTCATCACATGTTCTCCATCCGGCGATAACAACATGTGCCAGTATCCCCCAAAACGCTCGCGCGACTGGAACATCAGCCACGCGCCATCCGTGCTCCATGGATAACGGTTCGCATAGGTGACGCCGTCTTTGAACGGGTCATGAGTAAGGCGCCAGATTTCCGCGCCCGTATGTGTGTCGCGAAAGATGAGCCGTTCGCTCTGAAATTTCCCGGCCGCGAATAGCTTGCGATAAGGCTTTGCCCACACCCTGGTCTTTTGCGCCTCGATGAGTCGGTGGATGGGATGGGCCATCTCCACCTTTCTGTCCAGTTGGGCAAAGAGCTTCTCTGTCTGTGCGGTGAAGCGTCCGAACACGAGCCTTGAAAAAGGTCGTGAACTGTAGTTACCGGTACCGCCAATATGCGTGGTGTAGACATGTCTTTTCTGCGGGCCCTTGTTCAATCGATCCCAATGAGTGCGGCAGAACTTGATACCCCACACATCCCCCTCGCCGGGCGGTTTGCTGGCAAACGCATCAAGAGAAAAGGCGGCTTCGATGACCAGTCTGCCATTATTCAGTCGGGATTTTATTTCAGGCCTCGGTTTCAGATTCCACTTCACGGGGTCTTCGATGTGGCTTGAATTTGAGTCATAGATTCGGCCATCTGAATTCAGCATGATTTGTATGTAGTTCGGATCCTTGAACGCCCTGGCGACGAACATTTCCACGCAGTCGTCTTCCCACATATCGGGTGTGTCATCCTGTTCTGAAAACGATTTGATGACGTGCCCTTTGCTGAACAAAAGCTCAGCGCCCAGGAACAGCTTGCCGCTATGCCATCCCAGCCGAATGAATGTCTTTGCCGGCGCAGGCTCTTGACTGCTTTTGTCTTTAAAGTCTGCAATCACCACCGCCTCCTTCCATACCGCGTCAGCCAGGCTGCCATCGATCGGCGGCGACGAGGAGAGTGTGGGGCAGATGAATGTCTGGCTCTCGGCGAGGGCTCTGCCTGCAATGGATTGCAGTATCAACAGGAAGAGCACGGGGTGCATAAATTCTCTTGCAGTGAACATCTGTTGCTCCATGAAGGTGCCGCCCGCGATCAGTAACGACCTGCCCCTGGTTCTTTCTCCATTTCCAGAACCGCCGCGTCAAACGAAATGCTCAGCACATCGTGGCGACAGGCTGCCACCAGGCTGTCAAGCTCTCCTGAAATGTTCAATGGGCGTTTTGTAGCTCACGCCTCAGCGTGTTCTGCTGTAACCGGAAACACGCTAAAGCGTGCACTACAGAATTTTTGATGGAATGTGAGGATTCCTCAGTCCGGGACTCCACACACGAAATCCAAAGTCACAGCAGGCCCGTTTCCTTCCACCACGCGATCGTCCGGCTTATGCCTTCCCCCAACGAGACCTGCGGGTCGTATCCGAGGAGCGCTCTGGCTTTGCCGATGTTTGCCACGTAATGGGTCACCTCTCCCGGACGGCTTGGTTGGGAATTCATCTTGAGTTGCCTGCCCAGCTCGTCGGCGATTCCCTCTGCCAGAGCGACCAGGGTCGCACCCTCACCTCTTGCCAGGTTGAAGGTCTGATCTGTTACTTTGTTTGTGAGAAGGCTATCGATACCCAGCGCAATGCCCCCCACGCAGTCATCCACGTATGTAAAGTCAAGGACCTTGTCCTCGCCAAAGACGGTGACTTCTTCGCCCCTGAAGATCTTGTCGATGAAGATCGGCATGACGCGCGTCATCCGCACGAGATCATTATCAAACCTGCCGTAAACATTGCTGAATCGGAAGATCAGATAGTTGAGCCCGTAGCAACGGGCGTACGAATAGGTGAGGGCCTCACCTGAAATCTTGCTGGCCGAGTAAGGGCTTTCGGCGATGACAAAATCCGCGTCGGATTCGCCGGTAATGATGCGCTCGATATCGCCATAGACTTCGCGGGAGCTGCCGAAGATGATCGGTATGCTTCTCCGCCGGCAGAATTCGAGAGCACGAAAAGTCATGGTGATGTTCTCAAGCGCACGATCCGGGTGCTCGACCAGCTCGAAGACCTTGGCGTATGCCGCAAGGTGCACCACGAGGTCGACATCCTCCAGGTGCTGCCGGGCAAATGACTCTGATTGGTCGGCATCCGCCATATCAACGATGTGAGTTTCGAGACTCGGATCCCAGTCATTCCGACGCTTGTCAATTCCAAGCACAGAGTAGCCGTCGATGGCTGACAGATGATGGAAGAGGTTCGTGCCGATTTGGCCGCTCGAGCCGGTTATGAGGATTTTTGGCATAAGACGTGAGATGCGATTGGTTCAGTATTGCCAGCGACAATCGTCACAGATATTCAGGATGCCGGCTACCGGAAAGTCATGCTGCAAAAAGTCACCGCAAGGTCGCCCGTGGGCTGATTGGTCTGCCCGTAATTCAAGAGCTTCGCCTCGACAGGATCGATCACACTCAGCATAGTGTAAATGGATGCCAGACCGCAGATCCGACGCTTGTTCTTTTCCTGCAGGATGTGCCGGAAGAAATCATTGGCGTCAAGTTTCAGCGCCACATCAAGCAGGTCCAAATCTTCTGATCCTATCTCTGACAGATAATCTTCACTGACCTCAACGTCGTGATCGCCGAAATGTGGGCCAACGTGACTGAGGTCGGCGCTGGCCATAACACAAATGCTCTGATCACTTTCGCCAATCGTTTCTCGCAGCGCGTCAATAAACGCGGCAATCGACGGATCATCGGTCGGCACTGTGCCTTCCATCATCGCCAGGTGAAAACCTCCACAGAGAATCGGCACGATTTTGGGGCAATTCTCAACGCCGTAAGTGTTCTGCAGAAAAACGAGCTGTAACTCGATCGAATGTTCATCGACGTGCAGGAACTCTTCTTCGCAAAGATCCTGTGCCACTCTTGCCTGCAGCCTCTGAATGAAATCGCGATCTGTCTCGACGATGCCCAGTGGGGTTTCGAAATCCTGTTGTGAGAACACAAACTCTCCCCGAGGGCCGTCGTGGCCTGTTCCCAGAATGATGAACAGATCGATGGGGGGCGACTCCTGGAGTTGCCGGTACGCGTGCGCGTAGGAGAAGCCGCCGCGGTCGTAGTCAATGTGAGGCGCAACAATCGCTTTGATCGGTTTGCCATTGGCATCGCCATTCGGGAGACCGGGCCCATCAGGGTGCTCAAAGTAAGAGGCAATCTGCTCCTGGAGAATCTCGGGCTCGTCGGAATACGACCGGCCGGCACAGATCGGCGCCCGGGGTGAGCTCCGCAGTTCGCTCATCATCTCGTCGAAAGCTCTAGCAAAGTTCTCGTTGTCCAGGAAGAGGCATTCATCGAGCGCTTCAACAAAATCTTCAAGCACGTCACCAGGGAAAAGCTGGCCGCCAAGTGCCTGAGTAAGCTCGGCCTGTACATCGCTCACCGAGCGGGTGCCATCGAACATCTGCAAGAGCAGGATATGCAGTCGGCCGACTCCCAGGCCGGGCCCCTTGAAAATCAGATGATCGCGAATGCGAAATACCGGCTCGCCATCTTCGGATTGGCCCCAAGGCTCGGCAAGAATCGTGTCTCTGATTTTTGGTTTTTCCATGAATGCGATTACTGGGCTGCAGCAGTCAAGTGCAAGCGAATTTGAGGCAATCGAATCAGCGTCACCTCGAAATTAGTCGCATGCGCGACTGAAGTCAAAGTTACGGCTTCTTTACTCGAATCGTAGAGACCATCAAAAACGCTCCGGCAGCATATAGAGCTTCAAGCCAGCCGATTCCCCAGCCCATCAACTGGCTCAACCAGTAAGCCCCGGGGATGGCCAGGCCGCAGGTCACCGGCAGCCCTTCGTAGTAACCATCGACCGTTCCGGTAATCGCGAATCGACTCAGCCGCAGCGCGCCTCCAAAGCAGAAAATCACCATGCAGCAAACGGCAAGCGGCGATTGCAGCCCCACGCTGTAGCCGAACGCGCAGACGGCGATGATGGAAGTCAGGTAGTCATTGAAGCCGTCGAGCTGCACACCAAAGTCGCCTTCGCGCCCCATCTTTCGGGCAACGCGCCCATCAAAGAAATCACAGAAGATGGAAAAACAGATCAGGAGCGTAGCGATGGCCGGATAGCCTTCGAGAGAGGCGAAGATGGACACGATGCCTCCCAGCATGCCTGCGAGCGTCAGGTAATCGGGAAGCTCAATGTAGCGTTGGATTCGGTGTTCTGAATTTGTGAGTTTCATGGGTCGTGATGAGTAATGAGTAATGAGTAATAAGTAATGTGCGAAAGGGTACTGCCGGTTTTCTGTCTACGACGGTTGGGTATGGTTCGTAATACGTAATACGTAATACGTAATGTGCGAAAGGATACTGCCGGTTTTGTGTCTACGACGGTTGGGTATGGTTCGTCATACGTCATACGTAATACGTAATGTGCTAAAGGATGCTGCCGGTTTTGTTTCTACGACGGTTGGTTACTGAT
>JASLXP010000988.1 GCA_030740295.1 Planctomycetota bacterium
TCGATAGACTGCGCAGCGAAGGCGTCACCTTCAACAACACCATTTCCAGTAATCCGGTTTGCTGCCCGACCCGTGCGACCATCGCTACCGGCCTGACCACCCGTGGACATGGCGTCCTTGAGAATGGCTACGTGCTCGACCCGGCCCTGCCTACCTTTATGCAAATCCTCCAGCGCAATGGATGGCAGACCGCAGCCCTCGGAAAGGTCCACTTCCGGCCCCACTTCGCCGGACTCTATCCGGATTACATGCCTTACGGATTTGATGTCACTCATATCACCGAAGACGCTCGTGGTGGTGAATGGCTCGACTGGGTGGAGAGCGATCATCCGGAACATTACGAATCCGTTCTTGCGACTATCTGGCCCTCACATATCCCCGAATACGCGGAGTACGGGCTCCGCAAGATTGACCTGGCGAAACGTATCCGGGAGATCCGCCGAAGCTTTCAATGGACGACGGATGAGTATCCGAGGAACACCGGCGGAACTTACGCGCTCCCGTTTCCCGAGGAAGTTTCACAGACGAACTGGATCACCGGACACTCTCTCGACTTTATTGAAAAACAGTCAGGCGAGCAGCCCTTCTTCGCGCAGATCAGTTACGTCCAGCCCCACAGCCCTTTCGCACCGCCTGGCCAGTATCTTGATGACGTCAACGAGGAGAAGCTGCCTGAGCCGCTTCCGGCAGGCTGGGTCGAAGATCCAGATGCGCCCCGGTACTTCCGCGACAACAAACCTGTCTGCCCGGACGACTGGCGGTACGGACGCAAGTGTTACTTCGCAGACGTCGTTCACCTCGATGCACAGCTTGGCCGTGTTCTCGAAATCCTCGAGCGGAAAGGCATGAGGGAGAATTCATTCGTCGTCTTCCTTTCGGATCACGGCGAACTACTCCACGACCACGGCTTTTCCGGCAAGGAAGAACGGCACTACGACGCCTGTATTCGCGTACCCTTGATCATCTCAGGACCGGGATTGCAGCAAGGCACGTCACGTAACGAATTTGTACAGCTCGAAGACATCTGTCCCACTATTCTTGACATGGCCGATTGCGCTCCTGATCCGATGCCAAAGATCGGCCCGTATCTGAGTATCGATCCGGAAGACATCCCGGTCCTTCCAGGCCGATCGCTTTTGCCGCTCTGCCGTGGAGATGGAGTTTCAGGTTGGCGCGACTCGGCCTATTGCGAAAGCTACAACCGAATCAACTCGAACGATTATCACTACTGGGTCCGTTCCATTCGCACAGCCGACTATCGCTACAGTTTCTACGCGGGAAACTCAGGCGAGCAGCTATTCGACCTGAAGAACGATCCGGATGAACAGAACAACCTCTGCAGGGATGCTGAGTACACGGAGATCCGGCAGGATCTACGTGACCGACTCATGGAGTTAATCGTTCAGCAGGATTATCCCAAGACGAGACGAAATCTGTTTTCGCTTGGTGTGCATTGAGATGCCCTATAGAGCGCCTTCGAGCATATTCCGATAGACATCCCTCGCGTAGGCGCCTTTGACCAGTCGCTCGCTGATCCCCAATCTGCCATACAATCTTTCCGTCCAATGGAATGTTCGCAGCGGCGCATTCACCAACCCGAGTTGCCTGGGTGCAATGAGACCGGCAGCCTCTGGCAGGTCCACCACTCGAAGCACGTTCATCAGATGCGGCCCTTTAGCGTGACTGGCGGGCGGGTCATCAGCGAGCGCGCCCGCGATGTCCTCGTCGAGTACTGCCGCGTAGAGTGCCACGACGCCTGCATCGCCGCTGCCGTAGGTGTAGATGTTCTTCGTTCCGAAATCTTCAGCAGTGCCGATCGCCTTCGCGGCGCGAAGGAGGTCCCAGACCTGCATACTCGCCGTGGTCCGGCCTACAAGGAGCGCGGCCCGGGTGAACTGCCAATCGAATGAGGAATGCCAGCTTGTCGGTCCCGTGCCTCTCGGCTCGATGGTGGCCGCGCCTTTTCCTGATGCGATGGCCATGACTACGCGCTGGAATTGCACTTCATTCTGATCGGGGTTCATGACGCCGAGAAGAATCGATTCCGGGTCTTCCGGAGGAAGGTAGAGACGCATGCGCAAACGGATGCCGTCCTCGGTCGTGAAATCACGAATCCACACGCGCACGCCTCCGCCAAATTCCCAGTTGCCCACCACGGAGAGGTCGAGCGGCTCGGGAGAGCATGGAAAATGGCGAAAGACCTGCTGCCGTAACTCCTCGA
>JASLXP010000989.1 GCA_030740295.1 Planctomycetota bacterium
CGCTGTTGGCATAGGTCGGGAGGTGGCATTTATACCCAGGGCGGCGCTGCGCTTGCCCTGGGCTACGTTGTTCAACGCCTTCGGCGTAAAAGAATCGGAAAGTGCACTTGTTCTGGGTCTAGTCGTCTACAAGTCCCCAAACTGGACAAATGAGTCAAGTTTCGGTGAAGCACTGTAGCTCTGGCCTCCAGGCCGGAGTTTCGCGTGCGAGCCCTCGGCTCGCATAAGACGCCGCCCTGGAGGGCAGCGCTACGATGGGCTGCTCGACGGTTTGAGGCGAAGCTTCTCTATGCTCAACAGGACATATTCGTTATTCGCGCACTTCGTCCTGCTTCACTCTCTTCCTCGAGAGAATAGCAGCGGCCACAAAAACAAGGAGCAGGAAATTACAGGCTATCGCAAATTTAACACCCAGTACAGACGGCCCACCCCAATCAAGGCAACCCAAGCCCACAATCGACCAGACGACGGTCAAGACGGTGTAAACACTGAACGCCACAAATTTGAGCACGGGCAGCACAAGCTTGTCGACGACGATCAGGATGACTATCGCACCCAGGGCCACAGGGAACACGATAATCGAAAATGTGAAGTACGCCTGATCTGTGAGTTCGCCAAAGCTACCCGTCCAAGGAGCGAAGGCATTCCTTGGACTGCCGGCAATTGGGAATAGGCCGAGCCAATCTATCATTGCCAGTTTGAGCGTCATTGCGTTGCACTAAATTCCGGCGGATAACAATTTCCAATCACACTACTCGATCAGTTCCCATTGGCGGCGACCTCTCTGCCCCGGTTCAAGAAATACTGCATGGTCTCGTAGTCGACTTCCGGCGGCTCGGAGTGGTCGGAGTGGAGGATGTAGCCGCCGCCGTTGTGGGTCACGGGCGGGATCTTTTTGAGCAGTTCCTCGTCGATTTTTTCGCGGTCGTTGCTGATGAGGGTGCGGACGTCGATGTTGCCGTAGAAGGCAATGTGGTCGCCGAAATTCTTGAACATCCGAGGCATGTCCATTCCGGCCTTTACTTCCATGGCCTGGAGGCAATTCATCCCGGCTTCGATCAGGCCCGGTACCAGCGGCTCAACAAAACCGCAGGAATGGACGATGACTTTGCAGCCCTTGGAATGGGCAAAGTCGAAGAGAAGCTTGTGGCCGGGCTGGATTATCTGTTCGTACATTCTCGGCGACATGAACGGCTTATGCTTGAAGCCCATGTCCTCGTAAAAGAACATGCCGTCCGGTACGCCCTCTTCGGCAAACAGCACTTCCAGGTGATTGACGGTTAAGCGGGAGAAAGTCATCACCATATCGCTGATCCAGTCCGGGTCCGCGGCCATGCCCATCAGCATGTATTCGTGCCCGCAGACGGGATGCATCTGCTCGAACGGCGCGACCCCGGCCCAACAGAAAAATCGCTCCTTTTCCGCTGCGGATTTTTTTGCATTACGGTAACCCTCGAAAGGAACTCGCCGCCGGTCGACGTCGACGAGATTCGGGCGGATGGTTTCCTGCCAGCCGCTCCGGTCTTTAACCGTGAAGTCGACGTGTTCTGGCGTGCTGTCATGGAGTTTGTGTCGGCGCAGCTTGGCGCCGTTGCCGTCCAGCACAAGCTTGGTCTCTTCCGTCTCTTCCAGGACGACCGGCTCGAAATCCAGATTGCCGACGGAATTGAGCCAGCCGCCGGAACGGAGGTCTTGTCCGAAGTGCTCCTGGACGTCCTCGTCTTCCGCGAGGTGGCCTTCGTCCCTCCATCGTTTCACCGTCGCGCCCCACGGGCTTACGGCGACGGGTATCTGGTCAACGGATTTCAGATCGAGTGTATTTGCGACTCTTTCTATGCTGGTCATGGGAGAGGTTCCTTGCTAAGGGGAAATGAAACAGATTTGAGATCTACTATTGACCCACAATCGGCACCCCTGCGGCCGTGGCCGCGGCGAGCGAAAGGGCGCGGAGATCTTCCGGCTCCAGGTTATGGATGTCCGTCTTGCCACAGGCGCGTGCGACGAGTGTTATTTCATGCGATGTTGCTTTCAAAGCCCGGGCGAGCGACTCGGCCTGATCGTCCGGACTTTTCTGCGACGCGGAGGGTATCGTGGATACAGGCGATTCGGAGATGGCGATGAGTGCGGTGTGGTCCAGAACGGCGGCTGCGCAGCCGATGGAAATGATGCGAGCCACATCGGCGCCGTTGCGGATGCCGCCGCGGCAGATGATTGGGATCGTTTCTTCATGGCCCTGTTTTCGAAGGGCCACTACAGCGGATGAAAGCGCGCTCAATCGCGGTGTCTGCAATTCGTCGTCCCCTGCAGGTTCTGAATCCGTTTCGACCGGTACCAAATCCAAGACCAGAAAATCGGCTCTGGCCTCAACGGCACGAACGACATTCTCTCTGACATTCTCCGGCCCGAGTGAGAGGCCTATGGGAATCTGCCCGTCGACCTTTTTCCGCACGGCTGCGATAGTATCGGCAAACTGGTGCTGATCCGAATTATCGGATTTCCTGTCGAAGCTTATTTCTACTGCCGAAGCAGATGCGCGCTGGGCCGCTTCCAACCCTTGGTCTGTTCCAGGCACACGCAGGACGCAACTGCCGTTTTCGGGAAGGGAATCCGAGCCTTCAACGGTGTAAGCGATGCCGCACTGTTCGCAGGCCGCACGGATGGCTTCTTTTCCATTCTCAGAGGCGGAACGAAAGGCGAGCGGCCCCACGATCAACGGCATCTGCATTTGCATGGGATGGCGCGCGAATCGGCCACAAATTTCTGTGACCGTGCTGCACGGTTCGCGATAGGGATCGATCACCATTCGCGTGAGATTCGCCGGCAGAAACACAAGGTCGTCCAGCGGATTGCTTTCCCGGCCGGCAGTCGAAGCCTTCAGGGATTCCTCTTCGAGGCGTCTTCTGATGAGATCGAGTTCGAGCGCGCCGGTTACATCGGGCTGCCGGCTTCGGGCCCCGACCTCCTCAGAGACGGCTCTTGTCCAGGTGTGGGATGTCGTTTCTTTTGCCATGAATGGTTTCAGAAAGGGCTTCCACGAATTCAAGGAAAAAACGAATGATGAAAATTCAGACGGTCTCAGATAGAGCCATTCTCTGTTTTCCTGAACTCGTTGGCGGCTCTTTATTTTTCTCCGTCATCGGCAGTCCGGTGATAGCGGCGGCGTCCGGGTTCAGGGCTACGAGGTCGGAGCGAGAAAGATGGTGCACGTCGCTTTTGCCGCAGGCTGCGGTGACGATGGCCATCTCCCTGGCCAGAGAGTTCAGAAGATTGGCGACCGAGATTTCCGTGCAATCGGGATTCAGGCGCTGCAATTGAGCGGGGTCCTGGGTGGTAAGACCGGTGGGGCAGCGGTTGGTGTGACACTGCAGGCATGAAATGCAATCCAGGGCAATAAGCGCGGCGGAGCCGATGGCGACGGCCTTTGCGCCGAGAGCGATCGCTTTGGCCGCGTCCATGCCGTTTCGGATTCCGCCCATGGCGATCACGTCCACCTCGCCCGTCGCGCCTGCTTCTTCGAGGCCCTTCATGGCCAGCCCGATGGCGGCGAGAGAGGGGATGCCCATGTTTTCCAGGATGATCTCAGGCCCTGCGCCCGTGCCGCCCTGGAGGCCGTCGAGGGACACGAAATCCACTCCTACCTTGGCCGCGATGGCCATGTCTTCACGCACGCGACCGGCGCCGAGCTTCAGTCCAATAGGACATTGCCAGTTAGTTACCTCCCTGATCTCTTCCACTTTTATCACCAGGTCGTCGGCGCCGAGGATGTCACCGTGCCGGCTGGGGCTGCGGAGATCGATCCCGGCGGGGATGCCGCGCATGGATGCCAACTCTTCGGTAACTTTTGCCCCCATCAACTGCCCGCCCATGCCGGGCTTGGCGCCCTGGCTCATGTAGAATTCGACCGCGTCTGCCCGGCGAAGATCATGGGGGCTGAAGCCGTATCTTCCGGGCGTAAGCTGGTAAATCAGTTTATCCGCAGCCGCCCGCTCATCATCGAGCATCCCGCCTTCGCCGGTGCCTGATGCGGTCCCGGCCAGCGCCGAGCCTGCGGCCAGGATGGTCTTTACCTTCTTCGACACTGCGCCAAAACTCATGGGTGCAACCATCACGGGAATGTCCAGCTCCAGGGGCCGTTTTGCGAAACGTGAGCCTATCTTCGTGTGCAGATTGCAGTTCGGCTCTGTGCCGATTTCATCCAGCCGTTTGGGATCGATGCGAAACGCGATGTCATCAAAGTGCGGCATGGCCCGGCATGCGCCGTATCCCCGGACCCGGTAGCGTCCGAGCTTTGCTTTGGTCCGGATGTCACGAACTATTTCTTTCGACCAGATACTCATTTCGGGCGCTCCTTTCCTTCGTAAGTTTCGTAATGATGAAGGCCCTCGGCAGAGACCACTTTTCTGAAAGTTGTTGCGCCAAGCTGCCAGCGGTCAAGGAGTCCGGAAAGCCATTGACGGTCACGATCTGAGATTTCGGTCTCGATTGCATCCTGCCCGAGTGAGGCGATGGGTCCGGCAACGAAGATTTCCCCCCTGATCATACATTCGCCAAGGCCCTCGGCCGCCCCGCCGAGGATGACTATCCGGCCTCCAATCATGAAATAGCCGGTCATGAAGCCGGCGTCGCCTGCGATGAGCAGGGTCCCCTTTTTCATGGCCTGTCCGGACCGACTGCCCGCGTTTCCGTAAACGACCCCGGTGCCTCCGCGCATGCCGATGCCTGCCACGCTCCCTGCGTTCTGGCGGACCACGACCGTTCCAGACATCAGGTTGTCCGCCATTCCCCAGGCGGCGTTGCCTTTAACTTCAATAGTGGGCCCGTCGCAGAGACCACCGCAGAAGTAACCTACGCTTCCGTCAATAATGATGTGTTGTGATCCGTCAAGCCCGACCGCGAAGTTATGCCGGGCCTCGGGGTGCCGAATAATGATGCTCTCCTGCGTTGACGATAGGTCGTGGAGCTTCAGATTGATATCGGCGGTGTCCATTCCCGATGCGTCTATTTCGACCATACTCGCACGGTTCCCGGTAGGGGCTCGATGGTGTTCAGTGTTTCGCCTTCAAGGATTCCCTGGAGGGCAATTTCCTCGGTGGCCATGGCGACCAGGTCTTCACACTCGAGGAGCAGCAGCGGCTTGGCGCCGAGCGGGTCTCTGGCAAAGCCCAGGCTCTCCTCGGTGGCTGCCAGGAATGTATAAGTGCCGTCAAAATCGGCCTGTGCCTGGTGCAGCACATCGTTGAGGGCCTCGCCATCTCCGAGACGTTCCGACAGATAAACTGCGATGAGCTCGGAATCGTTATCGGTAAAGAAACGGAAGCCTTTTGCTTCCAGTCGCCGGCGCAGTTTGTAGTAGTTGGTGATCTGGCCGTTGTGGACGATAGCCAGGTCAGGATACCCGTGGGCACTGAAGGGATGAGCATGGCTCACTTCGACGTGGCTTTCGGTCGCCAGGCGGACGTGACCGATCCCGTGAGTCCCGGTTCGTTCCCATGTACTCGGCGACTTTACCAGCTTCCTGGCAGTTCCTACCCATTTGATGATTTCCAGGGAGCGGCCGATGCTGAACAGGTCCATTCCGTTTTCCACATCGAATGATCCCGTCACATCCTCCGGTCTGCCGTCGTATTCCACTTGCAGCCGGATGCAGTTTTCAAACCTGTCGCTGGACCGGATGTTTCCACCGATCTCAGCCAATGCGGTTTTCAGCCCGGCAAGTTTTTCATCGAAGCCGTTGCCGCTCTCGCCCTTCAGGTGCAGCCAGGTTTTCCAGCAGTGAGTCTCCGGGCTGCTGAATAGGGCGATGCCTGTCGAATCCGGCCCGCGATGCTGGAGCGCCTCGAGCATTGTAAGCAGCTCCTGACCGACCTCGGCCGGCGCTTTACGCCAGATTCCAGCGACACCACACATGGCGTTTACTCCGATTTGGTTTCAATCTGGTCAGTATCACGATTCATCGTTGCCTCGATTCTGAGCCTATCCTGTATGCCGGTATCGCTGGATGATTTCGTCTTGAAGCTCCGGGCCGAGTGTGACGAATCGGGCAGAGAATCCGCCGACGCGGACCATGAGATTTGGAAAGTCTTCGGGATTCTCTGTGGCTCGAATCAGTTCGCTCACGTCGGTGGTGTTGCCCTGGAAGATGTGGCCGCCTAACTGGAAGAAAGATTTCAGGATTGATTTTGCTGTCTGGTGATCGGCCCACTGGGAATCGATGTCCCACATGGTGGTGGACGCGCCGGCGATGCGATCCAGACAGAGACCCGTGCTCGACAGTACGGCTGCGGTGATGCCATCGGTCATTCCCGCGGTCTGTGGGGTGAGGCCGTGGGCGATGGGCTTGCCCGCGTATTGGCCGTCCGCGGTGGCGCCCAGGGCCGCACCGGTCGGCGGGGCCCAGACGAAGGTAAATACCATCGGCTTGATACGCCCAGACCATCGATTCCGATAGCTTGCGCAGATGTCGCATACCGTGGCAAGGACGCGGTCGGTCATGGCATCGGCTTCGGGATGCTGTATGCCGAATTTGGGCAGGGCGCGCAGGCGTCTTCGCAGGGCTTCGTGGCCATCGAAGTTGGCTGCCATCGCGTCCACCAATTCGTCCGC
>JASLXP010000990.1 GCA_030740295.1 Planctomycetota bacterium
ACCACGATCGCATACAGACCTTCAGAGGACCAGGATCATTGACTGTCAACGCTGGTCTGAATGAAGATGTAAAGGAAGAGCTCTCCGGCCGCGGACACAAGCTTGATGTCAGGGCATCCGCAATTGGGGCACCTGTCATGCTTTACATCAACCAGGAAAGCGGCGAGTTCCTTGCTGCCGGGGATCCGAAGGCCCACCGACACGCGGCGGGGCTTCGCTAGCTAGCCGCCATTTCTCACAAGTTTCCGGCCCAGCCTTGTGGCGACAGGCTGGCAGATTCGTTCGTAAAAAGTCGCATTGACATTTGCTGCGTAGCTGCGGCGTCCCGCCGCAGAAATTCGGCGGCGAGACTCCGCCGCTACCACAGGATGCCACCAGCCTGTCAGCCGTTTGCATTGACATTTGCTGCGTAGCTGCGGCGTCCCGCCGCAGAAATTCGGCGGCGAGACGCCGCTACCACAGGATGCCACCAGCCTGTCAGCCGTTTGCATTGACATTTGCAGCGTAGCTGCGGCGTCCCGCCGCAGAAATTCGGCGGCGAGACGCCGCCGCTACCACAGGATGCCACCAGCCTGTCAGCCGTTTCTTTTCCTGGATGTTGCGGGACAGATGACGCTCCGGCTTTAGCGCACAGGGCTGACAGCAGCCTGTCGCCACGCCATTCAAGGCGTCTGATCCTTGAGAAATGCGGGCTAGAAGCAGAAGCGGGACAGAGCGATGAGTTGCTGACGAGGAAATGCAGAGAAGCAAGACCAGCGGGGATCCGCATCTAGTCTAGTTCGCGCAGGCTGACGATGCGTCAGAGGCGCTTATGGCCGCCTGCCTGATCATTTCACACGCTTCCAGTCCACGGTAACGCTCCAGCTTTGGCCGGGCTTGAGTTTGAGGTTCCGGCATACGAATTCTGCCGTGGATGCCGCCTGCCCGCCTGAGTCCCAGAAGACGAATTTGTAGAGCTTGCCTTCTTCGACGCGGGCTTCTACTTCCACGGGGCTCCAGCCGCATCCGAACCTGACACGCGGCTCGGTCACAGTTCGGGATACGTCCATCGCGTACATGTCGAGACGTTTTACTATCGGCTGGCCGGCCAGGTGGTATGCGTTCTTCAGGAAGTTGCGCTTGAACTCGATGGGGCCTTTCTCGCCCCACAAGCGCACCCAGCCTTCGTCCTCCGTCGTTCGTGTGAGGAAGGATGGAGTGGCCGTATGTCGATAGGCGAATTCCTTGAGTTGATTGCCAGAATTCGTCAGGCGAGTTGTTACGCGGAAGGAGCCGGTCTTCTCCGGCACGACCAGTGTTCTGGTCACCTTGATGTCTGACAGGCATCCCCGCGCGGCTTTGGGAATGACACGCTCGGTGGTGAGAAGCATCCCACCATCGTGGACCTTGTGCTCGATAACCTTCACCTCGCCTTCGACGAAATGAGCAGGCGCCCACGTCGCATCAACAGCCAGGGAATGTGGTCCGAGCCGGTAGGCCACGTCGAAGCCGTCAAGCTTCCAGTGCAGAACCCGCGCTCCCTTCGATGGCTCGATGACGAGCTCTTCGCGTTTTCTGGCGAAGATGATTTCCGGTTTGCCGTCGTCGTTTATGTCTCTGACAGAACAGGTGAGGTCGCCAACCCGTAGGGCCTTCAGCTTGCCGTAGTCCCCAGCATCGCCGATCCTGGCTTTCCTCGCCTCTGCAATGAATTGCATGGATGCCTCCCGCTTTTTCCGGATTTCCGGCATACGCTGCTTCATAGCTTCAGCCATGCTTGCCGGGCTCAGGTGGGATGGGGGCACTGCAGCGGGCAAGTAGGGCTCTATAGAGAAGAAGACCCATCGCAGCGCGCCCACGTGCAGCAGCACACCACGCTCAAGCTCCGAGGCCGTCCAGTACTGCTGACCGCGTGGTGACATGAATGAACGCTTTTCCAACGGCTCGCGCAGCACGTACTTGGTTTCCTTCGGAAGGCCATCAAGTTTCAGCTTGAAGAACGTCTCGCTTTCCCGCCAGAAGTTCCCCACTGCGATCAGGCGCCGACCGTCTCGCTCGAATTCGAAGCTTCGCAGTGTCGCGCCTGCTTCGACCGACGGCACGGGCGTGACAGCTTCCAGGCTGTGCCGTTTTAGTCTCTTGCCGTTTCGAACGAATGGCTCGAAGGCCACGGCTGTGTCTGCAGCTTCAGCCACTGCTGCCCAGTAACGGTTGTCATAGCCGTGGGGGAAGACATAGCCCGCGGTCCGGTCGATGCCATTGAGGAAGCAGCAGAGGATGTCAAAAGTAATCGCCTCAGGAAAAGTGTAGGCCGTAGTGCCCAGAGAAGTACCGTGCCCCCAACTGATGATGGGCCGTTTACCGTCGCGAACATGTCTGTCTGCCCAGGTGCGCGCCATCCCTGCGTATTGATGGAGCACCAGCCTGCCAGCGATGGGACGACGGCGCGGCGCCGTGATGTCCCACGTCATGTACCCACCCCAAAGCTGTATCCATCTTAGCCGGTTGACGTATTGCTCGATGTCCGTCAAGCGGTTGTAGTACTCGTCCTTTTGCGACGGATCGATTTGGGTGCATGCGATCTGGGGGAAGAAATGGCTGTCGATTCCTACTTCCCTGCCGGCTCTCTGGCACATCTTTTCGAGAGCGGTCAGGACCCGTCCGTGCTGCCACGCGAAGAACCTTTCCCAGACAGCCTTCTGCTTTTTGGCAACGCCAAGAGGCCAGTCCTTTCGGATCTGCGCGGCTGGAAGTTTCGACCAGCGAATAAACTCCTCACGGCAGCGATCGCAGAAACAACCTTTGCTGAGAAACATGTATGGTTCCCAGTTCGTCGTCAGATGGTCGCAAGTGCGATCCTCAACAATCAGCTTCCGGATTGTCTTCTGGTACAGGTGTTCCTCGATGTAGGGATGGCTGGTGTAGACCGCCGTTGGACAGACTGCCCGTTTGAACCTCTCACCCGTCGCAAGATAGAAGGCCACATCCTTCGGGTGCATGCTCCAGCCGAGCATGTACCCGTTTGCGAGTCCGGCCTCGGACGCTACTTCGATTCCAGCCTTCTTACACGCATAGGTAGTGGGAGCGCCGCGCCCGGCAATGACCCATCCGATCCCGCAGCGTTTCACGAATTCCCCGTAAACTTTTTCCAGGTTCTCCCCACGGAGATAGAACGTTGGCTTGCGCAACATGGCGCCGACCTTGAAGTCGCCAGGCGTGCGAGCATGAATGCGCGGCAGCACTTTGAGCTTGAGCACAGAGCGGAGCCCCTCGCGTTGGCCGTCTCGAAACCAGAAGACCGCGTCCGGCAGCCTGGTTTCCGGTTTGGCTTCAGTAACAACAAGGACGCTCACTCCGCGGCTCATGGCGGAACCCTTCGGCGAAGCGTAGGCGCTTGCCTGCCTGGGCAAGCGAAAGTCGTGCAGTGTTCGACCTGCTTCCCACGGAATCGATTTCTCAAGCTTGAGGGTAACGTGCCATCCTGCTACTCGAACGCTGTCGGGTAGAGCGACCATCAGGTGCGGGTCTTTCGGTTCCGTTCCGGAGGGATTTCCGAACCCAAAAAGAAACATCGACGGGTCGCCTTCGGACAGAAAGAACTGCCCGTCCAGCCACTGCATGGGCCGGCATCGGACGGTCATCGGCTGGTCGCGAGGCGGGTAGTCGAAGTAGGGCTTGCCGCGTTCGATCTCTTCTGACGATGCTGATGCACATGCCACAAGACCCGCTATAGCCAATACTGCGGTGCACCGGTTCATTGCTCTTTCGTTCATGTGAGAAGGGTGATGACGTCAAACGCCTTTCCTAATCGTTATCGTAATCGTTCTCTTAATCGAATCCTGGCTTTTCTGTCGCGTCCCGCGCTTGTACGCGACTCGCGTCTTTCTTCGCATTCGAACTCTCTGAGCTGACTGTTTAATGCAGCTTCGCTGAGTTTCTTTGCAGGCTGCGCTGCGAAGAAACGGCCTGCCGATGGTATATTCGACTCTGGGCAATGATTCTCGATGTTGGACTATTAAGAATCAACGTTATGGGATCGTCCCCGGCTTCCCAGCTCTGCACCTGCCGTCTTGCTCAACATGGCACGGAAAAACACTCTCTCCAACGTGGTCATTGCCTTCGCATTGACAGCCCTGCATGGCGTGGGCGCTGAAGAACTGCCGAAGCCGATGTTCTATGTGCCGTTCGATGGGACAGACAACGCTGCTATTTCTGGTGGGGGCCGGACTCCTCAACTCGCCGCGGCGTTGGATCCCATACTGGCAATTGCAGGTCGTAAAGAGAGACGTTTCTTTCCCGGCAAAGTCGGCCTCTGCTACGACGCGACCAAGACACCTCGGATCTTTCGCTGCAGGGGAAATTTTCGAGCGGATGAGGGAGCCTTCTCGATGTGGATCAGTCCGCGATTCCGAGGCGACGACACCAACATCTATTGCACTTTCTTTGGCGCGGCCAACTGGGGGATGCTCTACAAGTATCGCAAGCACACCTCAATGACATTTGGCACGGCGCGGCAAAAGGGAGACCTCTACTACGATTGCGGAGTGCGAGACATCTCATCGTGGCGGCCAGGAGATTGGCATCACGTGGTGGCCTGTTGGTCGCGGCGTGAAAACTCTCGCCGCATCTATATCGATGGGAAATTGCAGGCCAGTGGTCCATTCCCTTTTCATCGCGAAGTTGAAGATGGGCCTCTGTTCATCGGTTCGGGATGCACGCTTTATCCCGGCCACGTGGCGCATGCGATGCTCGATGAAGTGGCCATTTGGGCACGCCCCCTTGCCCTGGAACATGTTCAGCGACTTCATGCGCTGGGGAAGGCCGGCAAGCCACTCTGGAAGGCCGTGGCAACCGCCAGCACTGCGGACGTTTCGATCCAGAGCTTGCCAAAGCCTGAGGCGCCGAAACGCCCTCCGGGGGAGACACTAAAGCCCACTCTCTCCAGAACGCGGCAGACCGTCTCTCTGAATGGCTGGTGGCATTTTCTGCCGGTATCCGGCCGAGCAGACCTGCCAAACGCAGGTTGGGGATGGACTCGCATTCCAGGCTACTGGACAACGCACGGCAGCACTATTGGGCCGGATGGAAAGGTTGTCCGAAATTCGTGGCGCGATTCCAGTCTGGCTGAACTTCCCATCGGGGTCCACCAGCGTGTATTCACCGCACGCGGAGAATGGAAATCGAAAAATGTTTTTCTCCGGATCGGTGGCGTCGATGGTCTCGCCGAGGTCTACCTGAATGGCATCCGCGTCGGCACGCTCCCTGGCTGGGAGTCAGAGGCTTACGACATCGGCCCCAAGCTGATTCTTGACGCGGAAAATGTACTGACAGTTTTCGTCCACCGTCGCGGCGGGAGCCGGATAGCAGGGATCTATGGTGATGTCTCACTGCGCATTTTCGATCGAGGCTTCGTTAACGATATCGCCGTCAGGACACCGCTGAAGGAAGAGCAGATTCTGTTCTCCTGTGACGTCTGGCAAGACGGGAAAACGCAGGAGGCACGAATCGAATTTGAGGTCGAACCAGTGCGTGGGGCTGCTGAAAGCATGGAGCCCCTGATTCAGAAATTCGAATGGCCTTCTGTCCGCCGCACACCGGCTGAACTGTCCACGCAAGCCCGTCGCATCGAATTCCGGTCTGACTGGAAAGAACCTCATCTCTGGACTTTCGACGATCCCTTTCTCTATCGCGTCAGAGCCAGGCTCTATCTGCGGGAA
>JASLXP010000991.1 GCA_030740295.1 Planctomycetota bacterium
GAACAGGCCAGGCAGACTCTGCATGCCTGGGGCAAGCTCCCGCACCTGGTTCGCGACGGCCAGGCAACTGTCCAGGTTAAGCTTGCCCAGGCAGATAAGGCAAAAGTATTTGCCCTCGCCACCAGTGGTAAACGTACCGGAAAGACTGCAGCGAAGCACACAGATGGAACGCTTGAAATCGAGTTAAGTGTGCGCAATGGCGAAGGAAAAGCGCGGATGATTTATGAAGTCGTGATTGAGTGATTTCAAAACCTGTTGCCAGACTTCAGCTTGCCGGTCACCTCTTTGCCCTTGAGGCGTGCGTCTAAACTGCCATCGAATTTCATTAGGAGAGTCGTCTCCGCGTCCTCTTTGTAGGGGCCTTTTACTAATCTGAAATCGTCTGTGTAGCGAATGACCGACGAAATCCTCAGTTCGTCGAATACCTCTCCCCTGCCGGTGCGACCATACTGGTGACCTGAACCTATCCGTACAGCATCCGCAGCTTCAAGCAGTGATTCAGGCGAAGCATCGGCAGGCATTCCAACTTTGTAATGGGCGTACGATTTACGTCTGCCGTTCACGAAGATGCTGCAAAAACTGCTTTTGCCATCGACATTCCACGTGACGGCAATGTGGTACCACTGACCTTTGTCAAAATAAAGTTGGGCCCGGCTGTAACCGGCATTCGCGATAGTGAGAACCAGCCTGGCGATGTTGTACCTGCCCGTCCTGCCTGAGTTGTCCGGATCGATGAAGTAAGAAATGCTCACAGGCCCCCCACGATAAATCTGAAAACGATGAGTCGAATGCAGACGATCAAAATCCGTGGAGGACCAGAGCGGTTTCATCCAGAACTCAACTGTCCCTCGCTGAATCGGCAGAGCTACTGGATCCTCTTCCTTGTCATCAAGTGCGTCAGCAGCATTCGGGCCTGCTAGAGGCATCTCAACAAATTTGAAGTACATCTGCATGCCTTGGCCGAACTTGGCTGCAACATAGGTTTTTTCTGCAGGTGTCCCATCAGCAACAGGAACACGTAATTCGTCAGACGGAATATCAAAGAAAACTTCCTGCCTGTTTAGCCCAACAATGAGGGGAAGATCCTTCAGACGAACAAAAGGATCCGTACGCTGACCGCGTGCCCAAGAAAACCCGTCATCCGCAGGCTTCATAGACCAGATTCCGCCATTTCCATTTGACTGAATCGAATACCAGCCTTTTCCGGACTCCTTCAAATCAACCTGTTTTCCTGTTTCATCAAAAACATCCACTTTCCGGCTGGCGAAGAGATGGGTCACTTTCTGTTCTGGCAATCGAAAGTAGTAACGGTGGTTTCGCATTAGAACGAGGCCCTTTGGCGCCACCTGAACGACCTTTTCCACATTCGAATGCAGTAGTTTGTAGCTCACCTGCTTCCCGGCGCGCAATCGATAGATGCCGGCAGGAACGTTCGCAGAGAGTCTTAATCGATAAAAGACAAATTCACCTAAGTGCATATACCAGATGCTGTGGTGAAGTGGTGTTGAGAAATCCGGGGTATCGAGCCGTTTCGAATACTTCTGTATAGTTTCAAGTTCCTGCTCATTACCTTTCAGATCTTCAACTTTCGGTATCAGTCTAGGATCTGCGTCGTTATTAATGGCCACATCGAAAACACAGGGTTCTCCATCCTGCTTATAGAACAACAACCAGGTCTCAGCAGTAGGGAAGGGCTTAATGGCCACTGGCACAGATGAGGTGGTTTTTAGTTCTGAGGCGACTTTCATTGCCGTTGGAAGCCCGATGTTGATCGCGCTCTGCGTGGTCAGGATTTGCGGCTGCCACTTCGCAGTCGACCGGGTGATGGCTTCAAGGGGCAGATTATCGATCTCGAGTGTTTGATAGTCTTCGCAGAACTGTTTCACCGCCTGTTTCAAGTATTGCGCATACCGTTCATCTTTGGTCTCTTCGTAAGCCAGCGCGCAAGCCTGAAGCATTGGGTTTGAGCGGCTGACAAATTCCAGTTTACCGGTCCGATAACGGTGCTCTGCTAAACGGACTAACACTTTTTTTGCCAGCGGATGTTTCGTCGAAACATAGAAATAGTAGAAAGCAGAAAACAAGTCTCCCCATTTGGAATAGTTCAGGCTGATATCGGGATTAAGGATGTATTCGTCATCCAGCCGCACCAATTGACGAAGCAGCTTGTCAGCAAAGTCATAAATCTGTTGGTCCTGTTCTAATTCGTAGGCCGAGCCCAGAATCCTCAAGAATGCTTCCAATCGGTAGAATACGAGGGCCTTGTCTATGTCCCACGCCAACTCCCTGGACATAGCATCAATCCAGAGGCGTGCCATATCGCGAGAATGGAAATCGCCGGTCAGAAAGTAGTCATGAACGAATTGAATAACATCCGTGCACGAAGCCCAGCTCAGATTTGATACAGGGCTGCGAAATTCGGGCCTTCCCGCAATCCATGCAGACTCATGAAAGTGCCCCCAGTTAATAGGCGAATGCCATTCGCCCATAACAAACCATCCAGCCGGCTTTAGCGTCGAATCCCAGTTCGACATGCCGAGACCACCGAGGCAGCGTGTATAACGCTTTGCATAGTCACGATATTTGCGATTCCCCGATCTCGCATATAGGACCCACATGCTGCGCCGGAGATTGTACTCCAGGAATCGAGAAAGCCTGTGCGAATGGGGGTACCACTCGCCCGTCTTCCTGAATTCCCAACTGGTGTAGGGATACATCCCCCAGTAGAGATAGCCTGTCTGTGGGAAAACCTGAGTCGGCGCGAGAACCGTTCGGTCGAAGTAATCTTCGATGGCCCCTTCCGCTTTGGCGAAATTCTTTGTGTCTTTGTGATGGATTGGCCCAAATGCGCCGGTGGCTGCCGTCCACTCCGGATCGGCGGCCGCGTAAATCGCATTCAGTGACCCGCCAATGTTCCTTCTGATTTCCTGGCTAAAGGCCCCAACATGCGGGTAGAGCCAGACATCGTGAATCTTCGCAGTTCCCTGTGCATTATTCTTGTGAGCAAGAGACGCATGATTTTCGGGTATCCAGTCATGACCAAAATAGTTTTTCACAATCTGTCGCGTACGGTAATCGAGTTCCTTCTTCGATTCCGATGCCCAGAACTTAATCTGAATGGCATCACTGGATAACCGGAACGCCTTGGGAAACTGCTGGGCGAATCCTGGCAGTTGCACGGCCAGACCCATGCTTTTACTGGACAGGTCACACCAGTCTCCAGCAACTTCACCAGTTTCTAAAGCTCTTTCAGGATTTGCAGCATCTATTATTTTGAACTGGGATTCGCTCGATCCGAAGTGTGGAAATTCGGATTGGACGGAAACGACCTCTTCATTCGCGGATATCTCGCGCCCAGTCACTGAAGATTGCTCCGGACCATCATTCAAAGTGGCTGTGGCAGTGGATACCTTTGTTCCGAACCCGATTCTCATCCCTATGTCCCGAAACCACAGTTCGTTCGTGTCTTCCGTAACGATAAACTTATGGCTTATCTTTATCTGTGGGACGCCTGCATAGAAGTGATAATAGATCCTGGTTGCCGCCAGGCGGACGTCTCTGGAATCCAAGTAATCGCCCGTGATGGATAACACGGTATGCCGACTTCCCATTAGCTCAGTCTTCAATTCCCTGGCCTTCAGCAGACCTGTCCTGCCCTTCGAATCGACTACAGAATAATTCGAACTGGCAGGGGCAATCAGGGCTTCCTCTTCTGTGAATTCGCCATCCTTATCAAGATCCACATGTAATTCAGGCAGGACACAATTGCCGGTGTTGAGCCGCCAGCGGAAGGTGCCGTTCCTGAAAATGACCTCGGATCCTTCTGAAGACACCTGGAGATCATCGTCGTGTTTCTTCTTAGGCTCGTCCGCCTTTGTCAGGAAGTACTTTCGTCCTTTTTCAGCGACAAAATCCACCATGCACCATCTGAGGCCATCGCCCTTCCAGGTGGCAAGAGACTTAACCTGATTTGGCACATGCGTGCCGTCACCATGAATTACCGTCAACTTGTCCGCATCAGAAATGACACCTTCGCCGAACGGAACGCCAACGCTTACGGGCCATATCATCGTCTGTGAATTCTGAGGCCACTTAACCTGAAGTTCGATCTTCAAATCTTCGGCGAAGGTAATGCCGAAGCACAGACAGATTAATAATCGTTGTGCGTTCATTTCCGGTTGCTCTGATCTTCAATCTCCACCAATTACTGCTTCAGCAGCCCTCTGAGATTGTAAGTCCCAATTCATGTTTTCTTCTACAAACGCGCGTGCTTTTCTGCCGGCATTGGCGACCAGTTCAGTATTACCGGCAAGGTCTCGAGTTTTTGCTTGCAGGTCATCCTGGTTATTCGGCTCGAATAGAAAACCGTTTTTCCCAGGATCGATGACCTCACGGATGGCCGGCAGATCACTCGTAAGCACAGGGACACCACAGGCCATGGATTCCAAAAGTACATTTGGATACGAAACCGTTCCTGATGATCGCCTGCGTGGCAGAACCGACAAATCGCAGGTACCAAAGAACTCGCAGGGATCGACCAGTTTGAATTTCGTGACTCGGGGATGATCCAAAGAGGCGATAAGTGAGTCCTCTTCCGCACCCTCTGTGGTCGCGAACAGCAAGCGGGCATCCAGTTCTTCCAGGATGGGGAGGAGCGCGTCCAGTAACAGTGAGACGCCCTTCGCATGGCTCAGGTGTCCAAGATAACCAATCACAAGCCTCTCCTTGAATTGTTCTCTCAGGTCTTTGCGTGGATAGAAACGATCTGTATCTACACCCGTTGGCGTGAATTCTACGTTTCTGAAACCGATGCGTTTCACTCGCTCCTCAAGGTGTTTACTGGTGGTAATGATCTTGTCCATGAAAAGAAGCGAAAACCACGATGCAAGCCTGTTGTTCAGTAGCAGGTGTGGGAGATGTTCGGTCAGCCAGATGCCGATGGGTGCAGCCGAGATTTCATACCAGTCCGACCAGACAGCATGCGTTAAGGGTGCCTTGCTTCCCGACCACCACTTTGCGAGCCATCCGAAGAAGCCCGTGCTTGCCGTTTCAAAATAACAGAGAAACAGGTCCGGTTTTTCCTGCTTAATGATCCTTCTGGCTTTCAGTGCCAGCCGCAGGTAGCCCACCAAATAGAAGAGCCGCACAAATCGAGTGGTGTAAAGCGGGGAGCGGATGAGGTGAACGGGATAGCCTTCACTGTCGTGGCGTGCATCCGAGTTGCCGAGGCCGATGACAAAGAGGTCGTGTTCTTTGCTCCATCGGGCAAGCATGGCGCGCATGTTGTTCTTTCCGCCCTCGTCCCATGGCTCTTTGAAGTCATTCGCCAGTATGCACAGTTTCAAGCTGCGGGTCTCCCAGGGTGAAAAGGATGACGCCGACGAAAATCACCACAACTCCCACACCGCGGAACATGGTGAATTTCTCCTTGAAATAAAAGACCGAGATTCCAAGAAGAAAGAGGTAATGAATCTTGCTGTAAATCATAGATTGCATGAAATCGCGATAGTCTCCAAGCACCTTCAGCCACATCAGCATGCCGATGCCATAGAACATAAATCCGACCATGATATGGCCGGACGACAGAATCTTGATGATCTGCTGGATGATTGTCGCGGGCTTCAGGCTGCCCCCCCCCAATCTTGTCGACACCAACTTTCATCAGGGCTTGAGCAGTATCGCTCAGAAACAGACAGATAAGTAAAAGCGACCATCTTGCCATGCTTGATTCCTTTCGGTTTGAAAAGCTGATGTGGAACTTGAAGGCTTACCTGATTTCCTGTTTGGTTTCATCCACACAGAAAAAGTGGTCTTGGCGCTCCTCGACAAGCTGGGGCCTCAAGATTTTGAGGCCGCCTGGATTCAGGTAGTCTTCGTATGCTCGTTACGCCTGCCTGCGCTACAGCGCCCCGAGATGTTTCATCTGATCAAAAGAGTACCACTGATGGCAAGAGCATTCTTCGCTTATAAGCGAGGGGCTTCGACCGTGGGCTATTCGCCGCTGCATCTCTGGGTGGATCCGACCGACCTGTGCAATCTGCGTTGCGTAATGTGCCCCACCCAGCGGCCCGGCGTGCGCGACAAAGGGTTCATGGATTTCGACCTCTTCAAAAAAATTCTGAACGAGGCCAGGTCGAGCTTTCCGATCGTGAATCTGTATATGTCCGGTGAGTCCTTCATGCATAAACAGATTTTTGAGATGATCGATTACGCGGCCAACTGCAATGCGGCCACCTGCATCTACACGAACGCAACTTTTCTCGATGATGAGAAATGCCATCAGATCCTCGATTCCAGGCTCGACTGGCTTGGTTTTTCTTTCGACGGTTACGACAGGGAAAGTTACGAACGCATTCGTGTGCGGGGCAAATTTGACGAGGTCACCGCAAACATGGAACGATTCCTTCGTTTTCGAAAGGAACGTAAACAGCGCACACCACACACCTACCTCAGCCTGGTCGAATTGCCCGAGCTGGCCGCCATGCCTCAGGAAGTGAAGGATGCTTTTAAGAAGAGACTCTTTGATGCGGGGATTGACCAGTTCGAAGTCTCGCCGGCACATAACTGGGCCGGCCAGGTAAACGAATTCGTACAGATCGAGGTCGGCCCTCAGAAGCCTGCCTCGGCAAACTACACCGTCTGCCCTGCGCCCTGGACGATGATGGCCATCCTCTGGGACGGGACCGCAGTGCCTTGCTGCCTGGATACCGCGGCCCAGTATCCACTCGGCAACGCGGTAGACAGCACGCTGATGGAGCTCTTCAACGGCGATCGAATGCAGTCACTTCGAAGAAAACTGGCCGACGGCGATGGCATGCAATTGGATCTGTGCCGTGACTGCTCACACCTTCGCGACAAGCAGTATTTCGGCATCCCCAGCAAAGTCTGGGTAGAGGTGCGGGATAATCTCCTGGCGGCTTTGCCCAGCTTCAAAGCAAGGTGAAAACGTCACCCGCCGGCATCTGCCCAACACTCCAATATTCCATCATTCCGCATGATGATCCGAGCATCGACCATCGTTCCATTCCTCGACTCCATTCTTCCCTTCCCGCCTCCACGATCCGTCCTCCGTTGCGTGCTTACCCCGCGCCGCTATAATCCGCCGCCCTTACAGGAAGCATCAGAAATCTGAGGTCAGAACTATGAAATCAGGCATCCATCCTGAATACCACCCTGTGGTCTTTGTTGATATCTCCACGGGAGATGAAGTCGTCGGCCGTTCGACCATGAAGAGTGGCGAGACGCGCGAAATCGAAGGCGTAGAGCACTTCGTTGTCAAATGTGACATTACTTCCTATTCGCACCCGTTTTACACCGGCAAACAGAAATTTGTTGATACTGCCGGCCGCGTCGAGAAATTCCAGCAGCGTTACAACTGGGCAGCCCGCAAGGCCAAACTCGAGGGCAAAGAAGAAGAAGAAG
>JASLXP010000992.1 GCA_030740295.1 Planctomycetota bacterium
TTCACAACGAAGACTCGCACCACTGCATTCATTCGCTCGGATGTATCGATGAACTGAAGCCGGGCGAAACGAAAAGCCTGGCCGGCAAGATAGTGCTTGTCGAAGGCGGACCGGAAGACGCCCTGGAACGGCTGACGTCAAACACGTAATGGGTTGGGAGCGGGCCAACGGCCAAATCAAAGCTCCGGCAGCGGGAACTCATCACCCGTCTTTTCGATCCAGTCGGCCAGTTCGGCCTGGAGCTCCTCGCGCTTTTCATTGTGTGTGTCCAGGTAGGCCAGGTTGGTGAGCTCGTATGGATCTTCGTTCAGGTTGAACAGCATCACCGGCTGGTGCTCGAGGCAGACGTACTTCCAGCCGTCGTTCGTTCGGATGCCGCGCCAGACGCGATTAAGGCAGTCGAATCGTTTCCGAAAGCAATGCTGCAGGTAGGCCGACTGTGGCTCTTCATCGGGCGGCTTTCGGCCCTCGATAATGTGATGTGAAAAATCCGTGCCCTCCATCCAGTCTTCTATGTCCAGTCCACACATGCCGAGCGAGGTCGGCGCGAAATCCACGTGATTGAAGGGCGCGTTGCTGGTCTTGCTCTGGCCTCCGCCGGCCGGACGCCAGATGCACGGGATGCAAACGGACTCCTCCCACGGACTGCTCTTCCGGATGTAGCCATGCGAGCCGTGCATGTCGCCGTGGTCTGAGAAGAACGCCACGTGTGTGTCTTCATCCAGCCCATTCGCCTTGAGACTCTCGAAGACTCTACCCACATTCCAGTCCAGGTTTTCTATCTGAGCGTAGTAGCCTGCCAGGTCTTTTCGGGTGCGCTCGGTGATGCGGGGGATGTCCGGCACGTTGGGTCGCAGCTCGAGCGCATCGGGATCGTATCGCTCCTCGTATTCGGGAGGCGCGACGTGTGGATCATGCGGCGGCTGCACCGACAGCACGGCAAAGAAAGGTTGCTCGTGACCCCGCTGTTCAAGAAATGAGATCAGGCGATTCGTGAGCGCGTCGGTCTCGTAGATTTCGAGCTTCTCCGCGCGGGAGTCTGTGTCATCGCGACCATCCAGATCGTGGCCGTGAACGTGGCAGTCGTATTGAGCGTTGTTGTTCTCATACCCGAGCCAGATATCGAAACGGCCACGCTCTTCTTTCGAGACGCATCCATCGTTTGGCCCGCCAAACAGATGCCACTTGCCGAAGTAGGCCGTGCGGTAGCCGTGACTGTTGAACGAATCAGACACCATAGGCAATTCAGGATCGCATTTTTGCGGAGTCCTCTGCACGACGCTGTGGATGTACCGGCTCGTCAGCAGCGCACCCCGAAACGGCGTGCACCACGGGCAGCCCGCCACAGCGTCAGTAAAAGTCACACCTTCGTCCGCCATGCGATCTATGTTGGGCGTCCTGGCGTTGGGGTCACCCATGTAGCCCAATGCCTGGGCACGGTGTTGATCACCGAAAATCCAGATGATGTTCTGTTTCATTTTGTTGTTCAGAGGTCCAGAATTCTACAGGTCCAAAGATCATTCATTTCTCTGCCTTGCCCTTCAGCTCCGCGACGGTAAATGCGGATTCACGGTCTTTGGTCGCATCTCTCACTTTCTTCACTGTGGTTACGGGGACCGGCTTTTTGAAAGGCCCATATTTCTCTCTGACGTATGAAAGGGCGCCCGAGATCTGTTCGTCGCTGAGAATGTTCAGCGGCGGCATTTCGAGATTGTAGTCGCGGCCGTTCACTTTGATGGGACCCTTGAGACCGTGCAGGACGATGCGGGCGAGCGTCTCATCTGATTCCTTGAGCCACGGCGACTTTGCCAGAGGCGGGGCGAGGCCGGGCTGCCCGTTTCCGGTGAGCTGGTGGCATGGGGCACACGCGAGCAGATAAACCGATTCTCCGCCTTTGGCCGCGGCAGAGAATTCCCTGGTCAGAATGAACTCCTCCGGCTTCTTGATTTTGTAGAGGGGATGACCAGGCCAGGCGAATAAATCCGAAAGCGGTTTTGCCAATTTCGTCAGTGGCCCCCTTTCAATGGCGAGAAGTCTATTGAGTGCCGGCGGCTTGACGGTTAGCTGTATTGGATACTTCCTGCGGCCGGAGGCGACCATGCCTTTCGCCACCGCGGCCGATTTCCAACCTGAAGGATTCGCCATCAGCCATTCGAGCAACGCCAGCGACTGCGCTGGATCATTGCTTTTCAGTGTGAAGCTGGAGAGTGGCTCAATCAGTTTGCGACAAGTCTGGCCCACCTTGTCGTCGGCCAGCAGTCGAAACAGAAAATCCCTTTCGCGCCCCTTCAGACTGCTCAGGATTGCGGTGTGCTCCACGTTGCTTCTGGGTCCGTGCCGGGCCATCGACATGAGGGCTTCAGTGGCCCGTTCATGCTCTATTTCGCCAAGCGTGAAACCAAGCTGAATGCGAACCTCGATATCGTCACTGACAGCGAGGCCTGCAAGGCGTGAGAAGAGTTTTCCGTCAAAACTCTTCTTGAAGACCGCCTCCGAAATTCGAATAGCTGCCACTCGCACTTTTGACGAACTGTCCATATACGCTTTGCTCAAGACCTCTGGATTCGGATCTCCGATCCCTTCGAGAGTCCAGAGCGCGTGCAGGCGTCCGAGTGGGTCTGAGTGGGTGAGTGCAAGATTCTCGATAGCCGGCACAACTGACTTGTCCCTGCGTTCGACGAGGAGACGCTGCGCGGTGTCACGCCACCAGCCGTTTGGATGCGCGAGAAATGAAACAAGATTCCCGGCTGTCGCTTTGGACAACCGCGGTTGAGCACCCAGCTTTGCCTTCTCCGGCAAGACTCGATAGATGCGCCCCAAACCGATTGGTTTGTCAAGGCCGCGGTCGAGGATCTGCAGGCGGAGGAATGTCGTAAGCGATAGCCGGTGCTGAAGGATGCCGCGATAGAGATCGAGAATGTAGAGTGCGCCATCCGGACCGGTGTAGATGTTGACAGGACGAAAGCGTTCGTCGGTCGAGGCCAGGAACTCGCTGCCTGTGTATGCCTGTTTGCCTTTCACCATGCCGTTGGATTCGGTCAGGAGGACGCGCTTGACAAGATTGGCCGAGGGCTCGCAGATAAAGGCGTTCCCCTGAAACTCTGGCATCAGATCGCCGCGATAAATGCCGGGCCCGCAGACCGCGGTGACGTGGGAGATTTTGCCGGTTTTGCTGAGAGTTCGGTAGCCGCGATTGACGCCTGGGGTGACACGGATCGGCCAGACGCGGCCATCCGGGCAGACGTTGGCGGCCCGACCAGTACGACTCGATGAGGAAAGCGGATGTCGCCGGAAATAGTGGTCGGGAAAGAAATGCCCGTAGAGGACTCGTGAGTTCGTGTTGTGGAAGAGACGGCCATAGTCGTCTTCAGCAAGGCCCCACTGGCCGTACCTTGGTTGGCGGTTACGTATCCATTCGCGTTTGCCGTTATTCGTGACGTAACGATATCGGTAATCGTGTGCACTGTGGTAAAGCCAGTTGTCGATATTCCATTCGGGCGCGTTGGCCATTAGCTCGACATTGCCTTTGCGCGTGCCGTAGTTGGTGGCGACCTTGGTCTTCTCATCGCACCGGCCGTCACTATCCGTGTCGCGACAAAACCAGAGCACGGGAGGCTCTCCCACCAGAACGCCATCTCCCGCAAACTGAATGGCCCTCGGCAGGATCAGGCCGTCCATGAAGACCGTTCTCTTGTCCATGATCCAGTCGCCGTTCGTATCCTCGAGGACCACGATGTTTCCGATCGGTTCGTATTCCTCCGTGCCATCTACGTTGGGCATGTACGCACGCATCTCGGCCGCCCAGATCCTGCCATCCGGATCGAACGCCATCGCCACTGCGTCATGAATGAGCGGCTCAGACGCGACAAGCTCGAGCTTGAGTCCTGGTTTGATCTGAAATGTATCGAGCACTTTATCCGGGGGCACCACCGGCGCCGGCGGAACAACAAATTCCTCAGGCAGCCGAGCGCCAATGGACCTCTTGTCTCTTCGATCTCCTGCCTGGCCAAAGGCGTCCGGCAAGACCGTGCACAGGAGGGCGTATAGCAGAACGGGCATGGCTGGTTAATGGTTGATGAGATGTGTACTCTCCAATCCTGCGTTGCAGTCATATCTGCCCCGCGACCGCACTTCAAACGCAGACCGCCCCGCATCTGCCATGGATCCAGCTTCCTTTAACCTGAAACACGTTTGCCGTGAATGTGGCACTGTTCTCCTTGAGGATCTCAGCCAGCCACTGGATCTCAAATGCGTGAACTGCGGCAATGAACTGGAGGCCCATCCCGGTGATAAGCTCGACGAAAAGACCATCGAACATTGCCTGGTCTGTGGCGGAGATGATCTGTATGTTCGAAAAGACTTCAAACAGATGGCGGGGGCGTTTGTAGTGACATCCGCAGTCGTGGTGGCGACGATCGCCTACTACTACACGGCCAATATGCTGTGGCCCATCCTCGTGCTCGTAATTTCTGCCATGGTCGACGCGGCGCTTTATCGATTCATCCCCGATATGACCGCGTGCTACAGGTGCAAGGCAGAATACCGGGGAATGAATCTCAATCCTGAGCACGGCAACTACAGCCATTACACGGCCGAACGCTATCGCGCGCTGGCCCGCCAGGAAGCCGAAGCAGCGGCGAAGGAGGCCTGATCGAATGCCCGCGCAAACCGTCATAAAGATCCATCAGGCGACGGAAATTCTCTCCTTTCTGATCGAGTCCGATTTTTTCCGGTTGATCGATCCGAGCCGGCCCCGAAGTCGAAGCTCTGATGCTCTTCATCCATCGAACCACACCCTCTGGCTGGAGGAATTTGTCTGCCAGGGCCGACCCTTTGTGCCGCCGTTCCTGATCGCTGACCTGGCCGAGCTCATCATGGTCAAAAATGATGCGAGGCAGAAACCAGAGGAAGCCCCGCCGAAGCAGATGGAGTTGCGGCAACGATACGTTCGGGCCTTCGGCGATTTCCGCCGGCTTCAGAAATTTCAATCGGTGTTTACTTTCGAGGGAGTCAACGCGCCGGCCCTGGCGAAGGAACTGCTTCATATTCTCGCCGAGGCTATGCAAAGCCGGCTGTCGCTTGTGCCGGGTTTCTCGATTCCTGTGACCAGAGAGGTCATTTCAGGAGACTTCCCGGGGTCTCATACGACACTTTCGCAAGGCATGCAGGACCTCTGGGAATCCTACATCCGCGCTTTCGAGATGGTCGTGGCCGATTGGATGCGTGACGAGTCTGCCGAGGCCGGTCCCCTTGAGATGGATATGCAAGCGTTACGATTGCACGCGTTCATGGTTAATCCGGATTCGCCGATTTCGTGGGACTACGAATCCATCTCACACACGCTCGAAGGCCTGCGGCATCCGGTCATCAGCCTGGAGCAAAAGAGACTCTGGTCGCGCATGCCGCTTTTTCATGTGGAACGTGTACGCATCACCAGTCAGCGACCGGAGGGTGGCTACATCGGGCTTCGCCAGAACGGCGGCATCGAGCAGTTCGGCAGCATAGCTCCGTCGGAGCTGGCTCTGCCTGAGCCAATGCTTCTTGACAGGGCTTTCAATCGGCGGCTCACTGTTTTCGAACGTCCTGTCGAGCGCGTCCAGATGGAGAAGGCAGCGCTGTGCGTCATCTTTGATGACACCCGAAAAACCATCCGTTCGGACAGGTTGGGCAGCAGGTCGAGCGCGGCTGTTCTGGTGCGAGCGCTGCATGAGCTGGCATCGGTGATTCACGAACAATCCGGCACTGGCCTGCCAGTGTTGCTCATCAGCCCCAAGGCCAGCGAGACGATCCATCTTGGGGATCTCAAGAATCGGCCACGTCAGTTGCCTCTTCCCTTTTTCTGCGATGAAACACGTTCGTCATGCCTGGCGAATATGTATTGCATGCCCCTCGTCGAGCCGACCCCACTACCTTTTGCCGAGCAGGTTGCGGCCCTGCACAGATGCCGAGAGGACCATGACTCGATGATCGTATTGAGCATCGGCCCTCAGTCTGATTATCTGAACGAGGCAACAGCAGAGGTCACTTCGTCCGCCGCCTCAGACATAAGCTGGAAGCTCCTTTCGGTGAGAGCCACCCACGACAGATTTGAGATTCATTCCAATGAGGGAGCGGAAAACACCTCCGGTCTTGATGAAGCCGCTGCCATCGAGGCCACTCTTAGATTCGTGATCGAGCACCTTTTCAAGATTCGGCTGAGGGAGGGCCAGGAATCAGGAAAACGGAATTAGGCTCCATCATTCCATCGTCTTCCCATAAACATAGTTACGAAAAACAATGAAAAGTCAAAAAACACACTTGCGATCACTTAGGAACTATAAACAGCTCTGCGAAATGTGAGAGTTCACACACGAATTCAGAGAGAAGGACTTCTCACGAAGGAACGTGGCAGCCTGGCGCCACGTCTTTCACGATCCTGGATGTGTGAGTTGCAGGTCAACTGTCCGAGCTTCCATCACTCGCCGGCGCCGAGTCCTTCAAGATCTTCATCCCATTCCAGGGGGGTTGCCTGCTCGCCGAGATCGATTGAATCACGCAGATCATCGAGACCCTTTTGCGCGCTGTCGATGAGGCCCTTCATGTCTACTCCACTGTTGCCTCCTGCGGCGGCTCCTGAATCAGAATTGCCATCACCATTCGCATCGCTGATAGCAGCGTTCAATTCTTTTATCTGTTCCTGCTTGCGCTCCTTCTCTTTGTCGATTTCGGCTTCCATGTCTTTGGCGATCTCGCCCAACTCTTTGCTCATCGTGCGTTTCTTCCCGTCCCTCTGAAGCACGATGTCGTCCTCTGAGCCGAAATCTTTGTCCGGCCCTGCACTGGCAATGGTGTATTGCTCGGTCTTTGCAGGATGACTGTACTGATATTGAATGCCGAACTGGTCTTTTGAGTTGTCTCGCCCTCTGTCTTCGAAGGCCAGATCCATGAAATCGTTAAAACCATCCTGGTCCGCCGGGAAAGGGTCTTTGTTGCCATCTGCGTTGATGAAGCGCTCACGTTGAAGGGCATCATCAATGGCCGACAGTTCGATGCCCTGGAGTGAGACTTTAACGGTGTTGAGGATATCGCTTACGATATCCATATAACTTGCAGCAAAACCAAGAAGCGCGATGGGAACGGAAAATTTTACAGCGGTAACCATGGCCGTGAACTACTCCATAAGAGGGTGGATGACGCCGAGGAGGAATCAACAAATTATGCACCGTGAATCGAATTGATCCAGTTAGCGGCGATCTCGTGACCGCCCGCCTCCGCGACGATCATCCCTGCGCCTGCCATCGGGGCGGCGTTCTGATTCCTGGGGTTCCGGCAGGTGGGGTTTGCGCAGGTCGAGGATGCGTTCGGTAAGCTGGCTCTCGAATTCGGACAATGTCCGCGCATTGCGCACATCCACAGTCTCATCCACCAGCATCTTTGCTTTGAGCTCGATGTGCTTGGCATTACTGACCCCGCGTACCAGGCGGGCGGGGATGGAGTTTGGGCCGTGAAGGGCGCCCGAAACAGCCCCCACGATGGCACCGATAGTGTCCGTCGCGCCGCCCTGATTTATGGCCGCGATGACAGCCCTTTCAAAAGTGCCCACGTTCTTGAGGAAGACGTAAATCGAGGTAATCACCGAAGAAAGAACGTAGCCCCCGGTCCCGCCGATGCCGGGCCGATCTGAGGTGGATTCCGCATACTCGCCGATTTTTGAGATGCCTTTCTCCAGGTCGAGGTCCAGGTAGTCTGATACTTTGGCCAGGGCAGTGGAGAACCCGTTTTTGGCCGAGCCCAGATTGGTGATGAAATCTGCACCAGTCTCTGCGGCAAGCTCTTCCGCCTGGCGAACATGTTCCAACAGATGGGCGAGCAGTTCTGAAGGGCACGGAGGCCGCCGCATGGGCAGAACCAGCGCCACAAGGTGGGCAATGGCCTGCGCGGCCGCCACGGCCATTACGTCTCGATGGGTAAGCACGCTCTGTTCGATCACATGTTTTTTCAGCGCGTCGAGGTCGTCCCCGTAAAAGAGCCCGAGCGGGGCAACCCGCATGGCCGCACCGTTGCTCGAACTGGGTTGTCCGGCCTTCCGCGTATCTACGCCATCTTCCAGAGACCGGATACTGTCCCGAAAACTCCTGCCCGCGCCGCGGTAGATACCGAACCGGAAATTGCGCCCCCTCGGATGCGAAAACTTGCACAGCAATTCCGCGAAGGTTTCGCTGTTGTAGCCTCGTTCCATGATAAGGCTTTCGCACAGTATCAGGGCCTGCTGGGTGTCACCGGTGTAGACCCCCTTGGGCAGCCACCGAGAGACTTTGTAGGTCTTGTCCCGCTCGTCCATATCCGACGCTGTTTCAGCGAATTCTTCGAGATCGAATGAATCTTCATACGCCTGTAATGTGCCGAACCGTTCCTTTAACTCCTCTTTGCTGAGCCCACTTGCCGGGGCCCCGAGGGCGTTGCCGACAGCCATGCCAAGGAGGGCTCCGATGGATTTGTCACTCAGATGATAATTTGCCAAAGTCTTACTCCCGGGTGGATCGAATCTGTTTTCATAGCTACGATTTTTTCAATGTTTTCGCAATTCAAAGACCTTGTCGGCGAAGTCTCAAAGCAGCTCGGACTGGATCAGCGCGCGCGCATCCAGGCATATGCTGATTCCTACGCAGAGCTTGTGGAGCCGCGTGTTCTGAAACTGACACGGATCACAACCATCCGTGAAGGGGTGCTCGAGATTGAAGTCTCATTAGCGCCTATGCTGATGGAGTTGAGCCAGTATCAGAAGCGAGACATTCTCAAGGGACTGAAGAAGAAGCATTCCGAGATTCGGGACATTCATTTTCGGGCGGCCAGGAAGACGAGTGAATGAACGGGCCGAGCCTTGCCAGGCCAAACCAGACTCAAGAGCTCACCGGCGGATAGCGCTGCAGCAGGCCCTCCTCATTCATCACCTGCGCCACCTCATCAAGCTCCAGTGGCGCGGCGTCTGTGAAGTTTTCAATACCGTCTTCCGTAATGACAATAGTGTCTTCACATCGAATGTAGAGTTTCTCTTCGGGTATCCAGAACATGGGGTCGATGGATATGACCAGGCCAGGCTGGAGTGGATTCTCGCGATAATTGCCGATGTCGTGCACGGCCATGCCGACCGGATGCGACAGGTGGCCGCGGAATTCGAAACCCTTTTCAGCGCCGGAGCGATACTGGGGTTTTGACCAGTTCCATCCTTCAAAAACGGGGCGCATCTCGTCGACGGCTTCATCCATGATCTCGGCCGCGGTTACGTGTGGCCGAATGAGTTTCAGCAGGACTTTGTGGTATTCGACAATGTAGCCGTACAGTTCGCGCTGTTCATCGGTGTACTTTCCATTCACCGGCCACATGCGCCCGATGTCGCTGGTGTAGCATCCGCAATCCGGCGCGTAATCCATGAGGAGCAGATCTCCATCGTTCAGCACGCAGTCGTTGCGAAAGTAGTGTCCATGCCAGGCGTTTGTGCCACCGCCGATGATGCCGCGATATCCGGCGCCGCGTGCGCCGTTTGCCAGGAAGATGTAATCGGCTACCGCGTTGAGCTCATACTCCATCACTCCGGGTCCCGTGCACTTCATGGCCTCTTTGACAGCCAGTCCCGTGAGCAGCCCGGCCCGTCTCATTACCTCGATTTCTTTCGGACTTTTGATCATCCGCATCTCATCGCTGAGCGGATTCAGGTCTTTAATCTCTGCGTCCGGGCAGAGGGCGGCCATCCTTTCCACGAATCGTTGTTCTGGTAGAGGGTGGTCATACCAGGGATCGGCTTCAGCCAGTTTTCGGGCGTGGCGAAGAGTGTCTCTGCACTGCATCTTGCCTTCAGGCGGGAGGTGGAGCATGTAAATCTCGGAAGGCCTGTCCAAGTCTTCGGCAAGTGCCTCGAGCTTTTTCACATCATCGGCGCCCGTCAGGGCCTTGACCTTTTCCGGATCGTCAGAATGCAGGCACGGGCCCTCGCTGCGCGTGCGGCCTTCATCGAATCCGGGCAGGTAGAGCGTGGTCTTGTGAGACCGGCCGTCCATCAACATGTAGGAGTGGGACGTTTCCAGTCCACAGAAATAATAGAACTCGTTTGATTGCCGAAACGCATCGAAGCCGTCGGACTCCGGCATCCCCTGCATCACGGCCACGGCATCACCGCCGATGGTGTCGAGCACGCGCTGCCGTCTGGAGGCGAATTCCTCGGGAGCAAAATCAGTCTGATACAGGACGTGGTGCGGTGACAGATCTGCGACGCTCATGACTTCTCCGGGAGTAGATGACAATCAGGCTGAATGGTGGGGAGCCTGAACTGAGCCGCAAGTGAATTGGAGGTGAGCGAATTGAAATGCCTCAATCAACTCAACCGGCTGCGCTCGCATGCTTCTGAATAAGTGGATTCCAGGTCGAGTGGCACGCACATGCTTCCAAACAGATTACCGCATTCAGAACGCTCACAGGTAATTCTTGTGACGAGCGTTCTTCAGGTTTTCCGGATGGATCTTCAGGTCGTGATTGACTGTGCAACGGTAGCGTTCCTTCGTCTGCGCCGTCTGTGGAACGGAAACTCCAAGCGAAGTCGCCTGCCGAGTGGTGGTGATCAGCCAGTTGAGCAGGTCCTGCTGAAGCTCCGATACAACATGCCGGCAGTCTTCTTCAAAGAAAAGGTTCTTCATCTCCCACGGATCGTTTTCGAGGTCGTAGAGCTCACCGAAGCCGTCCGGGTGCTCATCGGCAAACATGTCCGGCGGGTAATGAACGAGCCTGTAATTCCCTTTCCGAACGCTCTTGCTCCAGGCAAACTCGGTGACGGCCACCTCGCGAACTGGACTTGATTCGCCCTGCAGCAAAGGTGTGATGTCCTTGCCGTCGGAAGTCTCCAGCGGGTCGAGTCCCGCGAGCGAGCATAGAGTGCTACTGGTATCCACGGCCTCTACGAGCTCGTCTGCAGCATGGCCGGATCTGATACGGTCTGGCCACCGCCAGATGAATGGGATCCTGGTGATCGCATCCGAGCAGATCCCGGGCGCTTTCTCCATGATCCCGTGTTCGCACGCGTAATCGCCGTGGTCAGAGGTGTAGATGACGATCGTGTCGTTCGCTATTGCCTTTTCATCAAGGTAGCTCAGCATCTTACCGACGGCATGATCGACTTGGCTGACCGCGCCAAGGTATCCCCGGAGTTTGCGCATCCGGGCCGCCTCAAAAGTTTTGGGCTCGATCAGAGCCCAGTTACCGGACCGCCAGCGCTTGGCCCCAGCCTGCATGTGTGGCGCACGGCCTGCCATGTCTGCATCGGCATTGGGTGGAAGCTCAAGTTCGACGCCTTCATACATCTCCCAGAATGGCGGGCTTGGAGAAGTGCACTGGTGCGGCCTCGGCAGGCTTGCGAAGGCAAGGAACGGCCTTTCCGATTCCACAGCCCCGCTCATGAATTCAATGGTCTCGGCGGCAATCCAACCTTCCTGCGATTCATCGAAAGACAACGGAGAGGGCCGGCCCTCCATCGATTGATTTCCAGCCGGGCCAAATTCTGGCATGCCGCCATGATCTTCAAGCTCCAGCTTGCCTCGCTCTCTCAGGAATCCGGCGTACTTCGCTGAACGCCCGCCGATGCTGCACCCGCATGTCTCGTGAAAGTTATCTACCGAGTCCTCAACCCAGTTTTCCGGACAATGAATCTTGCCGACCGCACTTGTGGCATACCCGGCCCGGCTGAAATGGTCGAACACATTCGGCAGCCCTTCCGGGTTCGGCCCGCTCAGCCCGTAATAACCGTGATTGTGACAGTACTGCCCGGACAGAAATGACACCCGGCTCGGCGTGCAAATCGGATTCTGACAGATCGCGTTTTCAAATCGGACACCTTCCTCAGCCAATCGGTCTATATGAGGCGTCTTTACGTTTGCGTGACCTTTGTGCCCAAGCACCTTGGCATTGTGTTGGTCTGAAATGATGAAGAGGATGTTCATGAGAGATGGCTGATGGATGATGGTTGATGGTTGACGGATGACTACTGCTGCCTGTTACTACGACAGGCCAAACTCTTACGATGTTTCATCACAGCCATCAACCATATCACCCATTCCAGAGCACCATCACGCAACCATTCACCATTCACTTCTTCTCCCACCATTCACCTCTTCCACCGCCATTCACCATTCACTTCTTCTCCCAACCATTCACCATTCACCTCTTCCACCACGATTCACCATTCACTTCATCTCCCACCATTCACCTCTTCCACCAACCTCCTCCCTCTTGCCACCCAGTAGGCCACTGTTAGAATCCTCCGCCTTCACGTTCGACGGGGAATTGGACTATACAGCACTTTGGAAAACGCAGATAAAACAGAACCGGATCCCATTGTTGCGGGGGCATTCGCCTGGTTGATACCGGGCGCCGGTCACGCTTATCTCGGGATGGCCAAGCGCGGTGGTTTCTACTTTCTGTGCATGGTTCTCTTGTATGGTTTCGGCGTGGTTCTCGGAGCTTGGGAGCCTGTGCCGGACCGCAGTTGGAAATACGAGGCACAGGGCGATCCGCCGCCGGTCAGTATTGTTTCGCCCCGCAATCATCCTGTTATTTTCAGTATTCAGGCCCTCGCCGGTCTGCCCACGCTGGGTGTGGCCGCGGTTAACAAGGCCCACAAGGTCGACAGCCCTACCATCGTCTCCGATCTCGGGCAGGTCATCACCATGATTGTCGGGGCTCTGAATTTACTGCTCATCGTTGACGCTTTCTGCCTGGCACATACTCATGGCGAACGAGCGACTGCTTAAATATGTGGTCTTTTTTGTGGTCTGCCTGATTGTTTCGATAGTCTATTCAGCCACGAAACGAAGCAGCACCAAAAGTGTCATGAAGGAATCCGCCATCATGATGTGTTACATCTGCGGCGGCATGGGCGGGATCGGCGTCATCGTGTACATCATCTGCGAGCTCAAATGACGTTCCTCACTCTCATCCTGCCTGCGCTGGCTTTTTGTGGTCAGGATGCCGAAATTGAACCGCAGAAACGCGAGGCGGTCAGAGATGTCTCGGTAATCCTCATTATGCAGGATGGGTTACCCGGATTCGTTTTCGACAGGTTGCTGACCGAGGGACGGCTGCCAAACATCAAACAGAATCTCGTGGAGCGTGGCTGCAAAACGCGGCGGGCCTTCTCGCCTTTTCCGACGGTCACGTTTCCGGCACATCTGAGCTCTGTGACAGGGCTGTTCCCCGGGCATTCGTCCGTTCCCGGGCTGAAGTGGTTCAATCGAGAACGGCAGACTGCCCGGCATTACCTCAGCTTTGACTTCTGGCGTTTCGAGGACGACCTGGCGCTTTACTCGCCCAAGATGGCCGCCATTCCGCGGATGATGGAGAAGCCGGAGTCTCCCTTTACCCGGCTCCAAGATCTGCCTACCGCCTCAGTCCAACAGGTACTCGTACGGAATGCGGGAAGCGCAAAGTTCTTTCCCCTGGAGCTGGCGCTCTCGAAGGTGATGGCGCAGTTGCCGCACAAGACCGATGAAGGTGTCGCCGCACATTTGAAGAAGCTCTATTTGTCGGATGCACCGCCTCGATTCTCGTTCGTGAATTTTCCCGACTACGATTCCATCGCGCATTTGAAAGGCATTGAATCACAAGATGCTTTGCAGACGGTGGTAGATCTGGATCGAATGCTCGGCGAGATCATCGAAGTCTTGAAGTCCCGCGGAAGTTTTGAAAAGACGTATATCATCTTTGCTTCTGATCACGGCAATACTTCACTGCGAAATGGCAACCTGACGAACTACAAACACGTCCTCTCCCGCGTCGGGTTAAAGCCGCAGATGCGTCATGAGCCTGAGTTCGATGCCTACGTCGCTGCCAACTCCCTCAACTCGGTGGCCATATACATCAAAGACCCGAAACGCGGCTGGAGCGAACGACCGCGCCATCAAGTCCTGCGCAACTACCCCGCCGGCATCGGTCGTAACGTCGACCTTCTCAAACATGTCGCGGAGCAGGATGGGACAGATTTCCTCATCGTCGGCGATGGGCCCGGTCAGGTGCGAGTGCTGAATGAGGATTCGGAGATGCTCGTTACCCGGCGACTCTTTCTCGGCAAAGAGTTTTACAGGGCAAGGCTGTTGAAGGGTGTTGTCGATCCTTTCAGATATCTCGACCACGATGCGTTAGCGGGAATGATGGAATCGGGCGCGTTTCATCCTGCAGAGAAGTGGCTCGAGCACAGCCTGCAGACCCGCTATCCAGATGCGCTGGTACAGGCGGTTCAGATCTTTGACAGCTTTCGATGCGGTGACATTTTTCTGTGCATGCGTGAAGGATGGAAATGCAAACCGTCGCGCTACGTCGCGACCCACGGCTCGATGATGGATTCCGATACGGGAGTGCCCCTGGTCATTTCGGGGCCGGACATCCGCCATAGCAGCATCCCCGTCGCGCGGCTGGTCGATGTGTATCCAACCATACTCAGGCTGTTCGGTTTGCAGATTCCATTCGGTGTACTCGATGGCCGTCCCCTGGATGAGATTCTGCCTTCCGGGCTCTGCCGGCAGACCGATCCCTTCGCTAACGAACGACAGGATCATTTGCCAGCGATGCTCGCGCTCTGGCAGGTAGAGGCCGCGTATGCTGAGAGCCCGGTCCTGCCCCACCAGTTCACGGACATGCTGGATAAGATGCCCAAAGGCAAGCGACGAAAGCTGGCTCGTCTGCTCAAGAGAAGGCGGAGACGTCTGACAGAGCTTCTCGCTCAATCCAGCGACGCGGTTTTTTCTTCCGGGGATGGCATCACCCAAGAGCTTCTCCGCGCAAGAGAACAGGAAACCGAGCGCCAGCTCGAGATCCTGGAGGAGTAAGAGCATTGAGCTCCCGCCCCAATCTGATTTTCGTCTTCGCCGACCAGCTCCGATACCAGTCACTCGGTTACGCAGGCGATGACAAGGCGATCACTCCCAACTTCGACGCGTTTGCAGAGCAGGGAATGAACTTCTGCAACACCGTCGCATCGGCCCCGGTCTGCACGGCCTATCGCGCCGCGCTGATGACCGGCAAGTACACCACGAGTAACGGAATGGTAATCAACGAGCTCCGAATCAATCCCAACCAGAGATGCTTCGGACACGTTCTGACCGACGGCGGCTATGACATCGCGTACATCGGCAAGTGGCATCTCTACGCTAATCAGCTCGGACACCACTATGAGCCGAGGAACTCACACATCCCGCCGGGCCCTCATCGGCTCGGTTTCGATGGCCTGTGGGCTGCCTTTAATTTTCATCACGAGAGCTACGGGGTGTACTACCACACCGATTCGGAGGAGAAGATCCCATACGGCGAGGACGTTTATGAGCCGGACGCGCAGACGGACATGGCTATCGATTTCATCCGCGGTCGTGACGGAGAGAATCCCTTTGCGCTCTTCCTCTCATGGGGGCCGCCGCACGATCCGTGGAATGAAGAGAATGTACCGGAGCGCTTCTGGGAGATGTTCGAGGATGTGCCATTTCCGCATCCGCAGAACTACAGAGCCGAAAACGATCCATATGGTGACGGATGGAGCTACCTCAACTCGGAACAGCGCGACGAACTCGAAGGCTGGCGCCGCACCTATTACGCGCAGACGACCAGCCTGGACTGGAATTTCGGCCGACTCATCGAAGCCATCGAAGAAGGTGGCATCGCTGACGATACGATCCTGGTCTTCACCTCCGATCACGGCGAGATGTTCGGTGCGCAGGGCCGCCGCGCCAAGAACATCTTTTATGAAGAAGCCTGCCGCGTCCCCTTCCTTATCCGGTGGCCGGGCAGGATTAAGGCCGGGGTCAGCGATGCCTGTCTTTCGACACCTGACCTGTTCCCAACCCTCACATCACTCATCAATCTCGAGTATCCCAAAGACGTAGAAGGAATGGACCTCAGCCACCTGATGCTCGGGGAGCGAGGCCCAGAACCGGAAGCCGCGCTCATGCAGATCTGCGGCGCTACAGCATCCTGGGATGACGGCCACGAGTGGCGCGCCTTGCGCGACAAGCGTTACACCTATGCTGTCTACAGGGCCGACGGCCGCGAACTGTTATTTGATGACCAGAACGATCCGCTCCAATTGAATGACCTGGCGGGTCACTCAGACCATAAGGAGACGCTGGTAAGATTTCGGACGATGTTGGGGTCAAGGATGGCCGAGCTCAACGACACCTTCGAATGCTGCACCTGGTATCGCGATCACTGGACAGATGGCGATCGCAGGATTATTCGATCAGCTACCTGTGACTGGAGTTGAGTGTCTGTTGTGCCGCGGCGGGAGTGGCCCGCACCACAAGTTGAATGCTGCCACACGATTTGAAAGAAAAAACTGGTGGGGGGCCCAAACGGGTGCGGGCGCTCCGGTTGAACCGGATTCGTGCGTTAATGCATGACCTGACGCCTCGGATCTGTACACCCTTATCCGATACTTGGTCCCGGGTCTTCCCCCACCAGATTGCAGGAGTTTCGCAAATAATCTCCAAGAATCTGAAGGAGGGTTAGTTCACAACTCGCTGTCGAGCGGAATCCCGATTTGTGCGGCCACCACGTTCTATGGCTGATAGTGATCCACAAATTCCCTCGGAGAGAGGACGGTCATTCCCTGCCTTCTCCGGACAGGGAAGTGTTTCAGGTTGCCAGTCACCAGACACTCTGCAGCAGTCCCACAGGCGACTTCAAGAAAGGGCTCATCATCAGGATCCGGTAAATGCCTTGACAGTGGCGTGGCAGTGACCAGTTCTCCCTCTGATGAAATCTGTTCCAGGAGGTCGTCTACTTTTCCTGAGTCGAATCCGAAGCGTGGCCGAGCCAGGACTTCCCTGTATTCAGCCAGGATTCTTGCGTCATAACAGAGCTTGAGCTTGCCGACTGCCACCAGTCTTACGATTTCAGCCGGAGGGCCGAAGGGACTCAGGAGACCGGACACAAGTACATTCGTATCAAGGACGACTCTCATCGTCGGCGTTTCTTTCTGACCGACGCTATCTCGGAATCGATTTCTGATGGTCTCAATTTGTCTTTGCCCGCTTCAATTGAATCCAACTGGAGGGCCATTACGGCGTTCTCGGCACGGGCTCGGCGGATTGACCGAATCGATTCTTCAACATTTTCATCTGAAACCGGGCTCAGGATCGCAACAGGTTTCCCATTTGAGGTAACGACAAGATCTCCTTCCGACTCCAGCCGTTTCCAGATCTGGGCGGAGCTTCCGCGAAGCTCTCTCACAGTGACGAATTTCATTTTCACGCTCCTGAATCGTGGCACAAATGCGGATCAATCGTAGCACAACGATGATACAGGCGGATATGAAAGTTTCTACGCTTACCACTGATAAATCCACGGATCCAAATTCGATCCACTTGGCCTCTCTTCCGTCGGCAGCCATTTCAGTTTGTCGTACGAGCGGTACTGAACATCGAGCTCCGGCATTTCCACCTTCGATGGCGGATGGGCCCTGGCGTGCATGACCGCATCGAGAATGCATGAAGTGAAGAGGGTCCGCTCGACCGGATACTGCGGCTCACCCGTCAGAAACATCTCTTCTATGTTCAGCGAGAGATAATTGAAGTGCGCATGCGGATACCCTCGCTGGGTGTAGAAATCACATGCCTTGATCTCTCCATCGACCCGGCCGATGAATGCAAAATCTCTGACGAAGGTATTGAGCATGATCACCTGGGCCTTGAAACCATCGCGGTACTCCACATCGATGAAAATCGGTTTTGGACAGTGCTTTTCATTGTCCTCGGGCCGCCCCTCCTGCTTGTCCTCCAGGTGCTCCATGCCGATCTCGAAAAGCTCCCTGCTCCATCGTCCCTCTTTGCCGGCCTCCCAGACACCCGGCCCCTCGATAGCCTCGATCGATTTGACGCCGGCCTCGCCGCCGGCACGGCGTTCCACCATGCACTGCAGAGCCTCGAGGGTGTGGAAACCGTAAATCTCCATGCCGGCCCAGCCTATCAGAACCACCTCCTCCAGATTGCAGTCAAGTGGCAGGTCCAGCCGTGGCTTTCGATGGCTGACAGGAATCGACGAGCCGGCCATGAACGGCACGTTCAGTTCCTTTGCCCGTTCGTACATCCAGACCGAATCGGCCCGGTTGTAGGCCAGGCCCTTGTCGTTGAAGACTGGGACAGAGCGTCCGCACTGACCGAAGACTGCGCATATCTGCTCGAAGAAACATTTCCGCGGATACATCCTCTGCTCGAGCTCATTCTCCGGATAGTCCCCGTGCTCCCCGATGAGCAGAACGCCGTCGACCGCCAGTTCGCTGCCGCCAAGCGTCAACGTTTCACGAATGCTGGAGTAAAGAGGAATGTTGTTGGCATGGCAGACGGATACTCCAACATCACGTGAATGGACGCCCCGGCCGTGCACTTGGTCCAGGTACATGGAAACGATTTCAACACGCGGTTCCTGGAGGCCTCCGTCCGTCGGAAATCCCTTCAGGAATTTCATCAGCATCACGTCCGCGTGCGAGCCGGGAAAGAACACGGTGACGATGGCGGCGATCTTCTTTTTTTCTTCAGACATGAGATACGGGAGGCGTGGGGTTATTTATCCAGAAACAGAATTCCGATGTACACCGCGTAACCGAAGAGAAGAATTCCACCTTCAATTCGATTGAGCACAAAGCCGCTCCACATGAGAGGCATGGCGACGATGGCGGTGATCAGCATGACCGTCAGATCAAACGTGCGAATGTCCGGAGCTTCAAACGGCATGACCAGCGCCGTGACACCCAGGATTCCGAGCAGGTTGAATATGTTTGAGCCGATCGCGTTGCCGACTGCAATATCGCCTTCTCCCTTGAGCGAGGCTACCAGGGTGGTCGCGAGCTCAGGAACGCTCGTTCCGAACGCGACCATGGACAGGGCGATGACCTCTTCAGAAACACCCCACGATATCGCCAGCATGGTGGCCGCCTTGATGAGGATGTGTCCACCGAATACCAGGAGCGCCAGCCCGGCAAGAATCAGCACCAGGTTCACCCAGACTGGCTTGGGCCCCGCAGGAACGGCCGCGCCAAACTCGGTCTGGAAATTGTCATCTTTTTCTTGTTTTGCCTGCCTGATTTGCAGAATGTTGTAGGCCACAATGCCAGCGGCAAGGATGGCCCCTTCGAGGCGTCCCAGCCTGCCATCAAGTATGAGCAGCATGGTAAAGAAGCTCACTCCAATCATGATTGGCACATCCCAGCGAATCAGCTTCGCATCCACCTTTAATGGCCGAACCAGCGCGCCGACGCCGAGGATGAGGGCGATGTTGCAGATGTTCGATCCGATGACATTCCCCATGGCTATCCCGCCGTGGCCGGTGAGCGCTGCATCCAGGCCGATAACCAATTCCGGGCTGCTCGTCCCAAAGGAAACAACCGTCAGCCCGACGATCACCGGCGCAATGCCCAGCCGGAGCGCCAACGCGCTGCTGCCGCGCACCATGGCTTCGGCACCGGCAAGCAGGATAGCCAGGCCAAGTGCGACCAGAAAAGTGAGAACAAGCATCGAGTGAGATTCGTCCGGGGATCGGGTGCGGCACGCGTGCGTTGCCTTCACGGTAGCGTGAAGGGCTCTTCACTCAACCGGTCTCTTCTGCAACGCAGTGGCGGCAAAGTGGCTTTGCCTCTGGAAAGCGACGGCAAGTCGCCGCACCCCAAAGTTCAAGCTCGAGTGCAATGCACGGAGCCAAGATTGAATGCCCAGGTAAATCCTGAATCCTGAATCTGAATTCTGAATCTTGTATCTTGAATCCCCTGAATCTTGAATCCTGAATCCTGAGTCAAGTTCACAGGCCCAGAACCCTCTTGATGAATCCAGCCAGCCATTCGGCATCCGAACGGCCTTCAATCCACGTGAGCAGCGTGTTCTTCGATGTATCCAGGTTCATGTCGATGTTGAAGTATTCCGTCTCTCCGGCGCTCCCGCTCTTATCCACGTCGATGCTCTTGATTTCTCCCGCCGACGTTGCTCTGGACCATTTGATCAGATGGAGGATGGAGGTCTCTACCACGACCGAATGGCTGTCAACGGTGATCCTTTTCGCGCCGACCATTTTCCAGAGGACGGCCAGATTCAGAATGACGGCGAAGAATCCGAAGACAGCGACGAAGAGGTAGAGCATGGTTTCGCCCTTCTGAGCCTGCTGAAACATGTAAACAGTGATCGATGAAAAGATCAGTGCAAAGAGCGCCCATCCCACGATTGCCTTTACTGAACGAAAAGGAGGCAGCCCCATTACGACAGCATCCCCGTGAATGCTGAGCTGCATTCGCTGGTTCTTCATGACGCGCCGTGCGATTTCTTCATCCCGTTTTGCCTGTCCCTCTGCGGTGTGCTCTTCGTGAATCTGCCGGGCCGCCAGATTCTGCAGGGCCGGGCTCTCCTGCATGGCCCGCCCTGCAGCTTCGTTGATGGCCTCCGCCTCCTCTTCGCTCACTGCGAAAATGGGAACCCGGAACTCGGCATCGAAATCAATTCCCGTGACGGCTGCCTGTATACTGACCAGCCACTGAATGCCTTCGAAATCCGTGTTCTGTGTTTCGCTGCTGTCGGCCGGCAATGCGAACGCGACCGGTATCACCCACCCTTGGCCGGAGGGCTCAGCCTCCGCGCCATCGAGGGCATACTCTTCTTCCCAGATGGAATCCGTGTGCTGTTCAGTCTGGGTATTTGCGCCTCGATGGCGCCGTCGTGTCGTGCTGTAGCGGTTGACGCACGCGAGCTTCACTCTGATTCGCGCGTGCCCCAGATTGATGGGTGAGAAGACCTCCGCCACGAAACGGCCGCCCGGTATGCCGGGCAGCGTGTAAAGGTGCAGGTCCGTGCCTCGATACTTTGCCGCCTGAAGAGTCTTGTGAATCACACTCACCAGGAGGAACGCACCAATGAGCGGGAAGAACCAGACCATGAGCACGAGAAGGTCGCCCTGCTTTATTTTGTCAAAAGTGGCTAACGCCGCGGGAATGGAAATCCCGTTCCAGACCAGTGTGGCAAACCAGAGGGCATTCAGCTTCGCCGCATGTTCCGGAACGCCTTTGCCCGCCGACCATTCTGGTGTCTGCAGCCATTTCTCATCGGATTCCGGCGGCTTTTCCCGATACGCGCTGATGGTCGCCCGGCCCAGAAAGATGCCGACCACCACAAAGGGAATGCCGCACAGAGTGAGATAGAGTGGCTCACCTCTGAATCCGAACTTCATGCACCTCTGAATGCCAAAAACCAGCATCAGAATCCCGCCGCCCAGAAAGGGCAGAGCCAGGACCAGCAATACAACTACTGTTTCTTTCAGAGTCTGCTTCTGTTTCTTCCTGGCCATCTGAATCTCTCCCCAAGGTTACTGATGAGATGATTAACGCCTCGCTCGCGTCCGGCTGCAATTCTGTGGCTATAATGAGCGACAGGCTCTGTAAGCGCACTTTTCAGAGCTCCGCATGGGCTCTACAATGTCTCTCGTGCATTCCTGACTTCGACGCACTGAGACCAGATGAATGAAGAACAACGATCACCAGAGGCTCGGCTACTGTCACAACGGCCTCGAACGCCGTCTGACCGATGTGCACGGCCACGTCATTCAGGATCTTCTGGCCTGATGAAACACATCACCCCAAACCTTCATCTGATCGAAGACACCTGCAACGTTTACGCAGTCGCTGCAGGCGATGAGACTCTCCTGATCGATTGCGGCACAGATCTGCGCCCCGGTGCAGCCGATTTATCGGATCGCAAAGTCAGCAAGATCCTCCTCACGCACTTCCATCGGGACCAATGTTCCAGCGCGAACGTTTGGCAGGAGGCAGGCACTCCAATCTGCCTACCTTTTGTCGAGCGGCTTTTTCTTGAGGAATCAGATCTCCGTCGGGCCGGTTATGACATCTACAACAACTATGAATCTTTTTATGATTGCTTCGGCCCACTGGAGGACATTCATGCGGACGAGTATGCCTTTGATCACTCGAGGATCGCCTGGCAGCACATGACGTTCGAAGTCGTGCCGCTGCCCGGGCACACTTTCGGGTCAATTGGCTATCTGCTCGAAGTGGACGGCAAGCGAGTGCTGGCCTGCGGTGACTTGTTGAGCGGCCCGGAAAAGCTCCACAGCTACTTCTCGAATCAGTGGTCATACATGGGGTTCACCGGCCACTCCCACCTGATCGACAGCATCAGGAAAATCGAAGGGATGGATCTCGATCTCATCCTGCCCGGGCACGGCCAGCCGTTCGAGGCCGACGCAAAAGCTCTGGCGCGAATGCGAGGTCGGCTCGAACGCACCTACGAGATGTTTTTCGGTCGAGCTTATGAAGAATTCCGTCCTGAGTTCAGGCAGATCACTGAGCATGTTTCCGAGATTACGAATGCCATGGCACGTACTTACATCATCCGGGACGATGATGGCCGCGCGGTGATGATCGACTGCGGATACGTTTCCAACATGCCCATCCAGGCCAATCCGCATCGGTACATCGATAACCTGACCCGGTTCCTCGAACCGGAGCTCGGAATACGTGAGGTTGAGTGGTTTATACCGACCCATTATCACGACGACCATCTCGCGGGTTATCCGGCGCTGAAGAATCGATATGGCACAAAGGTCGTTTCCGCGCCCGAAATCAAGGATATCCTCGAGCATCCGGAACGATACGACATGCCTTGCGCCGTGCCGGAAGGCATGCAGGTGCATCACGTGGTCGAGCGCGGTGAGGCATTCGATTGGCGGGGCATCAAGTTCTTCGTCGAGCAGCATCCCGGTCAGACCCTTTACCATCACATCATCTTTTTTGAGTGTGATGGACAGAAGTTTCTGGCCATCGGCGACAACATCTCCGGCATCAGTCTGAAGGAGCGGCGGGAACTGGTTCATTCGTTCATTCCTAAGAACCGAACCCCGGTGTCAAGCTACCTCGATATGCCACAACGGATTCTGGAACGCTCGCCCGACTATCTGCTCACCGGCCATAGCGGAGCGCTTTCATATGACGAACTGCAGATGCAGCGCTGGCGCGAGTGGATGGAGGAATGGCACGAACACTTCACGTCGCTGATCGATCAACCGCATGCCAGCATGGGAATGGACCCGCACTGGGTCGAGTTCTACCCATACAAGGTACGCATCCAGCCCGGCGAAGCTGTCAGATTCGCCGTGAACATCACGAACTATGAGCCAACAACCTGTCGGTGCGCGATGCGGTTTCGCAGCGTGGAAGGGGTGCAGATTGAACCCGGCTCTGCTGAGGTGGATGTGGAATCAGGCACAACAAAAGTCTGCGAATTGAACGTGAGCTTTCCCAAAAGTTTCAAAACCCATTCACTGACCATCCTCGCAGACGTCACCTGGAATGGACGCCGCCTGGGGGAGATTGCTGAAGCCGTTGCTTACTGGTAACCGAGAACAAACATGCCTTTCACCGCACGACAGATTGCTGACGCCTTTGAAAAGATTGCACCGATCGAGAGTGGACTGCCCGGTGACGAACTCGGCTTCATTTACGGTGAGCCGAACACGGAAATCAGCGGCATTGCCTGTATGTGGAATGCGCATGCAAAGAGCATCCAGCGCGCCATCGACAATGGGCACAACATGCTCATCGTTCACGAGACCCTGTTCTATCACCCTCAAGAGAGCGGCTGGTATGACGGCCCTGAAAACTCAGAGGACATCGTCGCCAACCAGAAGCGTAAAGCCCTGCTCGATGAACATGGGATCGTCGTCTACCGCAGTCATTCCAATTGGGACGCCCTCGCCATTGATGGAGTGCCGGATCAGGCGGTAAAGGCTCTGGGGATCGGAGAACTGGAGATCGTGGACAGCCAGAAGTTTTTTCGAGTGCACCGTCTGCCGCGCGACTTCACCGTTGCTGACCTGGCGACCCTGGCAGGCAGAGGGCTGGATGTCGAAGATGTGAGAATCTATGGCGACGGGAACCGCAGCATCCGTAACTTCGCGTTTCTAATCGGCGGTTTCGGTGGCAACCAGGTGCACATGCCTCAGGCCGCGTCAGAGATGGGCGCCGAAGCCATCATCATCGGTGAAATCCTGGAGTGGGTCGTCATCGCCGCCCTCGAATGCGGTCTGGAGGTGATCGCAACGGTCCACAGCAGCAGCGAGATTCCAGCCATCCGGAGGCAGGCCGAGATGCTGGCCGATGAGTTTCCAGATCTGCCGGTGGAATACATTCACAGTGGCATGCTTGGCTTTTGAGGCGCGATGACAGGTTGGCAGATTTTACAGCGTGTGATCGAAACATATAAATTTATAAGATCGACTAAATTTATATGGCAGGCTTGCAAAATATATAAACAGGGCTCACCTTATCTTTGGTGTTAACAACTTGAAATGTGATGGCATAAATTTATACTATTGACTAAATTTATAGATATTCATAACAAGATGTAAAAACAATGTCGCCAAACCCATTCCGTCCTGGAGCGGGGCATTCCCCTCCCTATCTATCCGGGCGCTCCGATGAAGCGCAGCATTTCCGCCTTCTTCTTGGCCAGGCGCCCGTGATGACAAATCTGGTGCTGACCGGGCTGCGCGGGGTGGGGAAGACCGTTCTTCTCGAGGCCCTGAAGCCGCTTGCCAATGAGGAGCGTTGGCTGTGGGCTGGAACAGACATGTCTGAATCTTCCACCGTCAGCGAAGAACATATCGCTATCCGCATCATGGCTGATCTGGCCCCGTTGGTGAGCAACATAGTGGTGGCTAAGAACGAGGTAAAGAAGATCGGGTTTGCCAGGCCCGTGGAACAAACACCGGTGCATCTGGACTATACTTTCCTCAACAGGGTGTACGCCCATACCCCTGGCCTCGCAGCAGACAAACTTAAAGCCGTGCTTGAGTTGGTATGGTCTTGCCTGAAAAACCGAGATTGCCGGGGTATCGTGCTGGCTTACGATGAGGCTCAGAACCTGAACGACCAGGCGGAGGCAGACCAATATCCGCTCTCACTTCTTCTCGATGTTTTTCAATCCATTCAAAAGAAGGAGAATCCTATCCTTCTTGTGTTGTCTGGATTACCAACTCTCTTTCCCAAATTGGTTGAAGCCCGCACTTTTGCCGAGCGCATGTTTGAGATGATGACGCTGGAGAGACTTGGTAAACAGGAATCGGAGGATGCGATCCTCAAGGCAATCAAAAAGAGCAGTCCTGTCCGCTTCAGCAAGAGGGCAGTATCAGCCATCATCCGAAATTCCGGCGGCTACCCGTACTTCATTCAATATCTGTCACGTGCCATGTATGACAGTTACTTTGCCTCTGGGGGCCGACTGAACCCTGACATCACCGTGGAGCAGGCCATCCATCAACTGGATACGGATTTCTTCTGGGGCCGGTGGAACAGAGCGACCGACCGGCAGCGAGACCTGCTGGAAGTCATCGCCGAACTGCCGAATTGCGACGAGGAGTTCGCACTTAAGGACATCGTTGATAGATCGAAGGAACTCCTGGAAAAGCCCTTCAGCGCGAGCCAGATTAATCAGATGCTGGTCAAACTCGCGGACAGCGGCCTCGTCTACAAGAACCGTCGAGCTCGATATTCGTTTGCGCTTCCGTTGCTTGGCGGTTTTATCAAGCGGCAAAAGGAACAGGGAACTGTCTGATGGATTTACGAATTCAGCGCGTCAAACGCTTCCTTTGCACCTGAGATGGCGGCCAGGGTGGCACCACCGTGCGGGCAGAAACCGGGGATGGCTGCGCCGGCGACTCCTCCGACCACTCCGCCAGTAGCTGCGCCGGCGACTGTGCCGACGGCCTGGCCGAGCTCTCTGCTGCCCGTCACGTCGCTGACGAGATCACCGACGGCTTTGCCTACCACCCCGCCGATTTTTCCGCCAAGGACGGCGCCTGCGGTCCCGATCGGCTTGAGGACCTTCGCCATGGCGCTCGCCTTGGGGGCAGCGGCCGGTTGCGCGGCCTGCTGCTGCGGCTTCACGGAACTGATCTCAACCTTGTCCACCGGGCCTGCCGGTGCAGAGCTCTGTGCGGCGGCCGCGGGTGGTGCGGCCTGAGGAGAGCGTACGATCTGGGGCTGAGCAGTATGCGTAGGGGAGATCTGCATCACGTAATCCTCTTTCGTTTCTGGGACAGTTCTCAGATTCTCGGTGTGGAATCAGAAAGTTAAGGATTTTCTCCCACATGCCCCCCATTTCTAAGGACTTCCCTGAGGTAGCTGACAAAGCCCTTTAGGTTCTGCTTAAACTTC
>JASLXP010000993.1 GCA_030740295.1 Planctomycetota bacterium
ATTCATGGTCCAGGCGGCCTACTTGAATTGGAGCTCGCTTCTTTTGACCTTAAGGGAGTGAATGGCTTTACCGTCGATATTCACCACGGTGTACTTAACCGTCGGATCGTCTGCCTTGAGATCAAAGTCAACCCGGCCAAAAGATTGCTTCTGGTTGTAGCCGAAGAGCGAGTGCTTGATCAGGCCGTGCACGTGTTGGTTGGTAAGGCGTGAGGACTGCCATTCATAGAGCGGATACATGCCGTCAATGCCGGTATCGATCTTATAGGCGTCGGATCGATGGCGATCGGCCGAAAGGATAATAACCCCGGGTATTCTCTGGTCGGCGATGAACTTAAAGATCTTCTGGCGTTCGGTGGCAAAGCCGTCCCAAGTGTCTTTCGAGCCTGGCTTCACTTTGGGGGTCATGGGCACGTTGGTGCAAAACACAGTGAAAGCGGCTGGCTTCTTGAGCGCTTGCCTGAACCATTTCATCTGAGCAGGCCCGAGCATGGAAGGGTTTCCCCCTTTGGGTGACTCGCGGTAGTAGCGTCCGTCGATCAATACAAAATGGACCTTGCCGATCCAGAAATCGAACCAGCAACCGGGTTGTTTTTCGCCGCCGCCGTAGTAAGGATTATCCCAGTTGTCCTTAAAGACTTTCCATACCTCGCGCTTCCACTTGGGTTCTTCAATAGCCGGACCACCCCACCCGTCATTGGTGGTAAAGTCGTGGTCGTCCCAGATCGCGTAGATCGGCACCTTCCTGGCAAACTTCGCCCATTGAGGCTGGCTTTGCCGGCGGTAGTAATGAAAAAGCTGCATCTCCGGAGTCTTCGGGTCATCGATATAGACATTGTCGCCCAACAGAAGAAGGGCCCGCGGATCGATCGCCCCGATGGTGTCCCAAATGCGTTCGTTCATAGGGACATAGCCAGCTCCTCCGCCGAAGGCGATAGTGAACGCGTCAGTCGGCGCATCCTTCTTCAGGGAAGTGTCCGGAAGGGTACGCTTCCAGGGCCAGGTCTCGGCGTCGAACTTCCAGGCGTTCGGCTTGCCATGGGCAAGGTCTAAAAGCATCTTGGTATGCTCCGGGTTGACCGCCTTCTCTGAGGTCGCCTCCAGATAGGCGATAGCCTCCTTTTTGTTGCCCTGAAGAATGAGCTTGAGGGCATGCGGGTGCATTCGTTTGACCTGATTGCCTTTCTCGGGCTTCTCGTTATTCACCCTCGGCTTCGAGGCTTGAGCAAAAAGCTGTGGTGCATTCAGGCAGATTGCAACCACGCCAAGAGAGAACAACATCTTGAAGATTTGGGTTCCTTTGATTTTTCTCATGGGTGTAGGTGTCATTTTATTGAAATTTCATTCGGGCTTACTCATTTCTTCTTTATCGATTACTTTTAGTCCAGATCCTTCTTGCGGATTTTGGTGAGCTTCGCCTTCAAAGCCTTCTCAGCGTATTTCACCTTGCTTTTGCTGAGGGTTTTTGGGCCCAGCACTTCGGGGTGGCTACGGAGGAAGTTGTTTTCGTCGATGAGATTGAGAAAGTAATGGGTGGTGCCCTTTGGCAACTGGGCGTGCACCTTATTGCCGCGAACGAGTTTGGCCGGCGCCCGAAACCATTCCTCGTAGCGGACGCCACCATTGAGGGTGTAGATAAGGTTGGCGCGGACAACCTTGGCTCCGTTCTCCCGATAGGTGAATTGAACAGTGTTACCGATCTGCTGATGGGAAAGAACGGTGCAGACATTCTTTTTGGTTGCCGGAGCCCGGCTGCCATGCGGGTTGTAATACGGATAACTGGCCTTCATTTCAGTCAGGATTTCGGTAAGGCGACGGTTCATTTCGCGGACCTTGCCGGGCATGGAATCGGCCAGATTTTTCTGCTCCTCAATATCCTCGCGGATGGCCCGGCCGCTCGTGGCATTGTAAAGCCGGTACAGTTCCAGCTCGCGGTTGTTGGGATTGTTTATGTGGTCGTAATTACGGATGAGTTTGTAGTCACCAATGCGAATGGTGCTTTCCAGGGCGGCACTGTTTGGAAAGTGCCAAACCATGGTGTCGCGAACCTTGCCATCGGCCTCTCGCACGAGGTTCGGATTAGCCGGATCCTGCCTGAGCAGGGGCGCCAGGTCACAGCCGTCGAGATGTTTGCCCTCGGGAAACTTCGCGTCCGCCAGGGAAAGGATGGTTGGGTAAAAATCGAGGCCGTTCACCATGACGTCGGATTCGACGCCCTTGGCAATACCGGGTCCGGTAATGATGAGTGGGATACGGGTGCCTCCTTCCATCAGGGAGATCTTGCCGCGTTCGAGCGGGTAATTGTCCGTAATAATCTGGGTACGACTACCCTCCATGCCGCCGTTGTCGGAAGTAAAGATGACGTAGGTGTTTTCAATGAGCTTATGGCCGGGCCTGCGAGGATCATCGGTCTGTTCCAGATAATTGAAGAGCTGCCCAACGTAGTGATCAAGCATTTCGACCATCGCGCAGTAGAAGGGATTGGTCTGCCCTTCTCTCAGCCATTTCTGATGGGGATCATCAGGCAATTGGACGCCGAGTTTCTTCACGTACTTGTCCAGTAACGCCTTGCTGCGGGTGTGGATCGGCGTATGCACCAGCCAAGTTGCGTAGTAGAGGAAGAAGGGCCGGTCCTTATGCTCACGGAGGAAAGTCAGCGCGTCCTCGCTGTTCTGGTGATAAGGAAAACCTTTTTCATTGAGCCGGAACGGATCGTCCTTGTGGCGGGTCGCGAAGCCGGTCATCCGGTGCGGGCGCATGGGTTGAGCTGCCCCCCGGTCATGTCGCGTCCAGTCGAAGCCCACGTCTTCAGGCTGGGGAAACGCGTTGTGACTGATCGCGACGTGCCATTTGCCACTGTGCCCCGTGGTGTAGCCGGCTGACTTGAGCGCGCGCGCAAGGGTGAAGGTGTCCTCGGGCATTCGGCCGCTGTACCACGGCGACATCATCGACCAGGCCCGTAGGTGATGCGGCGCAGGAGGGGCGCCTCCCACGACGTGGGTCTTCTGCCCCCGGGCGGGGTGAATACCACTCAGGATGGCGCACCGCGTCGGGGCACAGGTCGGAGCCGGCGCGTAGG
>JASLXP010000994.1 GCA_030740295.1 Planctomycetota bacterium
TCGTCTCCCCCCCCCCCCCCCCCCTGCCAACCCACACCCCACAATTCTAACCCCAACCCCCCACCCCCCCCCCACCCTGCACCCCCCAAAACCCCCCTTTTTGGCGTTTTTGCGCCGATTCCAGGTTGGCCCGAGTTTGCGCTGTTGGCATTCATATCTGCGTGTGACTGTTCCCAGGGCGTCGTTCGCTTCGCTCACTTTGCCCTGGGCTACGCTGTTTAACGCCTTCGGCGTAAAGAGCTGTTTCACTTGAATTGCTTCTCGACTTATGTCGAAGCTCCTGTCCACGAACAGTATGCGAAGAATCGCGCTTGTTTTGGGACAGAACACAATTGAATGGAGACTTCCACGATGATGCTCCTCTGGTTACAATGCGCTCTCTCTTGGTTTTGCCTCCATCGATTCCTTCTTCAGGGAAGCAGCAATTCAAGTTTGGCCATCGGATTCCTTTGCACGAACGGGGATGGTTATACTGGGCTGAAAGTGCTGAGGGCCTGGCCGACCGGAAAGGACAACCCATGGGAGTCTTCCGATCGATTCTTCTATCCGCGTTGGCAGCGTCTGCCTCAGCACGGGCTGAGGGTCCAGACGTGGCTCGTCTGACCAAGGCGGCACAGGCTGGACATGCTTACGATCGAGGGGCCGCCATCGCCGCATTGGGGAGTAGTAAAGACCCCAAGGCCATTCCGGTTCTGGCGGCCATACTCAAATCCGGCCAGGGAGGACTACGCTTTCAGGCTCTCGAAGCGCTTGCCGTCCTCGGTGACAGGAAGGCTTTACTCGAACTCCTCCCTCCGCTGCTCGACGACCCTAACCCCTCGATTCGCGAACGCGCGGCCGCAGCCCTGGCCGGGCAATGGAAGACGAGAGATGCGGCCGAGATCAAGATTCTGGTGGCGGCGTTCACGAAATCCCTTGAAGACGAATACCAGGTGGTGAGGCGCGCCGCGGCTGTTGGGCTGCTGAAAATGCCGTCGTCCGACGCGAAGAAGACGCTCGCCGGTGCTGTTTCCAATTCGGACCTTTTTGTTCGCCAGCAGGCCCTGAAGCTTTTGGTACGACATGTCCAACCGGAAACGCTCCCGCATTTGAAGAAGCTCTGCCGGAGCGAGAATCCCCAGACCCGCATGTCTTCCTTGAAAGCGCTGGTCCGCCACAAAACGCCAGAGGTCCTCACGGTCTTGAAGAATGCAGTTTCCGATGAAACTGTCCAGGTTCGAGAGCTGGCCGTTCGGCTAGCGGCGGGAAGTATGAAGGATGCAGAAATATCCGACACAATCGCCCGGCTCCTTGCCGAAGACCCAAATGCCAAAGTGCGGGCCGCCGCGGCCGAGGCTCTGCGCGCAGCCGGGCCGGATGCTCAGGGAGCCTTGATCGGCGCCGGCCTTTACGCGGATGAAGATCTCACGGTTCGCTTGAAAGCCCTTTCCTCGTTGGGTGCAGTGGGCGACAGGCAATGCCTGCCATTCTTGGAAACTCTGAGTGAGGACGCAAACAAAAAGCTCCTTGAAGGCGCAGAGAATGCTCGCAGGGCAATCCGGGCACGGGCCTCCAAATTGGAACCTCCAGAACAGCCTGCGAATGCAGGCAGCGAGGTCCTCGACCGTTTACTCGCAGTGCACGAGAGTAGGTTGGCCGTCCTTGGACGGAACACTCGAGACGGGCGAGGACGCCCATCCTACGAAGGAGTGTACGAATCGCTTCTCGAGCGCATGGGCGATGCTGACCGTTTTGTGAGCCGGGCCGCACGCAAAGCCGCGGTGCAATTGCTGGAACTTGCAGCCGGTAAGGACCGGAAGCTGCTCCTGAAAATACTGAAACACCCGGAACTGGATCTGCGTATCGCAGCGATGAAGGCGATCAGCAGGAGCCTGGGTACCGATGCGCATCCGATTCTCGTCAAAGCCCTCAAGGAACGACACGAAGGAACGCGCGCGGCGGCCGTGGAACAGATTCGCAAGCTGGCTGAACAGAAGACGGAGCTTTCGAAAGCGGTGATTCAGGCGCTGTTGAAGGCCCTCAAGGATTCCAGCGAGGAGGTGCGATATCAGGCGCGCGGCGCGCTCCGGGCCCTCGCCGGTCAGGACTACCGTTTTGATGCTGACCGCTGGAAGGACTGGTACCTGAGTCGATCGGAGCGGGGCGCGAAGGAGCTGGCACTGCATCCTGTGCCTGGCGTTCTTCGCGAGGAGGTGAGCTTTGAGCCGGTCGGCAAGCTGCTCCTGCCGTTTGGCAGCCCGCGGGACGTGATCGTCCGCGGCAACTGGGCTTACGTGGCCACCGGCGAGGGAGGCGTCGCGCTCTACGACCTGTCGAAGCCGGAGACGCCAAGGCTGGCGGACCGGTACGTGACTCGGGTCCCCGGCCACGTGACCGAGGGGCACGGCTGGGCACGATATGCCAACGGTGTGTGCAATCAGATCGCGGCCGTGGGTGACCGGCTTTATCTTAGGGCGAGCCATTCCGGGTTTGCCACATCCGGCGTGGAGCTCACCGTTCTGGATATCTCGAAGCCTGACCGGCTGCGGTTTATGGGTTCGCTTCCGCCGGGCTCTGGAAGCCACGCGCACGGCGTCATCGCGGCCGCGGGGAACCTGGTTTACTCCGTCCAGGGAAAGAAACGGATGTCGCTCGTCATCTACGATTTCACCGATGCCCAACGGCCGCGTCAGGCCGGTTCCTATAAAGCCAGAAAATCCATTTCAGCGATCGCTGCCTCGGGCAAATTCGTCGTGGTGGGACAGAGCGCTGCAGGACTGCGGGTGATCGAAGTAAACGAGCCAGATTCACCGCAGGCCCGCGACTTTCATCCCATTGCCGGGAAGATTTCCTCCGTGCTCATACATGGCGGCCAGGTCGCGATCGGCACGGATAAGAACGAGCTCCATCTCCTGAAACTCGAAACCGTCGGAATCCTCGTTGATCAACGGAAGGTCCCACTCGATTCGCCGGTCGCGGCTCTGGCCGGCGGACCGAAACGGATTTACCTGAGCACTCAGGCCGGTGTACGGGTGCTGGATATCTCGAAGCCGGCTCAGCCAAAACTGCTTCCGAGCGGCGCGCCATTCAAGGGAATGCGCCTGGCAGCATGGCGAGACGGCGTTGCGGTGGCGGATCCCACCTTCGGGCTGCGGCTGTTGGCGCCGGACAAGGGTACCTGGAAAACCAGGGGCGAGGTACTCGGCGTCGGCAAGGCTGGTGACCTGGAGATTCGGGATGGATGGGCTTTCGTGGCCGCCGGCCAGGCTGGTTTGCTCGTCGTGGATTTGCGGAAGCCGGAGAAGCCGGAGCTTTACGCCCGGCTTCCACTCGACGGGTACGCTCACCGGATAAACCTGCGGGGCAACCAGGCATTCGTATCCGCGGGGAGCGGGGGTATGGCGGTGGTGGACGTGACCGACCCGGCGAAGCCGCGTCTGGCAGGCCGCCTGTCCACGCTCGTGCTCGCCCAGATGGAAGGTTCCTCTCTGCTGCGAAACCGGGAGATTCGGAACTGGCCCAGCCTCTGCAAAAAGCTGACGGGAACAGCCACCGCACCTGTCAAGAAGGCGCCCGCCAAGAAAGTCCCAGAAAAAAAGGCACCGGACCCCGCTCAACTGGTCGGGAAGCTTCTTCCACAGAAAACGCTGAAGCTCGCAGGAGAAATTGCGCAGACATCCATCTTTGACAAGCCGGCACAGGTCGAGATTCTTGCGGCACTCAACGATCTCCTGAAGCGCCCGGACCTTCATCAGCAGGCCCCCTTCAAAACGCTCGTCCTGGGTGAAGTCAAAGGCATCCCTCAGGAGTTCAAGAATCTGTTGGCGGACAAAGAGACGAAGGAACTGTCCGCAGGTGAGGTCCAGCGCCGTAACCGCGTCCTTCTGGAAGCAGTCTTCCAGGGCGAAATCGCCAAGAGTCTCTTTTACGGAGCGCAGGTCAGAGACGTCTTCTGGGCCGGGAACATGGCCTATCTCGCGGTCGACCCGGCCGGCCTGGTCATAGTCGACCTGTCCGCCCCGACGAACCCGAAAGCGCTGGGCGAGTTCCGGGCAAACTCGGACGAGCGAGCACGGGCCCGGGCAGTCGAAGTTCAACGGGGCATTGCTTACCTCGCGGTCGGACGCGCCGGCCTTTATGTCATCGACGTCTCCGATCCCTTGAAGCCGAAAAAGCTCTCCTGGTACTGGGACCATGAAGTCTACCGGCGCATGGCGACCTGGGACGTGCGGGTCAAAGGCGACCTGGTCTACCTGGCCGACGCGGACCTGGGACTCCTGATTGTCGATGTCTCCCGGCCCGATGCGCCCAGGCTTGCCGGGCGCATTAAATCCGGCAACACGCATCAGTTCGTCATGCGCGGGCCCAACGCCATCCTTGCCGATGGCGGCTACGGCCTGAGGGCGATTGACGTGGCTGACCCGGCGCAGCCGCGCAGCCGAGGAAGCTTCCACGGGCGGCGCCTGCAGTTTGAGAGTCTTCGATACCTGGACGATAACACGCTGGCGGTCGCCGGCGCGTGGGAGTTGCAGACTTTTCGGATTGGCAGTCGGAAGATTCCCTTGCGCACAGCATTCTCCATCAACAAGTACGGAACTCCCCAGCCGATGCTGAGGCGCGACGGCCGCCCGGTCGCTGCGGAAGACGTCAGCCGGCGATACGGCATCGATTTTACTCTCTTTGACGGCGGCCAGGATGTCTGCAGCGATGAAGGCTACCCGGACCGCAACAGCCCGGGCCACCGCATCCGGCCGGTCTACCAGGAGCTCTCCGATGCAGCAGGTTGGCCGAACACCAAAGTCAAAGTAGGCACGGTGGCCGTCGATCCGATCCGGGGCCGAGTCAAGTTTGCCGACGGCGACCCGGACCCCAGCCGCATCATGGGTTGGGCGCCGCTCCCTATGGGCATCTGCCATACGCTGCGAAAATCAGGCAATCACGTCTTCATGAGCGACGAGGAAGGATGGAACATCGTCATCTGGGACGTTTCAGATCCTTTCAAGCCCGTGCGCACGAGCCTGGCCTGCACGGGAGGATTCTGCATCGGCTCGCTCTGGGTGCACAACAACCTCGTCATCGGCGGAAACAACCTCGGCCGCTTCACCATCTTCGATATCTCGAACATCGAAAAGCCCGTGCCCGTCGGCTGGTTCCCAGGCTACGCCCGTTGCGTCGCAGCCAGCGGGAACTATGCCTTTGACATCGCCGGCAACCTTCGAGTGTGGGATATCACCGATCCCAGCCAGCCGCAGAAGGTCGCAGACGTCCCGAAAACCATGGGCTTCAGCATGAGCGGCACCCACGCCAACCCGGGTGTCATCGCTACCGACAAGTACCTCATAGGCGGTCACGGCAGCAAGCTGAAGGTTATCGATCTGACCGACATGCCGAACCTGAAAGTCATCGCCGACCATCCCATCCGGTTGACTTGTCTGGCCCTCGATGGGGACCGGCTTTATACCGGGGACGGCCGGACCATCCAGATTTTTGATTTTTCCGATCCGGTGAAGCCCGTGCTCCTGGGCCGGTGCGCCGTTCCCACACACTTCCGCGCCATCGCGGCGGAGGACGGGTATGTTTACACCTCCGGCTATTCGCTCCAGGTGGTGGACTGCACAGACCCGGCGTCGCCTCGATTCATCGGGTCTTGCCGCCAATTCAACTACATCACCGGCAATACCCCTCAGAACGTGGTCTACGGAATCGTGGCCAATGGTAACGCGGTCTACACCGCGCAGCCCGGCTGGGGCCTGAGCATGTTCGACGTTACCGACAAGGCGAACCCGAAACCGCTCCTCGGCGATACCATGCAGACCCTGGCAATGGGCGGCGATTTCACCGGCATTGCAGCGCGGGGCAACTATGCGTTCTCCGCCAACAACTGGAGCGGCGTTCACGTGGTGGACATCTCCAATCCCTCCCGTCCCAAACGCATTTTCAGCACTAAACATCACGACAGCGGCGCAGCGCTGGGCATCGCGGCGAATGATGACCTGTTTATCTACAACTCATCGGTCACTGGTGACATGATCTTTGACTACAGTGACCCGAAGAATGTCCGGGACGTCGGGCGCCCGCCGCCGCACCCGCATCCTCCCCCCGGCTGGGGCATTGCCGGCGGCGCATATATGTGTATTCGCGGGAACTATGCATACGGTGGAGGCAAAGTTCTGGACATCACCTATCCACTGAAGAAGAAAGTCGTCGCTCATTTCCCCGGCGCCCTTAAAACCGGCGTGGCGGGGAATTACTACTTCGACTCGAGGTCCGTGATCGACATCACTCGGCCGGATCGCCCGAAGGTCTTGTCCAGTGGCTCAACAGCATTTCATGGCGGCGCGCCATGGTACGGGCGGGGATTTTTTGCCACGGAACGGGCTGTTTACAGCGCCAGCCGGATCGCTCTGCTGATCACCGATGTTTCCGATCCCTCCCGTCCCAGGCTGGCCTCTCATCAGGCCCTACCGCATCTCGTGTGCGACGTCAGCGTCCAGGGCAGCTTCGCCTATGTCTCAACGTACTACGGCGGCGTTGATATCCTCGACATCTCCGACCTGTCACGGCCCAAGCTGGTGGATCACTTCGAGCACGCCCCCTTCTGGGATTTCGGCGGCTGGGACAACCTCTGCTGCTATCAGGGCGCGGCCATCGACGGCGAATATCTCGTTGCCAACGAATACTACAGCGGCCTGCACGTCATCGACGTCCCAACCAAGCCCCATATGCCCCAAAAATTGACGGCGAGGGTCTACGTAAAGAAGTGACTTGCTGGATGCGTATGAAGGATGATCATCACTCCGGCCTCACCACACATCGCGCGGTCGGGGACGGCGACAGCTCCACTTCCAAGCCCCACAGTTTATCGTGCCAATCCACGAAGTAGACGTAGGCGCCATCAACGGCCATGCCCATGCCGATGATGTAATTGTTCTCACGCTCGGTGATGAACTTCCTGGCCTCTTTATCATTCCTGGCCAGCCCAAGAGCTTTCACATAGCCCATTTTTTTCTCAGGCGTGAGACGTTTCTTGGTGCCCCAGAAGGAGTACTGGACGATCAGCCTGGGCGACTTCGGGGCCCGCCAGTCGTAGAGATAAAGACCCCCCTCCCCACCGCCCACAAAGATGTGATCACGAGTCACGTGCATCGCGCATAGATGGGTGAAGTAGAATGGATCCATCGTGCTGACTTCGGAAAGTTCTTCCGGCTGTCCCGGATCTTTGAGCGACCAGACAGTGGTGTAATGCTTGGAGCAGGAAATGAGATGGCTGCCTGAGTAACGAACCATTTCCGTATTGCGGACGGTGTCGAAGGTGGATTTCAAAACCAGTTCTTTTCCACTCACGTCAACGAATGCGATCCCAATGCCGGTAGCGACGGCCGCAGTTCCATCCTTCAGATCAATGCCGTATGAAAAGCCCCGCAGCTTGATGGCCCCTGCAGGGACAAGACGCTTTGGATCGGAGATGTCGAAACGCAACAGGCCCTGTATCCGCGCGGCCACGTAGAGGAACTTGCCCTTTGCACGCACTTCGCTCGCACCCTCTATTTCTCTCTTCGCGATCTGGTGTTCGGTGATCAGCTTTGGATTTGCCGGCTGGCTCACGTCAACGAGTGCAAGATGGTTGCCCGTCCCAATGCAGAGAGTCTTTGGCCCGGTCCATTCGAGCGTTTCCGGAACTCCATTGAGCTTGAGGGCCCCAACCGGTTTCGGGGGCGGTTTGATTTCTTTCATGCCCGCCCGCAGGGCAGCCTTGCTGAAAATCCGTAGTTGGCCGGCCTTGGTCAGGCAGTAGAGATGCTGGCCGTCCTGCTGTAACTGGCGCTTGCCAGAGAGAGGGCCGAAGGTGCGCGCCGCGTACGGAGCTTCCGCGGGGCAACGATCTGAAATCAGAAATGGCAGGACAATCAGGAGGAGTCGGTTCATGCCTCATTTACCTTTCTTCTTACCTTCCCCATTTTGCTTCTCTTCTTTTGGCGGTACGGGCCGAGAACGCACGGAGAGCCTGCCATCAGGCAGATCGCTGCCCGTGGAAATCTCCCAGATATTGACGTGTCCGAAATGGGTGGTGTAGAGGTAGCGGCCGTACCCGTGGACGCTGGTGCAGTAGGAACTGCATGACCAGGGAAGCCAGGGGTCTTTGACATTTGCGATGTGCTCCCACTTTTTCTTCTTCTCAAGGCCGGTGATATCGATGACGTGTATGCCGCTCCAATAGTCGCCAAGGAAAAGGGTGTTGCCGGAGATGTGGAAGGACTGAATACAGGCCAGCGAATTGGTCGAGATGTCTTTCGGGATGTGATGAATGAGCGTGTGCATCTTCGGCTCTTCGGGCCTGCGCACATCGACCACTCGGATGCCGGGAAAGTTGCCCCAGCCCTGTCCGGCAAGAATGCCTCCGGCAAACCAACCGGGGAGGAATACGAACCCGTCCCGGTAGTAGACGTCGGGGGATTCCATCCCGCCCGTGTCGGTCGGCGCGGTGTGCGTCGCCACAAGTTTGGCCCGGGCCGGATCGGTCACGTCGAAGATGTGAAGGTACTTCTGAGGTTTTGGGTTCCCGCGCACGAGCCCGAATCCGAAAACGTAGTTGCCATGAATCTCCAGGTGCGTGATGGGGCCGTCGGTCGGATAGTTCCTCAGCAACGCGGCGGAACCGGCTGGGTTCACCACATAGATTTCCAGTGCGTTTTTCCTGGCGGAAGCGGTGTAGAGGTAAGGACCGACCCATCGGCCATCACCGACCGCAGGAGGTTTGAAATTCAGAACTCTGGGGTTCTTTGGATCCTCAGCAGTCACCGCCCGGTGCCATCCTCCGCTCCGAGCGAAGAGAACTTTGCGTGGGTTGTAATCAGGGAACGGATTCAGCACGACCGAATGACCGAACATCCAACTGTGCGTGAAGGCCCAGCCCTGTAGATGCGCCTCTTCGGCCGGGTATGGCTCAATGACATAAACACCATTCGACACCGCATAGATTTTGTCGCCGAGAAGGCGCGCCCACTCCACTTCGCCCATGTTGGCGAGCCGGCCAAAAAACTTCGGGTTGACGGGGTCTTTCAGATCGAACGCCAGCACACCAACCAGGCGGGAACCCAGAAACAGCACTTCATCACCAACCGCAACTTCAGTAATGGCGTCATGGCCGATGAGATCGTCATCAAGATGGTTCACCAGCTTCAGATTTGCCGGGTCGGAAAAATCGTAGATGCGGAGGCCGCCGACATAGGTCTTCCCTTTCGCCAATTCATCTTTTTTGCTTACGACTTTTTTCTTGAAGTCCACGTGATCGTAGAAGAGCCCCGTGTTCCGAGGATTGGTCGGGCCGCCTTTACTTCGTCCGGAAGCGACATAAAGAATGTTGCCTTGAACATCCAGGTCGTGCCCGCCCGGCCCTTTGTCCCAATACTCCTTCACGGGCGCCAGTTCCTTAATAGTGGACAACAGCTTTGGCTTTGCTGGAGCACGGCAATCGATGGACTGAAGTCCTGAGCTGGTGAGCACGAAGTAGATGCCGTTTTCGGAGAGACTGCCGACTTTGGGATTCGCGCCAATCTCGCACTCGCCGAGGAGCTTGAAGCTGTGGCAGTCCTCGGCGATTTCGGCAATCTGCATCACTCCATATTTCTGCTTCTTTGTCGTTGGCTTGCCCTGCTTGTCCTTGGCCTGCACTTCCCTGTTCCGATGGACGACGCCGTAGATCAAATTGCCTCTCACCTTGTATGCGCCGGTTGGGAGCCCCTTCAGCAGGTCGACCAGGACCGGGTCATCTTCATCTGAGATGTCATAGATCATCAGTCCACCGCCGCCGCGATGGTAGAGCCTCTTGGTTTCCGCATCGACGACAAGGCTGCCGTGCGAGCTGCCGCCATTGTTATGGAATGTCTTGATGTATTTGCAGTTGTGGGGGTCTTCAATGTTGTGAACAGCCAGCAGGCTGCTGCCGGTCGTATAAGCGTGCTTCTCGCCCAGGGCGATGGCTTTGGGGTACCCGCCCATGGATGAATAGCCCGCATATCGGAAGTTCTTCTGGTCGGTCGCATCGTAAGCCTGGAACGCATGCGTTTCCTCTTCCTCGACCGTGTAGGCAAACTTACCCTTGGCGACCAATTGCCACATGGTCAGATTACCGAGGACGATCTGTTTGCGATGCTCCAGACGCCGCGGGTCATCTACCCGGTTTGCCCTGGCAAACTTGAAACGACCTGTCGCCGGATCGATCGCCAGCCAACCGTTTTCAACAAAGGCTGATTCCCATTTCGAGAGATCCTGATACTTCGGCTGAATCACCGGCTGGTCACCGCCATGGCCGAGCTTCCATGCGTACTCGACACTGCACACATCCACGCCATCGGCCGAGACGACGTATTCTCGGCCATAGTCGGTGCGGACGTTTTCATTCTTCAGGGGCTTGCCCGCGCGATTGGCCAGAGGGGCAACGCGGCTGTCGTTATGAAAGCTGAAGGTATGCGGATCTTTGTCGCCGCCGTCACCAGGCCGAGGGGGTCTTTCGGCCCCCAGTGATGTGAATGCGGAAAGGAAGAGGGACAGGATGAGCTTCAAGGTTTCCTCCAAACAGACCGAAGGCGAAGGCCGGTTTTTTGGCCTCACTCATTGTCTTGCTTTATCAAGCATCATTCCTCTATATCACCAGACCATCGAAACACAATTCCCAGAAACGAGTCCGGCGAGGTATAGAGCTGTTCGAGAATCCGAGGGGCTTCGGTAGAAGGCTCAATCGTCGATATCACGGATGGGACATCCACGCGCTTGCGAGCGACCATCTCCACAGCTTTCTCAATGTATCGCCGGAAGTGCCATCGCTCGGGATAGACCTCGTCCGCCTTTGTGAATGCCCCTTCTGATTCTCTATGGAGATATTCCAGGTCGGGCTCCATACCTCCCTGCCCCGCGTTCACGAATTCGATGTCCTTGTCATAGCCGTACCCATGAAGATCGGTATTCGGAAGGCTGTCTGGCAGACGCAGAAAGGAGACCCGGCCTCTCGGGCGGACAAGCTCACACGCGGTTTGAAACGCGCCCTCGCCGCCGGTGGCCACCAGAACCGCGTGAGGCTGAGGAAGCCCTTCCGGTTTCGGATCGGCTGGATTCCACACATGGGTGGCGCCCATCCCCTGCGCCTTTTCGAGTCGACTTTGAAACAGGTCGGCAGCAATGAGGTTACCGGACATACCACTCAACATCTGAGTGCCCATCAGCCCGATAGCGCCCTGGCCCACGACAGCCACGTCGTCAAAATACCTAAGCCCCATCCGATGTATGCCCCTGAACGACGGTACGATCCAATAAGAGCCGGCAGCCTCAAGCAGCGACACCTCGTCGGGCACTTTTACCGTTCGTCCCGGGTTGCCAAGGACGTACTCAGCATGGGCACGGTAGTTGAAACCGGTGACACGATCTCCAACTTCAAACATCGTTACGCCTTCCCCAACCTCGGCAACGATTCCACCAGACATGTAACCAAAGAACTGCTGTGCGCCCTCATTCATGCGGGCCAGCATATGCATTTCGGTTCCTGTGCTTACCCCGCTGTAAGCGATCTTGATTTTCATCCAACCCGGACCGGGAGAAGGCTCTTCCGCATCGATCAATTCAACCTTCCCAGGCCCAGTCATGGCTAGAGCTTTCATGAGATTCTCCCGTCTGCCGTTATTCTGCGGTCTCAGCTAACGCTTCTTTGATTTGTCGGACATAGTTTTCAAGGGAACGATTGAAATAGTTTCGACCGTATTCTGCGGTTCCATCGACGCAGTTGGATCCGACGCCTTTGAAGACCTCTTCTCCGGCGGTCAGTTTTTCCATGTGCACCAGGTCGGGGCGGATACTGAGCATCAGGGATGTTTCTTTCATGCCGCCATGATCGGCCTCTGGATCGTCCGGATTCGTGGTAAATGGATCGAGCGCAAGGATGCGGCACTCAGGCCTGCTTTTCATGGCCCGCTTCGCGAGCTCGGCGATGGTGACGCCCTGTCTGGCCGGCCAATGGCCCGTGGTGGCCACGACGAGCCTGACTCCCTGATCCGCCAGCAGCTCGAAGATATCCCTCACGAGCGCACGAAATGTTTCATCGCGAATGAGCAGACTTCCGGTCCATCCTTCATGCCCGAGCGCGCCCCAGTAACTGGGCGGCAGTACCACGCCGCCGGTCTGTTCCGCGGCCCGGAGACAGAACTCGTACGCATGGATCGTATCCATCCCGAGGGGCAGGTGTACCCCATGAAACTCCAGGGTACCGATTGGAACGTAAACCAGTGAAGTTTCATTAAGAACTTCAGTAAGCCGGTCAGCAGTCAGTTCTTCGAATTTGTGCATGTCTTTTCTCATTGAGCGGAAACAGCCCACTGATACTAACCCATGCGTCAACTGAACTGAACAGACGATTTCTGCAGGCGCCATCCCTATGCTCCACCTGGCCCGCGATGTCTGTCATGCCGGCCATTCGCCAAAACCGCTTTTACTGCCCTCTGCCTTGTCGTCATCTTCCTCATCCTCCACATCTTCGTCTTCATCTGCATCCTTTAATCCTGAATCTGAATCATCGCCTTGATCCTCCTGTTGGACCGCAAGGAGTTGTTGTACCTCTTCATCGAGAGACTCATCCTCATCATTCAGATGCTCCTCGTCTTCATCGGTCTCGTCCTCGCTGGTCTGCTCGGAACCGGGCAAGAATTTTTTCCGCAGGGCTTCCTTGTTCGCGCGCAGCGCGGCCTCCTGTTCATTTACTGCCCGGGCCGAGAGTGCTTTGGCCATATCGTTTATTCCGCTCGGCCGTTTCTTCTGTGCCTTCTTTTTGCGAACGGCATCGACCTGTCTGTCAGATTTCTTCGCCAGAACCTGGGCTGTGGCAAGGACTACAACGGTGACCGCCGCAAGGCCCACAATATACCAGCCGGCAATTGGATCTTTGTTCAGCTCCACGTGAACGAAACGCTTGCCCACGATAACCGCGTTGAGCTTGCGGGTGTTGGGCAGATTCGTTTCGTATTCCCAGATCTTGAAGAACTGGCCATATACCCGAACGAGGTCTCCTTCCTGGAATGACTCGTCCGGCCCCTCGATCAGAATGAACGTCCAGAACCGCCAGTCCTTGTCAATGATCTGGCCCTGGAACACGGATTTCAGGCCGCATGGATTCGAGGCCAGTGGGGCTTCTCGTATCCGTGCCAGAGAGCCGGTGATGGCCATGGTCGTTCCCTGATACTTTTTTGGCTCGATGAAAACGTCCCGCCAGGTCACCTTCCTGTTGGCTTCTTTGCGAAGCTGTTCCTGGGATTTGATCATTACATCGTTGGCCAGATAGAAGTAAGCCTCTGGCTCGAGAAAGCTGTTCTTGTGCTTGACTTTTTCAAGAACATCCGGGCCGTATGGAAAAACGCCTTGACCGTCTGTTACCTGTTCTTTGCTGCGTTTGGCAAAAGGCAGCGAATCCTTCTTGATGACCATCGGCGCATTCTGGACCTTCTGGTCCTGAATCTTCGGCTTCTTGCCGTGAGTTCGCAGCAGATAGGAGAACAGGAATATTGAGCCCCCAACACAGATGATCAGCTTGATGGTATCCGCCTTCTGGCTCGACATCCTTTGCAGCCACTCGCGTTCCTGCTTGTGTTGACCAGTATCCGAGGCCATTCAGTGAATCTCCTTTGATGTGTCCATAATTCTTTGCATCTTCAAAACATAGCGGCAAAAGAGCAAAGGAACAGAAAGACCGGAGCCTGTCGAGTCGGTTTTTGACACCATTTCTGGCGACTGCTAGAATCCGCCAATTCGCTCAGGGCGGAGGTGCAGAGGTTATACAAATGCCCGGGATTTGTTTGCCACAAATCGTCAAAGGGCATTTTTGATCACTTCCCGCTGACTCTCTACCAAAGCGGGGGCCTCAGACAGGGAGAAATGTAATGCCTAAAATCTCTTTTGAAATCGAAGTCTCTGAAAGGGATGTGGGAGAAGCTTCGGTACTGGTTCTCGACCTGTCCGGGCAACTCGAGACCAGCACGGTTCCCAACTTGCAGAAAGAGGCAACCGATCTCATCGAACAGGGCAATAAATACATGGTCCTGGCTCTGTCCGGCGTAGACTACGTAAGCAGCAACGGCCTCGGCCTGCTGCTCGACCTGCATCGGAGGCTGGACAGGCGGGAGGGCCGAGTCTGCCTTGCAGAAATCACCGAAGAAGTCCGGCACATTATGAAGATTGTCGGCTTTGACAGAATCCTTCGAATTTATGACACCATTGACGAAGCCGCACAGGCATGCGTCGCTACTGAATAAAAATTGTGACTCAACCTGACATTCAAATCCTGCTTGTTACCGGCGCTTCGGAGCTGACAGAGAGCATATGCGCGAGCCTGGACGATTATCGCCAGGTGGGGTTCGGCATTTTGCAGGCGGGCGACGTTGGCGCCGCAACCGACGCGATGAAAGACCGGGATATTGAACTGGCCGTCATCGATACCTGCCCCCAATCGGGTGTAGACCTCCTGAAAGAGTTCCTTGCTGCCGAGATCCCTGTACCCGTGGTTGCCGTCACCGGTGATGACCCGAATGAAGTGATGGAGCTCGGCGCCTCGGAGCACGTCCACGCTAGCAAGATTGGGACCAGCGCGTTTCCCAAAGCGCTTGTGATGCAGTGGGTGCAGTCCAAACATCAGACGGAAAAAGATGACGCGGCTGGAGACGATGTCGAGGACAGTCCTGAGAGCGAGGCCATCGTCGAAGAGCAGCGAGATCTGATAGACCGCGTCCAAAGGGTCGACGTCACCTTTACTGCCATCATGCCTGAAGATGGGCGAACCTATCTCGCACTCAAGGAAGAGGAACAACTCGAGCTCAAACTACACCTTGTGCAGACTTACATCGACATTACGAAAATCTACTTCGACCGAGGTGATGAGGAATCGGAGGAGCTGATAAGAAAATTCTGCGCCCACCTCGCCAGCCTGCGCTATCCGCCCAGAGAGCTTACCTCCATACACATGGCGGCCCTCGAACTGATGCTGACCGAGCCCGGACAGCAATACCGCCGCGGCCTCATCTCGCAGAACCGCCTTGTCTTCATCGACATCCTGCTCAACCTGTTGAGCTTCTATTACAGCCTGCTGGCGGACACCGAGAGCAATCGGGGATAGCGCTCTCCTGGTTTGTTCATGCTTTTCATCTTATTTCTGGCCGCCAACGTTGATGCCCACCCTCTCGACGATCCCGTGATGTCGTTGAAGGTCGAGATCACTGAGGAGGCGGTGCTCTACCGGGTAAGCGTACCTACTTTCATTTTCGAGCCGCTCAAGGGGATTACCTACAAATCGGGGCTCGATGAAACGGAACTCAAATGGGACGAAGTGGAGTCTTACTTCAAACGGCGGAATCCGGTGCATATCGATGGCATCCGAGTCCTGCCGGTATTAGGGGACCTGAAGTTCGTGCAGGTGGATAACTTTGAGCCGGGCGCTGCGCCATCGGAGCACGAAGGCAAGATCCTTCAGTACGCTCGCGCTGAAATCTCCTTGCGCCACGGCACGAAATCCAAACCGGGTGAAGTGCGAATGAAGTGGGAGACATTCATTCCGCCCGAGCTCCAGGAGACTATCGTTACTCTGAGCGCATTCGGCAGGCGGCAGCTCATCCTGTTCAATCAGAACGATAACGAGCAGACCTGGAGAGCAACGACTCGAAGGCCCTCAGTAGAGAACATCTCCCGCGTCCGGTTCATGCCGACAAAGGTGAATCTCTGGCTGGCCTGGGCCTATGGTCTGTTGATCCTCATCGCCGGGATTGCATTCCGACGCAGCCCCGTGGTAATCATTATCGTTTCGTTGGCTCTCCTGATCGGTCTCAGCTACACGCTGCCGAAGCGCGGCCAGGTCTCTACAGACATCGTGCTGCCAAGCCCCTCCAATTCAGCGGCCCTGTTCAGCGCCCTCCTGAGCAACATCTATCGATCATTCGATTACACGGACGAGGATGACATCTACGACACTCTTGCCCAGAGTGTCGATGGCCCAATGCTCGACAAGATCTACAACCAGGTCTATCAGAGCCTGCTCCAGCGAGAAGAGGGAGGCGCCGTAAGTATGGTCCAGCGCGTCGAGATTGTTGAATCGAAAGTGGATCAGAAAGAACCGATGGCCGATGCCTCATCAGCCCGGCTCAGCATCCATTGCCGCTGGCGCGTCCACGGCGCGGTTGAGCACTGGGGGCACTCGCACAGGCGACTCAATGAATACCAGGCCAGTTATGTTCTGATGCCAAGAGATGGACGCTGGAAGATCACCGCAGTGGAAGTCAAGGAGCAGAAGCGGATAGAAATCCCGAAGCCAGCAGCCTGACCGTCAAGCCTGCTGAAGGGCTGCTCTCAAGAGAATTCCGCCCCCCACCATTCACTGTCTATTCACAATTCACAATTCACCAATCACCATTCACCATTCACCTCCTCAACACCTTGCCCCTCGATCTCTTCACCCCACCAGTTCGCGAATGGTTCACCAGAGAATTTGGTGAACCTACTCTGCCCCAGTCGAAAACCTGGCCGGCAATCCAGCGTGGGGAAAACACGCTGACCCTGGCGCCGACTGGATCAGGCAAAACCCTCGCCGCGTTTCTGTGGGGCATCGACGATCTTTACCGGGAATTCAGCGCACCCGGCGTTCATGCGAAAGGAGTGCGGTTGCTCTACATTTCGCCCCTCAAGGCGTTGAACAACGACATCCAGCGCAACCTGCGAAAGCCGTTGGCCGGCATACGTAAACGCGCTCTCGATGCAGAGCTCGAGTGGCCGGAGTTGAGAGTCGCGGTGCGTTCCGGCGACACCCCGCAGAGGGAGCGCAGCCAGATGGTGACGAATCCGCCACAGATCCTGATTACCACACCTGAAACGCTCTACATCATTCTCACCAGCCCTAAGGCCCGGGATATTCTGAGGACCGTCCGTACGGTCATCGTGGACGAGATCCATGTGCTCGCCGGAGACAAGCGCGGGGCACACCTCGCCATCACCCTCGAACGATTACAGCGTCTGGCCGAACATCCCATCCAGCGTATTGGCCTCTCCGCCACCATTAAGCCACTGACGGAAGTCGCCCGCTTTCTGGGAGGCAGCGAATACTCAGATAAAGGAAAACTTTCATCGAGGCCCGTCAGTGTGATCGACGCGCACTACGAGAAGCCGATCGATCTCCAGGTGGTATCGTTGACTCGCGATTTTCACGATCTCCCTGGCAGGTCGATCTACCCCACACTTGTGCCTGAGATGGTGCGACTGATACGGGAACACCAGACGACGCTCTGCTTCGTCAACAATCGCGCGCAGGCGGAACGGATGGCCGATCGCCTCAATCAGCAATACCTGGCGGAAGAAGCGGGCGAAGAGAATCCCATGCTGGATGACGGCACGGTCAAGGGCCTTGGATTCATGAGCGGCGCGGCCCACGCCAACGGGCCTTTTCGTGCGCATCACGGCAGCCTCTCGAAAGAGAAACGGCACGAGATGGAAAGCGCCCTCAAGGCCGGCGAACTGCCCGCCCTGGTTGGTACCGCATCACTCGAGCTCGGCATCGATATCGGCGCCATCGATCTGATGATGCAGTTGGATTCACCCAAGTCTGTGGCCCAGGGACTCCAGCGCATCGGACGGTCTGGTCACCTCGTCGGGCAGACAAGTAAAGGCCGATTTCTGCCCACCAATCGGGAGTCCCTGATGGAAGCCGCCGCGGTTGCCGGAGGTGTGCTGAGAGGTGAAGTGGAACCCATTCACATGGTCTCCAATTCGCTCGATATCCTCGCCCAGCAGATCGTTGCCATGGTCGCAGTAGATGATTGGAGGGAAGACGAGATGCTGAAGTTTCTTCGGCAGGCGAAGCCCTTCTCGAAACTTTCGAAGAAAGCTCTGCATAATGTGCTCGGGATGCTGGCCGGAAAATATCGCAGTGAGACACATCGCCAATTGCGCGCACGTCTAATCTGGGACAAGGCGAATGGCCGGCTCTCTCCGCTGCGGCGTTCGCGAGTCGATGCGGTCACTAACGCCGGTACGATTTCCGACCGCGGGCTCTTTCGGGTTTATCTCAATGAGGGTCAGCAGCTCATCGGCGAGCTGGATGAAGAGTTTGTGCACGAATCGCGTGTGGGCGACGTGTTCGTGCTCGGAACGCAGGTCTGGCGTGCGACAGAAATCCTGGACGACCGCCTGCTGGTCAAACCCGCGCCGGGCGCGCTCCCTCGGATGCCCTTCTGGCGCGGCGAGCTTCCGTGGCGGCCGAGCGAGCTCGGACAGCGCGTCGGCCGCTTTCGACGCGAAACAGCGGAGCAGCTCGATAAACTCAGAAGCAAACTGAAGCTGAAACGATACCGCGAATTCAAAAAACGCCCTGACTCAAAACTCCTGAAGAATGCCCTTTCAAGCCTCGAAGATAATTACGCACTCGATGCTGATTCCGCCTGGCTTGTGCTTGATTACGCCGCGCAGCAGTTAGATGAGCTTGGGACGATTTCATCCGACCGCACAATCATCTTCGAGTTGTTTGATGACGCGTTAGGCGATCCTCGTTTCGTTGTGCACACCCCTTTCGGCGGCCGCGTCAATGGCGCGTGGGGCACGGCCATCGCGGATCTCATTTCGGAAAAAGCGGGCGTCAAGGTCGAATGGCAATCCAATGACGATGCAATCATGTTACGTGCCCCCGACCTCGATTCCGATTTCCCCTTCGACAGCCTTGCCTGCATCAAGCCGGACGAAGCCCGCGAGCGCATCCTGCGAGAGCTGCCAAATTCGCCCGTGTTCGGGGCACGCTTCAGGCAAAACGCAGCCAGGTCGCTCCTGCTGCCCGGCAGCCGTCCCGGACAGCGCATGCCGTTCTGGCTGCAACGCCTGCGCTCGAAAGACCTGCTGCAGATAGTTTCTCAGTGGGACGATTTCCCCGTCCTGATCGAAACCTATCGTGACTGCCTGCGCGATCTGATGGATGTGCCCAAGCTCGAAGAAATTTTGCGCAAGATCGATGGCGGCGAAATCAAGATTCACATGGTCGAGACAAAAGTGCCCTCCTCCACTGCGCAGGGCATGCTGTGGGCTTTTCGGAACATCTACATTTACGAATGGGACGCACCCCGCGGCGAGCGGCACTTGCAGGCTCTCGCGGTCGATCCGGAGCTCTTGCAGGATGTACTTGGCGAAACCGAGCTCAGCGATGTCATTCGTCCCGAGGCCATCGATGATGTGCAGGGCATACTGCTTGGAGCAAAGGCTCGTGATGCGGATGAGCTGTTCCTACTCTTACAGAGATATGGTGATCTGAATCTACGGGAAATCAGTGAACGTTCTGAAGAGGATCCCATCGAGTGGATCAGTGAGCTGGAAGCTGATGGCCGTGTGGCGCGGATGAAGATCAGGTCTGCGAATGGCAGCGAAGAACGAATCGTCTTCGGAGAGTACGCAGACGAGTATCGTGGCTCTGGTCTGTCTGGACAGAAAATTACCAAGAGCACAAGGGCCGCCGCATCCGGATTTCAGCTTAGAATCTTGAAGCGATTCCTGGTCAATTCCGGTCCCGTCACCGTTGGCAAGATCCTCGGTCGTTATGCATTCCCCAAACGATGGATCCTCGCGGCACTGGAGGAACTCGCCGACTCGAAAGAACTTCTCAAAGGCAACCTCACCGGCGGAGATGAAGATGAATACATAGATCGTCACAACATGCGCATGGTCCATCGGAAATCGATGTCAATACTGCGCAGTGAAGTCGAGCCGGTCTCATTGTCCGTCTTCCAGGATTTTCTTCTGAGGCAGCAACACGTTCATCCCGCGACGCAGTTGTCAGGGGAAAACGGCTTGAATGAAATCCTTGAGAAACTTCAGGGCTGTCCGGCGCCTGTCCAATTGTGGGAGCAGGAGGTCTTGAAATCCAGGCTTACGGATTTCGAGCGCTCTGCATTGGATTCGCTGATTGCCAACGGTGACTGGGCGTGGGTCGCAAATGGTGAGGCCGGAAAGGCTCGTTCCATATTTGTGCCTCGCGGCGCTGGAGCCGCGATTCTGCCTGAGAAAGATACGGATGGAATCAGCGAGAAAGCGCAGGAAGTTCTCACCTTTCTTGAGACTGAAGGTGCACTGTTCTTCCCGGAGATCGCATCGGGAGTGGATGCAGAAGCCACTACCGTCCGCGCCGCTCTCACGGACCTCGCGCTACACGGACTGATCACCACGGATTCCATCTCAGCACTTGACAACCATCTCAAGCCGTCGTCTCAGAAATCCGGACAGTCGAGCGCATTGGCAGAACAGTTGTCAGAAATCGAGAAGGAACGTCCGCCCGCCCGAGGACGGAAGCGCCGAGCTGCTGAATATCGCGCGTCCAAGGCCCAAGCTCGCAGAGGCGCCCGTTCGAAATCGAAGCCGCAGAAAGGGCGCTGGGCACCGGTGTATCGATTCGGAATTCTCGGCAAGCCGCTGGAGTTCGAGGAGCGGATGGAAGCTCTGATCCAAATCCTGCTTCAACGCTATGGAGTGCTGACTCGCGAGTGCCTTACAAACGAAGCGCATATGGTCTGGGGGCAACTCACTGAACGCCTCCGACTGATGGAAATGCGCGGCCAGGTCCGCCGTGGGATTTTTATCGAGGGGCTGAGTGGACCTCAGTTCGCGTTGCCGGATATGGTCGATCGCCTGCGTGACTTGCGGAAAGAACTGACAAGTAGAAAAAAACAGCCATGCATCATCCTCAACACCTGCGATCCGGCATATTTTTCATTTGATGAGGAATCAGGGCTTCTGAGTGTAAACCGCCTCCCAACCAATTGGGTTGCCATTCACCGTGGCAGGTCGGTTCTCGTCGCAGAAAAGAATGGTGAGCGGATTAGAAGAATTGCTGACTTGCCGAAAAGGGTTCTGAAGGAAGCCCTGTCCGAAATGATTGGCCGCCTTATACAATCACGGCGCACACTCAGCGTAAGAACCTGGAACGGCGATGCAGTGCTCAAGACAGACGGAGCACTACTCTTAGCCGGCTTGGGCTTCTACCGAGATTATGTTCGTATGACCAGACAGAGGTGATATCGGCGAAGCTTGGTGCAGATCACGCTAGTAGGCCGAGATGAGGGCAATCTTACGGATTTGAATGACAATTTTCAGGGGCAAAGCCCCGGGCAGTTTGCCTAGCCCGGCCCAACGGGCTGGGTTTTCGGGCAGATCATCCTTAGGGGCAACGCCCCGGTCATTTGCCCCTATGAATGGCCTTCCTGTAAATGGCCGAGGCGTTGCCCCTTTTCAAATCTTTGTACCATTCACCCAGCCCGTTGGGCTGGGCTAGGCAAACAGCCCAGGGCTTCGCCCCTGAAATGCGTCCAAACGACTACGTCTTGGAGGACTGGATAGAACAGAAATTCCCTCGTCGAATGCCGCATGGGGCCACATGGGTGACCCCATGTGACGCCACTTCCTTGTTCGGCATAGGATTTCTTCCCTCGAAAGCAGGAAAGATGTCGTCGAATCCAACAGATCCGGACGCGACTTTGCTGCCAGATCGCAAAGTGTCAATAACGAAATCTGGGATTGACCTGTATTGTCCGCCCCTTACGATCCAAAGCTGTTGATAAGGTGATCCGGACGCGGCTTTACGGCCAGATCAACGAATCAGGACGCAAAGCCGCGTCTGTTGTTCACTGTTTATGCCTGAGTATTTGGAGATGAGACTCGAAGTCACCCAGTGTCCTCAATGCCAAGAAGACCTCTGCGAAGGTTGGATAGGCGAACGTGGTTGGATTCGCTGGTACGAACACCGCCCTCGTGGCTTTCGCACTATTCTTTCGCTCGGGGAGAGACTCTTGCAGTTCAATCTCTTTGGTGTTTGGCTTGGCGCAACTGAGGCAAAGAGATGCCGTGGTTGTGGGGTGGTTTTGTTTCAGAGTGATTGTAACCAAAACACTAAGGATCATGACGATGTGGCATAACAAATATGGGTCAAGAGGACTGGCACGAATGCCGCGATTGAAGGCTTTTGTTTCTCTGATCTTTTTCTTTTGATTCACAATTGGCAGGAGCTCGTGCCAGCCTTTAAATAAATAGCCCCAACGTTAGCCCGGGCATGAAACGGTGCCGACAAGACATGTCACATAGCGATCAGTCATCTCACAACAGGCTTCACATCGCATCGGACAGAGACATCGATGAGACGCTTCTCTCGAAGTCGATGCAGGGTTACGAGAGAGATCCCACGAAGGGCCCTTTCGACGTCTACGTCGTCCTGGAGGTCACACGCACGCAGGTGGAGCGCCAAGAGTCTGTAGCACTGGTCAGCCCCGATGGTCGAGAGATTTGTGTTAAGCTGTTCTCTGACTTAAAAGATCGGGACCGCATAGGTTTCGTAGGCCACGGCAAGAGAGGAAAAGGCGACCTGTACGTGTCCGTACGAATTGCGGACGACGATGGTGAGCGAGTGGGTTAACCATCAGAATGCAGCGAACTCAAATGGACGTTCCGTTCGCTGAGGTCGTAGATTTTTCATGGCCTGTTCGTGTTTGTGAAGGGCGTCTTCACGCAGCTGATTTTTGGGTCGTTATGCAAGGAGAGTATTTCGATGTCCGATGACAAGCTGATAGTCGAGCCACCTCTTTACCTTATTGGCAAAATGTGCTCGTGCTGGCGGTGTCAGGCGAAGATGCCGGTTGTTTCAGTTCTTGCACCCAAAGTGCGGGACTCATTGGGCCAGGTCAGCGTGTTGTCGGGAATCACCGATATGCCTGAAGAGGTCGTCGCGTACATCCAGGGCCGTGTCCCGACGTTCAAGTTAAAATTTTCAAAGACAGTTGGGCAGGAATACTACGCTAGCACGTGTCCCAAGTGCGGAATGCTGTCTGGAGATTTTCATCTTCACTCCGAGCCCGGCGCCCCTTTCTTTCCTACAACCGAAGAAGAAGCAGCTTCACTGTATATGACTGAGATTCCGATTTCCGCGGCTATCGAGGTGCAAGCCGCACCTGCAGTTGGATGTGGCGAGCTGATTCTGGAAAATGCGAGGCGAATCGCATAGCCAGGTCGCTCCAGCGAAGCCCTACGGCCTCGCGGTTATGACAGTTATCGTTCCTTTAGATATTTTCTTGTACTTTCAGTGAGGCCGTTCTTATCCAGGCTCGCCTAGCTTCAACGTTGAATTAAATCACTTCGGGTGAGTTTTTGGCGTTCTCGACTTTGCAGGACCAATGGACAGTGTGTGGTTCTGCCTTCGGATACCTGATCCTCGAAGGTGAACTTAGGCCCTGGTCCGTGCGGAGGCTGTCACACTCTTACTTCTTATCTTGCTTTTCATCTCTTCTTTGATTCCTCCGCTTTCCATCTGCACTTTTGCTCTGACTTCGTTCCGGGATTGCCATGCCGTGCTGCTGTGTTTCGAGTACTGCTCGGAAAGTTCAAGAGAAAAAGAAAAGATAAAAAGAGAAGCGGAAAAGTAGTGATTACAGGCAAGATTAAAAGGCGTGAATCGCCAAGTCACCTTCGACTGCCATACGGTTTCAACATTGTTAGGGATCTGTTGATGAATAATCCCAGTTAGCGTCCTTTGCCTGGCCCGGAACGCCGACACATCCTCCAGGAAGATCTCAAATGAGCGCCTCACCTGACCGCCCTAACATCGTTCTCATTATTTCCGATCAGCACAATCCTCACTTCATGGGTTGCGCGGGAAACGAGCTCGTGCAAACACCAAATCTGGATCGGCTGGCAGCGCAGGGCGTTCGCTTCACAAACGTCCACTGCCCGTCGCCGCTTTGCGTTCCTTCTCGAATGGCTTTTATGACTGGTCGTTATCCGAGCGAGAACCAGGTCTGGAGTAACGGGTGTCAACTCTCTTCCGACATTCCTACATTTGCGCACGGTCTCGGCGCGGGCGGCTATGAAGCCATTCTGTGCGGGAGAATGCATTTTGTTGGATCAGATCAGTTCCACGGCTTTGAGCGCAGAATCATCGGCGATGTCAGTGGCAGTCATCTGACCGCCGAAATCCGTGGAACAGGCTCAAGGGGACGAACCACCGGCCAGAGCAAATATGCAGTCGAGGTCTCAGGACACGGCCTGCAGGGATACGCAGCCTACGACAATGCGGTGACAGACACGGCCGTGGACTTCCTTAATTCTGATCGCGATGTTGAGCGTCCGTTCTGCATGGTGGTGGGCTACGTGCTGCCTCACAACCCGCTCATCTGTTCGAAGGAGCTCTTCGACTATTACTACGAACGATTGCCCGCGCCGGAACCGATGTCCAGCGAGTATCTCGGCCGCCTGCATCCCGCGGTAAAGAGCTGGCGCGAACGTCGCGGAATCGATGAGCTCACACCCGAACAGAACCGTCGCGGTCTGGCCGCGTACTACGGCCTCTGCACGGAACTCGATCGTAATGCTGGACGCGTGATCGACGCGGTAAGGGCGTCCTCTGCCGCGGAAGACACCGCGATCATCTATTGCTCCGATCATGGCGACATGGCCTGTGAGCATGGCATGTGGTGGAAATCGAACTTCTATACCGGCTCTGTTCAAGTGCCGTGCATTGCATCCTGGCCTGGACACTTCGAGGAAAGCAAGCAGGTCGACGCGGTTGCCAACCTGATTGACCTTGGCCCAACTTTGCTCGACCTCGCCGGCTGCGATCCGCTGCCGAACGTGTCTGGATGCAGCCTGGCCGGTTTTCTGAGAGAGGGTGACGGTCCGGGCTGGGAGGACACTACTTTTTCCGAGATCTGTCCGCTGCTCGAAGACGCCCCCGCCTGCATGCTCCGCCGCGGCCCGTGGAAAATGGTTTACTTTCACGAGACCGAATCGTTCCAGCTTTTCAACCTCGATGAAGACCCTGGTGAGATGAACGACCTTCGCGATTCTCCAGAGCACCAGTCCCAGACAGAAGAAATGCTGGCCGAGATTCATGCCTGCTGGTCCGCCGAATACATGCTCGATCAGATGGCTGAAAATAAGCGTGCCGTGCAACTGATCAGAAAGAGTGGCCACTCAACCATCCCGCATGAGATTGATGACTTCGTGGCAAACGAAGAAGACAACGCATTCGATTTCGGCCAACTGCCCTGGTGGCCGATGGATTGACCATTAACCACAACCGTTAACCATGCCTTCTTACCTTGGTATCGACATAGGAGGGACGAAGACCGCGGTCTCAGTCCTTAACGAAACATCAGGTGTGCTGGCCAAAGAGCGATATGCCACCTGTGGACCCGATGGTCCCGAGCGCTGTGTGAGGAAGATGATTGAGACCGGGCAGAGCCTGTCGGAGGGACACGAATTATCAGGAATCGGGATCTCGGTCGGGGCAATGTTTGACCCCGCGAAAGGATGTTTCGGCGATGCTCCACATCTGCCGGGCTGGAAGGGATACCCGGTCGTGAGTGCTTTTGAAGAGGCATTCTCATTGCCCGTCACCGCGGACAACGATGCCAATGCGTGCGCGCTGGCCGAGTGGCGGTACGGGGCAGGCAAAGGAGCGCAGCACATGGCGTTTCTCACATTCGGAACGGGTTTTGGCGCAGGCCTGATCCTCAATGGGTCGCTCTATCGTGGTGCGTCAGCACTTGCCGGTGAGATTGGCGCGACGCGCGTCGCCGAGGACGGCCCGCCCGTGAGAGGAAAACCGGGCTGCCTGGAAGGTTTTGCATCCGGCGCCGGTATAGCTGGGCTCGCAGCAGAAGCACTGAAGCACTATCAGGGAGAAACCTGTCTTGAGGACGGCGCTAACGCACGCGATGTTGCCGAAGGCGCCGCGGCTGGTGACGCGCTCTGCCTCGATATAATGCAGCGGAGCGGGGATTACCTCGGGCGCGGTCTGGCTATTCTGATGGATCTCCTCAATCTCGAAGTCATCGTGATTGGCTCCATCTTCACCCGCTGCGAAGACCTGCTGCGTCCAGCCATGGAGGCCGCCATCGAGCGCGACGCCATGCCCCTTACCCGGGCCGCGTGCCGCGTGGTTCCTGCGGCCCTTGGCGAGCGAATCGGTGATTACGCCGCGCTTGCGTTGGCGGTATCAGCGGAGGCCTGACGCCCTCTCCGTGCACAGCGTCTGCATCTAAATCATGGCTATCGAGCGCAACCTGTGCCTCCATGTTCTGCATCCCAGAATCCGATATCGGCAGGCAGGCACACCAGGTCGGCAGCGGGAAGGAGCTCGTGAATGTTGCCTGGTTCCGCTTGCGGAAAAGAGCAGGCCCACTATCAAGGTCGACGAGCAAAAGGCAGCCATCCCATTTCAATATAAAGTCGAGACTGTCCCATGAAATTTTATGTTTCCACCTCAGGCAATGATTCCTGGAGCGGATGTGCTCCAGACGCCAATAAATCGAAGACAGACGGGCCGTTTCGCACGCTGGAGCGTGCAAGGGATGCCGTACGGGACCTTAAAAAGTCCGATGGTCTTCCGGCCGGTGGCATCGTCATTGAAGTGCGCGGCGGCACTTATGAGCTGGAACGGGAATTTGAACTGACTTCCAAAGATTCCGGTACGAAGCGATCGCCTGTCGTTTATCGAGCCACACAGGGGGAAGAGGTGCGGATAAGCGGCGGCCGGCACATCGAAAGTTTTTCGCCTGTGACCGATCCGAAGATCCTCAGCCGGCTCGGCAAGAAGGCTCGTGAAGAAGTCGTGCAGGCCGATCTCGGAGCGCTTGGGATTGCTGAACTTGGCGACCTGGACGCTCCGGGCCTGGAGCTGTTCTTCGAGGATAAGCCGATGGCGCTGTCGCGGTGGCCGAAGAAAGGTTTCAGGAAGATCGCCGATCTTGTCGGAGGCGATCCGGTCGATGTGCGCGGTACCAAGGGTGACCGCACCGGCAAGTTCATGTACGAAGGCAACCGGCCCAATCGCTGGAAGGATGAAAAAGAAATCTGGGTTCACGGCTACTGGTTCTGGGATTGGTCCGACCAGCGGCATAAAGTCGAATCCATTGATACCAGGAACCGCATCATTTCGGTCGCCAAGCCTTACCACAGTTATGGCTATCGCGTCGGACAGTGGTTCTACGCTCTGAACATCCTGGCGGAGCTGAGCCGGCCGGGAGAATGGTACCTCGACCGGGAAACAGGCATCCTCTATTTCTGGCCGCCCAAACACCGTGGTCTTGGCGCTCCGCGACAAGATAAGAATGCTGTCGCGGAGCGCCAGCACCACAATGCAACCGTCTCCATGCTGCAGCGGCTGGTCACCTTGAAGAAAGTCAGGAACGTTTCCTTCGAACGACTCACCTTCGAGTGTGCGCGAGGCACGGCGATGACCATTGCAGGCAGCTCTAACACTAACGTGAATGGATGCACGTTCAGAAACCTGGGTCACAACGCAGTGGAGATCTCAGGAGGCGCAGACTGCGGAGTATCGAGCTGCGATATCACTCAGACCGGCCGCGGCGGGATCAAGCTGAACGGCGGCAATCGAGAGAAGCTCACACCCGCGGGACACTTTGCCGAGAACAATCACATTCACCACTACAGCCGTTGGAATCGGATGTATCACCCGGCAATCTCAATCGAGGGAGTCGGCAATCGCGCTTCGCACAACCTCATCCACGATGCGCCGCACATGGCCCTCTATTTCGGGGGGAACGATCACGTCATCGAATACAACGAGATTCATCATGTGTGCGAGGAATCAAACGACGCCGGCGCGATCTACAGCGGCCGCGACTGGACCATGCGCGGCACGGTCATCCGCTACAATTACCTGCACCATATCTGCGGCTTCGAGGGACGCGGCTGCGTCGGGGTGTACCTCGACGACATGTTCTGCGGAACGCTGATCTACGGGAATGTCTTCTTTGATGTTACCCGTGCGGCCTTCATCGGTGGTGGCCGGGACTGCTCCATCGAAAACAACATCTTTGTCGACTGTAACCCGGCAATCCACATCGACGCCCGCGCGGCCGGCTGGGCGAACTACCACGTGGACACGACCATGACCGACCGCCTGAAAAATATGCCTTACCGGCGGCGTCCATGGAGCAAACGCTACCCGGAGCTGCTCACAATCCTGAAAGACCAGCCGGAGATGCCGAAAGACAACGTGGTCACCCATAACATCTGCAGCGGCGGCAAGTGGGACGAAATCACTGGCGATGCGCGACAGTTTGCCTGCCTGACCAAGAACTTGATTGATGACAATCCGGGCTTCAGGAACGCCGGCAAGAATGACTTCAGATTGAAGGAAGATTCACTCGCATTCGATTTCGGGTTTGTAAAGATTCCTGTCGAGGAAATTGGTCTCACGACGCAGCGGCGGGGAAAGTGAATTCGGGGATCGTCGTATCCAGCACGCCGTGAAACGTCAGAGGTGTGTTACCTGCGCAGATGGAGAAGATTGCCCCGGCGACTAGTTGCCAATGACTGACTCACTGGGTTTCATGAACGATCCATTCAATTCTGGGCCTTCAAATCTGATGAAGGCTGGCACATTCGATAAAAGAGACCGTGCCCCGTGCTTTTGAAACTTCTCATGTGTCTTTCTGGTCTGTCGACCTCTGCCGATGGGCAGGAGTCTGCTGGAAAGCGAACAATCATTGCAGCCGGCGGTGTTCCTGCTGCGGCCGTCGTTATCCCGGCTGACGCGCCTCATCCGGTTCGCTTTGCGGCTGACGAATTAAAGTTCTTTCTGGATCAGATGACGGACGGGGATTTCCGGATCGTCTCACGTATCCCTCGTAAGGGGGTGGCCATCGTGCTGGGCGAGCCGCTGGCCAAAGAAGCGGGCATTGATGTTTCGGGCATTACGAGGGACGGGTATCGCATCAAAACTGTCGGCCCCCGCATCTACATTGCAGGTCGGGACGATCACACTGAAAAGTCGAACGTCCTCTTCTCCGTCAAGGACGGGCCCCTGCCCACCAAAGCGACGGGCCTCGAAAGAGCGCGTGCATGGGGCGATGTCGCATGGGACTTCGAGCGGGGAACACTCCACGGCGTCTACGATTTTCTCGAGCGTCTTGGCGTTCGATGGTTCTTTGCCGGACCGAAAGGCACGGTCGTTCCGCAGCGAAAGGACCTGTCTCTGGCGCCTGTCAACGTGACCGAAGAACCGCACTTTCGGCTTCGCATCAATCACGGGATCATGTTCCCGAATCCGAGTTACATCCGGAAAGGTGTCTTCAATCTTGATGAATACCGGCGGCTCGGTTGGAACGGCAGAAACCAGCGGCTGTGGATGGTGCGGCAACGGACATCCTCCAGGTTCATGGCTTTCAATCACCGGCCCCGCCGGCATCAATGGTCGAAGCGATTCGCAGAGAAGCATCCCGAGTACTTCGCGCTTATGAAGGATGGCACGCGAGCAGTGGGCCACAACAGGAAGAGGGAGTACCTGAATTACACCAGCGAAGGTGTCTTCCGCGAAACCGTTCTCGATATCGAAGCTTTCTACTCCGGTAAGCCGTCGACGGCTCGGGGGATCGAACTGCATTCGAAGTTCGCATCCACCCGAGGATGGTGGCCCCAGGCTTCCTATGGGGACACGTTCTCCCTTCTCCCCAACGATGGCTTGAGCGTCGATACGTCCGAAGCCAGCCGGAAGTTTCTTCACGAAGATTTGCCCTTCCCGCACCGGCACGCGGACTACATCTGGCAGTTTGTCGAACGGGTCGCCAGGGCTGTTGAGCCCAGGTTTCCCGGCAAGTATCTCACGTGCATCGCCTACCAGACCTACTGGGAAGTTCCCAGCACGGTCCGGGCCCTGCCGGACAATGTGATTGTCGGAATTGCTGCTCTTTCCGGCGCCAGCAGAATGAGCACTTCCGTCAACAAGGCCAGGTATCGAGCACACCTCGACCTGATAGAGCGCTGGTCGAAAATGAACAATACGCCGATGCTCTTCTGGAATTACTCGCTTTACCGACACAACCAGCGCAGCCGCGAAGGCGTGCCCATGCTGCTACCGCGCCATGCAGGAAAAGTCTTCAAAGACCTGTCACGCTTTGGCCGGTGGGTTTTCATGCAGAACGATTTCGACAACATCATATTCGAGCACATCAACCGTTACGTCTATTCCCGGCTGATGTGGAATCCTGGCGCGAAGGTCGAACACATCCTCGATGATTACGCCATGAGCTTTTACGGGCCCGCGGCAAAGGTCATGAAGGCCATGCTCGACGACATCGAATCGCGCTGCACAAAGATCGCCGCGGCCGACGCCGACTCCATTGCGGTTTGGGAAAGCTACTTCACGGGCGAGGCGCTGAATCGTTATCGGGAGGCGATCAGCAAGGCCGAGCGCTTGACGAAGAACACCCCTTACGCTGAGGCGATCCGCCTGATGTCCGACCGCTTCATTGGTGTGATGGAACGACAGAGAGAGAACTACGTCCGGGACGTCAAGAAACTGCGCGATGAGGGTGCCGATATCCTGAAGGTCCGGAGCGTTCGGGGGAAGCCCATCACGATCGATGGAATGCTCTCGGAGAGGGAATGGCTGCGAACCGGCGGGCGTTCCATGAAGAATAACGTTGACGGCAGACCAACTGAACTGAACGCGAAGCTGCGAGCTCGTTTCAACAGGGACAAGTTTCTTTGCTGTTTTGATATCAGGAGCCCGGGAGCAAAGGAACGCCTGGCCACCGACCAGCGAAAGGACTACATCGAAGTCTTCCTCGACACGAACAATGACAGAACCACCTATTACTGGATCATGGTGAATATGGCCGGGAAGGTGACGGCCCGCCTTTATCCCGGACCCGGTGAGCCGCCGGATGTAAACTGGGAGAGCAAAGTCGAATCGTCGGTCAAGGTAGGCGAGGATGGCTGGCTCGTGGAAATGGCGATCCCCTTATCCACTTTGCAGGCAGAGATAGTGCCTGGGAAGAAACCTGCGTGGGGAGGCAACTTCTGCCTCACCCGATTCAAGGCCCACGGCACCAACGATATGTTCAGCAGCATCAATCCCCTGCTGCGCGGCAGCTTCCACAAGCCGGGCCTGTTCGCACGCATAATCTTTGAGCCCTGATGCGGCCCCGCGGCTGTTCACTCTCTTCCACCGCCTTCCTCACTCCACCGAGACCATCCTGAAATCTCTCGCTCGTGTGGGAAGAATCAAGACGTTGCCTTCCAGTCTTGGGGTGTCCTTGCCGCCTTCTGATTCTTCAAGCTCTTCGATGAGGTCGCCCTCCTCTTCGAATTCCGATTCGCCCGCGGCGCCGCCGTCCAGGAGATTGGTGACCGGCGCTTTGATCTTTTTAAGCTCGGCGAGTTGGGCCTTGCTCAAGACGTCTTCGCCTTCGGCGGGCGGGTAACCGGTGTCCCACTGCTTGACGGCGACCTTTTTGTTATCGAGCCCCAGTGCAGCGAGGTTGAGCTTGATCTTGATCTCTCGATCCTCCTTTCTCCGGCTAGAGGCTATCAACAGAATCCTGCCTTCCTTCTGATAGAAAGAGACGAGAGTGTCTCTGCCCTGGCCATCGACGTGCAGATATTTTGAGTTGAGCCAGTAGGGATGGAACGGCACGGACATCTCACCGGCCCCCCACTTCAGGACATCATTCCAGTAATTCCGATAGACCGCGCCGCCCTGGTCGGTGTAGGTGACCGCGTTTTCAAAATGTGCAAGTAAGGACATCGCACCGCGGGCCATGCGCCATGACCATCGCTTGTGCGGGTTCCAGCCTTTGCCCTGTCCGAGGCCGCCTTCCCATATGGAAGCCATGAACGCCGGGATGATGCCCCACATGCGGCCGTTCTGGAGCGCCTCGGCGCGCTGGAGGGAAAGCGCGCCCACAAAGTCACGGCTCCGTGCGGTAATGGTCGGATGGCCTTCGCCGTCCAGGTAACTGTCAACGAAGGTCATCCCGCAATACATCATCGAGCGGGTAAGGTGGCAGGTGAACATCGGCGTCTTGCCGTGCTGGTGAAAGATGTTGCGCCAGCGTTTCATCAGGTCGCGGAAACCCCAGAGCGTGACGCCCGCCTGAACCGAGCCATCCGGCAGCAGGATGGCCTGCCCGGCCTCGACG